>JAPLNP010000495.1 GCA_026401055.1 Planctomycetia bacterium
ACGCACTGTCAAGCCGTTGTCAAGGGGCGTCTGTGCGCTTTTAGTGGCTACATAATGCAATTCATTCCAAGCACGCAACCCCTTGCAGCCAAGCCACTTAACGGCGAAAAGCAGCTCGCAAACGAGGAAAAGTCTGGTCTAAGGGCATATCGGGCGTCGTTGGCCGGGCCGGATACGCCGTTCACGCCCGCCCGATCGCTCGTGGCCGCGTTGGCCGAAAACCTCCGGCTCATCCGCGGGGAGGGGATCGAGGCGGTCTGGGCCCGGGGGCGGCTCCTGGCCCGGGCAGCCCGGGTGGGGGTCACGGCCCTGGGACTGGACCTCGTGGCCTCCCGGCCGGCCGACGGCCTCACGGCCGCCTACTTGCCGGCGGGAATTGATGCTAGAATTTTTCTCGACCGGCTCCAGCGGCGATTCGGCGTGAAGCTGGCCGGGGGACAAGGCCCCTTGGCCGGCAAGATATTCCGGATGGCCCACCTGGGCATGATCGACGAGTTAGACGTCCTTTCGGCCCTGGCCGCCATCGAGTTGGTTCTGGTCGAACTGGGCCAGCCGGTTGTCCTTGGCACCGGCGTCGCCGCCGCGAGTCGCGTGTTGGCGGGGCAGGAAAGTGGGGAAGTCGCTAGAATGAAATAGGGGGCGTTTCGGGCCCCGATTGGCAAACCGCGAAGGGTGACAAACCGGACCCGCCCCCACACACTCGACTGCTTCTGATATAGCCGGGAGAAAGGGAAAGACCATGAGCGTGGCAAAAGAAGAAGCGAGGAAGCTCCTCGATAAGATCCCCGAAACGGCGACCTGGGACGATATCATGTACCAGTTCTACGTTCGGCAAAAAGTCGAGGCGGGAATCGAGGCAGCGGACGCGGGGGATCTCATACCGCAGGAGGAGTTGGAAGAGAGGTACACTCGCGAATGAGAGTATTCTGGACGGGGCGGGCGGCCGCCGACCTGCAAGCCATTCGCGACTATATCGCGAGCGATTCGGAATTCTATGCTTCGCGATTCGTCGACAGACTCTTCCGGTCCACAGGTGTCCTGCGCAAGTTTCCGGAGATCGGGCAGATTGTCGCGGAGTTCGCTCCGGAGGAAATTCGTGAGTTGACCTTTCAAGGCTACCGTATTCTGTATCGAACACGTAACCGTCAGGTGGAAATCCTTGCGGTTGTCCACGGCGGCAGAGACCTTGCCTCACTCGATCCGAGGCCGTGGGAGGATTCGTGACTTCGTGTCGCCCTGACGTCGAATTGAAACAAGGTGGAATCGAATGGCAAATATCATTATTCTCGACCCGCTGTCGCAAGACGGCCTGGACCTGTTGGACGCGGCCGGAGGGATCGAGTACGAAATCCGGACCGGCCTGAAAGGCAAGGAACTGCACGACGCCCTGGCCGAGTTCGACGGGGCGATCTGCCGCAGCGGCGTCAAGATCACCGCCGAGTCGCTCGAAGGCAACTCGCGGCTGCGGGCGATCGTCCGCGCCGGCGTGGGCACCGACAACATCGACAAGCAGGCCGCCACCCGACTGGGCATCATCGTGATGAACACCCCCAGCGGAAACACCGTCTCGACCGCCGAACACACCATCGCTCTGATGCTCGGCATGTCGCGCAGCGTCGCCCCGGCTTACGCCAGCCTGCTTGCGGGCAAGTGGGATCGGAAGTCGTACATGGGCACGCAGTTGGCCGGCAAAACGCTGGGCATCGTCGGCCTCGGGCGGATCGGCCAGGCCGTCGCCGCCCGGGCGATCGCGCTGGAAATGAAAGTTCTCGGCTACGATCCTTTTCTTTCCAGCACTCGGGCGAAGGAACTGGGCATTCAGGCGTGCGCCTCGCCCAAGGAGATGTTCCCGCTGGTCGACTACCTGACGGTTCACACGCCGCTGACCGATGAGACTCGCAATCTCGTCGACGCCGAGGCGATCAAGACGATGAAGAAGAGCGTCCGCCTCATCAATTGCGCCCGGGGCGGCATCTACGACGAAGCCGCGCTGGCCGAAGCAGTCAAGAGCGGCCATGTGGCCGGCGTCGCGCTGGACGTCTACGCCGAGGAACCCTGCACCAACAGCCCTCTGTTCGGCCTGCCGGGCGTCCTGTGTACGCCGCACCTGGGCGCCAGCACCGAGGAGGCCCAGACCAACGTCGCCGTCGAGGCGGCCGGGCTGCTCGTGGATTACTTCACGACCGGCGCGATCCGCCAGGCGGTCAATATGGCCCCGCTGGATGCCAAGACGCTCGACGCGCTGCGCCCGTATCTGAACGTGGCCTACCGCTTGGGCCTGCTGTTGGCCCAGGTGGACAAGGGCCCGCCGAACCGCTGCCGGCTCGTCTATCGCGGCGAGGTGGCGAAGAAGGACACCCGACTGCTCTCGTCGGCCTTCGCGGCTGGGTTCCTGGAAAACGCGATCAACGAGGACGTGAACATCGTCAATGCCGAGATGCTCCTGGAAGAGCGCGGCATCGAGTTGGTCGAAGAGCGCACCAGCGACATCGGCAGTTTCAGTTCGATGATCACCGCCGAAGTCATCAGCGGCGAGCGGATTTCCCGTGCCTCGGGCACGCTGTTCGGCAACAACATGCCGCGGCTGGTGCAGAAGGCCGACTGCGATCTGGAGAGCTACCTCGACGGCGTGCTGATGATTTTCTCGCACCGGGACACGCCGGGCATCATCGGCCAGGTGGGCATGATCTTCGGCCGGCACCGGGTCAACATCGCGCAGATGTCCGTCGGCCGCAAGACCGACAAGCCCGGCGGCGAGGCGGTCGGCGTGATGGCCCTGGACAGCCAGCCCCCGGCCGAGGCCCTGGCCGAGATCCTCGCGATCGAGGGTGTCATCAAAGCCTGGGTCGTCAAGCTGCCCCGGGCAAAGGAAATGCCCCCCTGGATGTGCGGCGGCAGCCGGTAGTCCGTCGCTCCCACGGCCTAATCGCGTTGTGCGAGGTCTGTGGTCAGCGGATGCCCGCGCAGGGCGGCCTTCAACAGCTCCTCTTGTCCTCTTGCGTGGGCATGGCACGACGACGGTTGGTGGTCCGCTGTAGCGGGGCTGGACGGTTGGGGGACGCCCGATAGAATAGGCACCAGCCGTGTGCGGAAGGCACGGCGTGGAGCGAAACTATATGGATCCACCCACGAGCGGGGATGATAAGCGTGCCGGCGTGATTCCGACGCTCGCCCACGATCTCGACCCCCAAGAAACCGCCGAGTGGCTCGACGCGCTGGACTACGTGATCGGCTCGGGCGGCACGTCGCGGGCGGCGTTTCTGCTGTCGACGCTCCGCGAAAGGGCGTTCCGGCGGGGTGTACCTATCCCGTTCTGTGCAACCACGCCTTACGTCAACACCATCCCCGTCGACCGGCAGCCCGACTACCCCGGCGATCAGGCCTTGGAGCGGAAGATCAAGAGCGTGGTGCGTTGGAACGCGATGGCGATGGTGGTTCGGGCCAACCGGGAGAGCGCGGGCATCGGGGGCCATATCTCGTCCTATGCGTCGTCGGCGACGCTTTACGAAGTGGCTTTCAACCATTTCTTCCGTGGCAAGCAGGGTAAGCATCCGCCCGACCAGGTTTTCTTCCAGGGCCACGCCTCGCCGGGGATTTACGCCCGGGCGTTCCTCGAAGGCCGGCTGTCCGAGCGGCAGTTGGAGAATTTTCGCCGCGAGATGGCGCCCGGCGGCGGGTTGTCGTCGTATCCGCATCCGTGGTTGATGCCCGATTTTTGGGAGTTTCCGACCGTCTCGATGGGCCTCGGCCCGATCATGGCGATCTACCAGGCCCGATTCAACCACTACCTGGTCGATCGCAAGATCAAGCCCGACGTGACGGCCTCGCGCGTTTGGGCGTTCGTCGGCGACGGCGAGACCGACGAACCTGAGACCCTCGGCGCGATCACGCTGGCCGCCCGCGAGAAGTTGGACAACCTGATCTTCGTGGTCAACTGCAACCTCCAGCGGCTCGACGGGCCGGTCCGCGGCAACGGCAAGATCATCCAGGAGTTGGAGGGCGCGTTTCGCGGCGCCGGCTGGAACGTAATCAAGGTGATCCTCGGCTCGGATTGGGACCCGTTGCTCGCCAACGACACGGACGGCGCGTTGGTTCGGCGGCTCGACGAAGTGGTCGACGGCGAGTTCCAGAAGTACACGGTCATGCCCGGCAGCTATATCCGGGAGCACTTCTTCGGCGTCGATCCGAAACTGAAGGCGCTGGTGGCCGATTTGACGGACGACGAGATCGCGTCGCTTCGGCGCGGCGGCCACGATCCGGTGAAGGTCTACGCGGCATACAAGGCCGCCGTCGAGCACCGGGGCTCGCCGACCGTCATCCTGGCCAAGACGGTCAAGGGCTACGGGCTGGGCGAGGCCGGCGAGGGCCGCAACATCACGCACCAGCAGAAGAAACTCAACGAGGACGAACTGCGGAGTTTCCGCGACCGGTTCGACATCCCCGTCTCCGACGCCGAGGTGGCCGAGGCCCCGTTCTACCGCTTCCCGGAGGACAGCCCCGAGATGCGGTACCTTCGCGAGCGTCGCCGGGCGCTGGGTGGGCCGGTTCCGAGCCGCCGCTCGCCCACGGCCAAGCTCAAGCCGCCAAAGTGGGAGGGTTTTGCCGAGTTCTTCGCCGGCAGCGAGGGCCGCGAGGTCTCGACCACGATGGCGTTCGTCCGCCTGTTGGCCCGGCTGATGCGGGACAAGAACATCGGCCGCTACGTGGTGCCCATCGTGCCCGACGAAGCACGCACTTTCGGCATGGAAGCCTTGTTCCGCCAGTTCGGCATCTACGCCCACGGCGGGCAGCTTTACGAGCCGGTCGATTCGGACATGGTGCTGTACTATCGGGAGGCGACCGACGGGCAGATCCTCGAGGAGGGGATCACCGAGGCGGGTTCGATGGCGTCGCTCGTGGCCGCCGGCACGGCCCACTCCAGCCACGGCCTGAACATGATCCCGTTCTTCGTCTACTACTCGATGTTCGGCCTGCAACGGATCGGCGACCTGGTTTGGGCCGCCGGCGACATGCGCTGCCGCGGGTTCCTGATGGGCGGGACCGCCGGCCGCACGACCCTGGCCGGCGAAGGACTACAGCACCAGGACGGCAACAGCCACCTGCTGGCGATGACGGTCCCGAACCTCAAGGCCTACGACCCGGCGTACGCCTACGAAATGTCGGTCATCGTGCTGGACGGTCTGCGGCGGATGTACTACGACGAGGAAAACATCTTCTACTACATCACGCTGATGAACGAAAACTACGAGATGCCGATCCTGCCGCTGGGAAGCACCGACGGGATCTGCCGCGGGATGTACAAGCTCTCCGAGCACGATCTTGGCAAGGGCAAGCCGGCCGTGCAGCTTCTCGGCAGCGGGGCCATCTTACGCGAGGCGCTTCGGGCACAGGAACTGCTGGAGGCGAAGTTCGGCGTTTCGAGCAACGTCTACAGCGTGACCAGCTACAAGGAACTGCTGCGCGACGCCGGGGATTGCCACCGCCACAACCGGCTCTGGCCGCGCGAGACGCCGCGCCGGACGTACCTCCAGGAGGTGCTCGACGGCAGCGCCGGCCCGGTCGTCGCCGCGTGCGATTACGTCAGCGCCGTGCCGCTGTCGATCGCCCGATGGATCGAGCGGCCGTACACCGCGCTGGGCGCCGACGGATTCGGCCGCAGCGAAGCCCGACGGGAGCTGCGACGCTTCTTCGAGGTCGACGCCGAGAACATCGCGCTAGCGGCGTTGGACGAGTTGGCCCGGTCGGGCGACTATCCGCGCTCGAAACTCCCCGCCGCGATCAAGACCCTCGGCATCGATCCGGAGAAACCGAATCCGGTGACAGTGTGACGAAAGCGAAAAGCGGAAAGCGGGGAAGGAGCAATGACCAATGCCGCAAGCGACCCCTAGCCCCTGACCCCCGGCCCCTAACCCCTGGCCCCTAACCCCTCCCATGTCCATCGAATTCAAACTGCCCGAGCTGGGCGAAAACATCGTGTCCGGCGACATCGTCAACGTTCTGGTGGCCGAGGGCGACGTGATCGAGCCGAACCAAGGGGTTTTCGAGTTGGAGACCGACAAGGCGGTCGTCGAGATCCCCTGCTCCGAGGGCGGCAAGATCGTCAAGCTCCACGTCGGCAAAGGCGATCGCGTCAAGGTCGGCCAGACACTGATCACGCTGGAGCCGGAAGAACAGGGTGCCAGCGGCAGCTTGCCTGCCGCTGTCGAGTCCGCGACGCCAAGGGCGGACAAGCCGCCCACGGCACCCCCGTCGTCGGGTTCTCTTCCAGCGGCGGAGAGGCCGTCGACGAAACCTGCCGCCGCAGTGCCAGCCGAGAGCGGCAACCCACTCCCGGCGGGACCCGCCGCCCGGCGACTGGCACGCGAGTTGGACGTCGATTTGCACCGAGTTCACGGCTCCGGCGCGCGGGGTCGCATTACGCCGGAGGACGTCCGGGCGGCGTCCGGCACTGCTGGGTCTGTTGCGGCGCCGCCACGCGAGCCAGCCGTTCCGCCGGGCGAGCCCGACCAGGACGCCTGGGGACCGATCCGCCGCGATCGCCTCAGCCAGATCCGCCGGACGATCGCCGCGCAGATGGTCCATTCGGCCGGCACGATCCCGCACGTGACCAACTTCGACGACGCCGACGTCACCGAACTGGAGCAACTCCGCAAGGGCGTTCCCCAAGATTACCTCGGCCCGGGCGTCAAGCTCACGATGATGCCCCTGGTGATGAAGGCCGTGGCGTTGTCGCTTCGACAACACCCGATCGTGAACGCCAGCCTGGACGAGCCAAACGACGAGATTGTCTACAAGCAGTACGTCAACCTGGGCGTCGCGGTGGACACGCCGCGGGGACTGGTCGTGCCGGCGGTGCGCGACGTCGATCGGATGAGCATCGGCCAGATCGCCGAGGCGCTGGGCAAGCTAGCCGAAACAGCCCGCTCCGGCCGCTTCGCCATCGAAGAGCTTCGCGGCGGGACGTTCACCGTCAGCAATCTCGGCGCGGTCGGCGGCACGTACTCCACCCCGATCATCAACCACCCGGAGGTCGCCATCCTCCTGGTCGGCCGCTCGCGGTGGATGCCCGTGGTCCGCGACGGGGACATCGAAAAATGCTACATGATGCCGCTGAGCCTGTCGTTCGACCATCGCATTGTCGACGGCGCCGCCGCCGGCCGATTCCTGAACGAGGTGATCGGGTATCTCCAAAACCCCGGCAAGCTATTGTTGGCATAGAACCATGGACACCCAACTTGCTATCGTCGGCGGCGGGCCGGGCGGATATGCGGCGGCCTTTCTGGCCGCGGACCTCGGCATCGAGGTCACCCTCGTTCACGACGAGCCGCGGCTGGGCGGCGTCTGCCTGCTGCGCGGCTGCATCCCGTCGAAGGCCCTGTTGCACATGGCCCGAGTGATGACCGAAGCCAAAGAGTTGGCCGCCTGGGGTATCGGCTACCCGGCGCCGTCGATCGACCTCGACGCGGTTCGCTCGCGAAAAGAACAGGTCATCGCCACGCTCACCGGCGGGCTGGACCAAGTGGCCAAACGACGCAAAGTCCGCGTGATCCGTGCCCGGGCTTCGCTGGAAGACTCGTCCACGCTCCTGCTCGCCCCGGTCGGCAACGAGCCCTTGAAGGATGCGCGGGTGCGATTCGAGCACTGCATCCTGGCGACCGGATCGCGCCCCATGGAGATCCCGACGCTGAGTCTGCCGAGCGATCGGGTGATGAACTCGACGACGGCGCTCGCGCTAGCCGACGTGCCCGAGTCGCTCCTGGTCATCGGCGGCGGCTACATCGGTTTGGAGATGGGCACGGTTTATGCGTCGCTGGGGAGCCGCGTGTCGGTGGTCGAAATGACCGACGGCCTGTTGCCCGGCGTCGATCGCAACCTGGTCAAACCGCTGGCCAAACGGCTGGAGGCCGACTTCGAGGCGATTTGGCTCGGCACCACCGTCGTCTCGCTCAAAGACAAGAAGGACGCGATCGAGGTCACGTTCGACGGCCAACCGGAAACGAAAGTCCAGCGGTTCAGCCGCGTGCTGGTGTCCGTGGGGCGGCGGCCCAACAGCGAGGGCCTGGGACTGGAGAACACCCGGGCCGAAGTCAATGGGCGTGGTTTCATCGTCGTGGACCGCCAATGCCGGACCGCCGATCCCAGGATCCTGGCGATCGGCGACGTGGCCGGCCAGCCGATGCTCGCGCACAAGGCCGCCCACGAGGGCAAGGTGGCCGTCGAGGTGATCTCGGGCAAGGCGACGACGTTCGAGCCCCGGGCGATCCCCGCCGTGGTCTTCACCGATCCGGAGATCGCCTGGGCGGGACTGACCGAGACCGAGGCCAAGGCTCAAGGCCGCAAGGTGGACGTCGCGGGGTTCCCTTGGGCCGCCAGCGGCCGCGCGCAGGCGATCGGTTGCACCGACGGCATGACCAAGTGGGTGATCGACCCGGAGAGCGGGCGGGTGCTCGGCTGCGGGATCGTCGGCTGCGGGGCCGGGGACCTGGTGAGCGAGGCGGTCCTGGCGATCGAGATGGGCGCGGTGGTCGGCGATCTCGTGGCCACGATCCATCCCCATCCGACACTCGGCGAGACGCTCGGCGCGGCGGCCGAAGTCCACGAGGGCACGGCCACGGACCTGTATCGCCCCAAGCGAAACCGGTAGCGCGGACGGGAAACCAGAAGGCAGCCTCGACGCGCCAGCGCGAGGCCACGAGAGGCAAGCGTATTGAGAAT
>JAPLNP010000533.1 GCA_026401055.1 Planctomycetia bacterium
AAAGAAGCCGTCGCCGCGGACGGCCATGTCCAGCGGCCGGCCGGTCCGTTTCAGCGGCGAGCCGGAGAAATCGGTCACCGTCTCGACGCTCATCACGCCGCCGCCCTCGTTCTCGATCGCGCCGGTGTCGGGCGGAACCAGCCCCTGCTTGATGCCTTCGGCGTATCGGGCCTGGAACACCGCGAGGTCCTTCTTGAAGCCGACGGTGTCGACGTTGGCCAGGTTGTTGGCGATCACTTCCAGCCGCCGCCCCTGGACGTTGGCGCCCTCGGCCGAGATGTACAGCCCGTACGGCATGATCGTGCCCGTCTGGAAAATCTGGCCCCCGCGTTCGACTTGCCCTGAGCAAGCGTCGTGCCAGTCCGGCAGCGAAGGCTCGTGGCGGGCAAGGCCGCCGCGAGTAACTTGGCATCGCAACGTGACTTACGGTGTTGCACAAGAAAGCGTCGGGCCATCGCCAGCCGCGCCCGTGCCGAACGGGCAACAAGCGTTTTCCGCCGATCCGCTCGGCAAGAACGGCCGGTTGCGAGTGTCGCCTTTCGCTCCGCGAAAGTAGCGCTCTTTCGGCCTCCCGCTCCGGGGAAGACCGCTACTTTCGCGGAGCGAAAGGCGACTATTATTGATCCGCCAGTCCCTACCCTCTTGACTACCCGGGGGCAAACCGCTACTATGAGGGAGTTATCTTCGCCCATCGGAAGGGGACGTCTCATGCACGCGATCCCGGCCCGGTTCATTCTCGGCGTTATCGCGGCGCTCGTCGGCGCCGCCGGCGTTTTCTTATTCCTTCATTCTTTTCTTCTAAGGAGTCGGTCTCATGTCTCATTCCTCAGCCAGACGAGGTCTCACCCTCGTCGAAGTGTTCGTGGTGATTGTGATCATCGGATTGCTGCTGTGCCTCCTCTTGCCCGCGATTCAACGCCCGTACGGCGTAGATGGCGGCCGCGTGGCCTGCATCAACAACTTGAAGCAATTGGGCCTGGCGCTGCACAACTTCCACGACGCACGGAAGCGGTTTCCCGCCTCCAGTACGCAGTCGTTGCTCAGCGCGACCGCACCGGCGCCGGGGTCAGGCAACGCGGATGGCAACGGGGCCGGGTACAGTTGGCAGACGATGCTCCTGCCATTCGTCGAGGAGAACAACCTGTACCAGAAGCTGAATGTGGTTGACGGGCACCCTTACGACGCAAGCGCCGCCCACGCGCCGGTCGCGGCCATGCCGGTCTCGGCGTTCCGATGTCCCAGTTTCAATGGCGGCGATTTCGCCCAAGCCCCAGAATACCCGAAGGACTCGTCGGCTTTGGGCAATTACGTGGCCATTGGGGCGACGCATCTGGCGAGTCTCTACGGGACGGAAACCCGGCCGATCGGCGGCAAGAATCACCCAAACGGCGTTCTCTATCCGGGTTCGAAGACCTGCTTCCGCGACATCAAGGACGGCTGTTCCAACACCGTCGTCCTCGCGGAGACCAAGGAAGTGAACTACTCCGCCTGGATCGACGGCACGACGGCGGCGGTCGTCGGATTGCTCGAGAGTTCACAGCCCAGGCTCACGCTGGACCCGACCGGCAAGTATTACGTCCCGGACAATCGCACGCTCACCACGCTCAATTGCGGCGACAACAAGGACCCCGCGACGAACTGCTACCTCACGGCGGACAAACACTCGGGCAGCCAAGATTGGACTCACGGCCACAGCAGCAACCACCCCGGCGTGGTCAACCACCTGCTCGTCGACGGCAGCGTCAGAAGCGTCGCGGACGGCCTCGACGCGACGCTCTACATGCACCTGATCACCCGCGACGGCGGCGAGCCGGTCAGCGAGTTCCACAATCAGTGAGTCAGTTCCACCACCAGACGCCGTCGGCCGGGGCGGCGGCTTTGGCACGCAACGGGGCGAGCGTGTCGCTCTGCTTGACGTCCTTGATCGCGGCGTAGGAGTTGATCTGGACGCCGCCCGAGGCGCTGATGAGCCACGTGCTGCCCTTCTTGAGCACGCTCGCCTGCGTGTCGACCTGCTTGGGGACCGGGAATTTCGCGATCTCGACGTCGGTCGGGTCCAAGAGCGTGGGCATGCTGTAGCCGGCCTTGGCGGTCAGGTCCTCGCGAACCACGAGCGCCGAGACGATGGCCATCTCCATGCAGTTGCGCAGTTGGCCGAAGATCGGGTCGGCCAGGGCCAGGGCCTCGTAGTTCGCGGTCATGCCGTCCGCCCAGTGCTGCGCCAGCGGGCTCGCCTTGCCGGTGTGCTCGCGGTCGCCGTTGGCGGTCAGGAAATCCTCTTCGGTCATCGCCTTGACCGACGCGCCGTCGAACTCCCAGGCCAGCCCGTCGGGGCTCTGCGTCACCGATTCGTATCGCGGCTCGAGCCACCAGCGGGGCAACATGTTGGGCATGCCCCGGCCCCCGCCCTTCATCATCGAAAGGTAACTCGGCAGCCCCGGCACCGGCGAGGGCTCGAAATTCATCGCCAGGCGCTTCATCCGGTAGTCGGCGGCGACCATGACCCGGGCGAAATGGCTCGACTCCGGCACGCCGGTGACGCTGATCACCTGCGGCCCGAGCGCCTGCTCGATGTTCGCCATCGCCACGCGCGGGTCCATGCCCGCCCGAAGCGTCTTGACGTAGCTTCGCAACTGGGTTAGCCCTTCGGGGCGAGGGTCGATCGAGCAACTGATGGCCTGTTGCTGGGCCGCCCGGGCGGTCCGCAAGGCGACCAACAGGTCGTCGAGGAGCAGGACGGGCCGGCCGGAACTGACGCCGATGACGTTTCCCTTGGCATCGACTTTCCAGCCTTCGCCCGGCCCGACCAGAACGATGTCGTTTTGTTCCGGATAGACGAAGACGTAGCGGATTTCCTGCAATCCGGCCAGATAGTGCATCTCGTCGTCCAGCGGCTTTCCGCTCTTGACGTACTCCTGGACGGCCGCCTCGAGTTTCCTGAGCGAGATGTGCCGCAACGGAGTGAGTTGGTTCAGATCGCTCGGAATGGGTTTGCGGCTTTCGGCCAGGAGCTTCGCGAGCCGTCCGGTCTGGTCGACCGTGGCGTTGCTGAGCACGCCCGCGGCGTTGACCGACACCCCGCCCACCGCCGAACGGGAGAAACTGACGTCGCTATTGGTGCCGGTGCCGCTGTCGTTATTGTTACTGTCATTGTTATTGTTGTTGTCGTTCTGGGCCATAGCGATCGGGCACAACATCGCGAGAACCGCCAGAATAACGGCGGCTTGGCGCATAATACGAACAATGGGCGAGCCTTGCTTGGGCATGGGTTTCTCTCCTCTTGGCGGCGTCGGGCTTCGCGGGCGCAAGCCTTCCACCGGGCCTTTCTCCGCACCGGGAAATCACAACACCGGCTCGAGGCGAATTCGCCTCGCGAACGCGACCGATCCGCCGACGCCGGGACAACGTACAGAACGCTCCTATGCTATAATCCTAACCTCTCCCCCCGCTTCCTGCAAGGATTTCTCCAGGACCGCCCGGCCCGCTGACGACTCCGACGCGACCACCCTTACGACATTGCCACCTACAGGGGGTATGCTTGCCGAGTGGGGCCCCGCGTGGATAGGTTAGAAGTAAGGACCATTTTTCATCGCCGAAAGGCGACAGGAAGGGACATCGGTCTTGACGAAGCTCGCGTACCTGGTCATCCGAGACGGCTTGAAGTGGACGGATGTCTTCCGTCTGGTCCCCGGCCAGTCGGTCACCATCGGCCGCGCCGCGACCAACCAGATCGTCATCAAGGACGATCGGTGCAGCCGAAACCACGCCGAGATATTCATGTCCGCCGGGCAGTGGACACTCCGCGATCTGGAAAGCCGCAACGGAACCATGGTCGGGGACCAGCAGATCCAGGGCGACTGGACGTTGCAGCCGACCGACGTCATCCGGGTAGGCCGCTCCCAACTCGTCTTCGTTCACCACTTGACCGAAGCCTTCAACGAACCGGCCACCGCCGTCACCCGACCTCCCGACGACGCGTCCGTGATCGACTCTCCCGCCGAGGGCGACGTGGACGGCGATGCCGACAGCGTCCTCTCCCCGTACCAGCCGACGACGATCACGCATCGTCGCGGGCAGACGAAGTTCCTCGAGCCGGCGGAAGTCGAGGGCGAGGAAGACGACAGCGGGATCTCCAAACGGGGCCAGGCCGCCGCCAAACTCTGCCGGCTGGCCTTCGAGCTGGCCAAGGCCCCCGACCCGGTGACCATGGCGAATATCGCCCTGGCCGGCCTGTTCGAGAGCACGCAGACCGACACCGGCGCACTCTTGCTGTTGCCGCGACAGTCGCGAGACGATCCTCGGGGAGCCGACCTCGAACTCATCGCGTCGCGGACCACCACCAACCAGCAGTACCACCCGGTCTCCCAGTTCCTCGCCACGACCGTCATGCGCGAGGGCGAGGCGGTGCTCGCCCGAAACGTCATGGGCGACAGCACGCTGGGAAGCCGCGACAGCAAGGGCGAGATCAACGCCACCAGCGTGATCTGCGCGCCGGTGCGGCACGACAAGTCGATGCTCGGGCTCGTGCACCTCTATTCGACCGACACGCGGCGCGTGCCCGACCCCCAGGACCTCGAGTTCACCCTGGCCGTGGCCGACACGGTGGCCGTCGCCTTGACCAACCTCCACCAGCGCCAGGCCCTGGCCGAGAACCTGACACAAGTGCAGGACGAGAACACCCAACTGCGCGAACAGTTGGGCGTGCAGAGCGAAATCGTCGGCTCCAGCGAGGTCATACGCGGCATCACCGAGCAGATCGCTCGGGCCGCCTCGAGCAACGCCACCGTCCTGATCCGCGGCGAAAGCGGCGTCGGCAAGGAACTCGTCGCCCGCGCCGTCCACTATTCCAGCGCCCGGAGCAAGAACACGTTCGTCTGTCTCAACTGCGCCGCCTTGAGCGAAGACCTGTTGGCCAGCGAGCTTTTCGGGCACGAACGGGGCGCGTTCACCGGGGCCACCGATCGAAAAATCGGCAAGTTCGAGGCCGCCGACCGCGGCACCCTCATGCTCGACGAAATCGGCGAGATGAGCCCGGGCATCCAGGCCAAGTTCCTCCGCGTTTTGGAGGGCCACTCCTTCGAGCGCGTCGGCGGCAACAAGCCGGTCAAGGTCGACGTCCGCGTGATCGCCGCCACCAACCGCGATCTGGAGCAGGACGTGGCCGACGGGCGGTTCCGCCGCGACCTTTTCTTCCGGCTGCACGTTCTCGAAATTGTCGTGCCGGGGCTGAGAAAACGGCTCGATGACATCCCCGAGCTGGCCCACTATTTCCTCCGCAAGTTCGTCTCCGAAACCGGCCGGAAAATCGACGGTTTCACCGATCCGGCCATGAGCCAATTGATGACGTATCGTTGGCCCGGAAACGTCCGCGAGTTGAAGAACGTGATCGAGCGGGCGGTGGTGCTCTGCCGCGGCAGGCAGATCGACCAGGGCGACCTGCTGCTGTCGAAGCTGCCCACGTCCGGCAGCACCGCCGAGATCGCCGCGGCCGAGGCCCGATACAGCCCTCTCTCCCTGGCCGACGTCGAACGAGAGCACATTCTGGCCACGCTCCAGCACACCGACTGGAACAAGAGTCGGGCGGCCAGCCTGCTGGGCATCGAACGCTCGACGTTGGATCGCAAGATTCGCCGCTACGAGCTGACCGAAAAAGGGTGACAGGCGCCAAATTGGGTCTGGTGCCTGTCACCTTTGTTTCTTCAGCCTTCGACGAGGGCTTTTTGTTGGACGTGGCCGTTGAGGTTGGCTAGCTCGGGCTCGGCGTCCAACAACGCCTGAACCTCGCGCCAGCCCATCGCGTCGTCGTTGTCGAACCGGCGATAGACCGCCCGAACCATCGCCAGATCCTCCGGTGTGTCGACCGTCCAGCGTCCGTTCGCGTGATTCTCGCGGCCGGTGATCGACAGCAGCCGAAACGTCTCGGGATGGCCGTAGATGTACGGCGTGACGTGGACGCGCTCGTACGGTTGCCGGGCTTCGAGCCAGGCGTGCGCCAACGTCGCCGCGCCGAGGACCTCCGTGTCCAGCCCGCGAGGGTACGTCCGACGCAGAACATTCGACGCATAGTCCGGCTGGCAGTCCAGAAACGCGCGGATCACCCGATCGCTCTCGCCGGGATCGATCAAAGGGCAGTCGGCGGTGATGCGAACGACGACCTCCGCGGCGTGCGCGGTCGCCGCCTGCTGGTAGCGATCCAGGACGTCCGGCGCGCTGCCGCGAAAACACGCCGCCGCCAACCGCTCGCACTCCCGCTCAATCGGATCGTCGTCGGGCTCGCAACTCGTGGCAATCACCAGCCGGTCCACCAGCGACGCTCGCCGGACGCGGCGGACCACTCGGGCCAGCATCGTTCGGCCACCCAGGTCCTCCAGAACTTTGCCAGGCAGGCGGCTGCTGTTCATCCGGGCCTGGATGATCGCCACCACTGTGGGACGTACCATGAGAGCGTTTCCCTTCCGTGGACTGCGGAATCGAGGGGTCGGCGTCCGTGCCGACGGCGTGCGGTATGGTACGTCGAAGGGCTGTCTGGTGTCAAACCCGACTGGGCGGTTTGCGGGGGAGCATGGAGGCGTGTCGGTCCCGGGGCCATGCGGAGAATGCACAGTCTACAAAGACCGGGAGACCATCTCGAGAAAGCCTTGCCCGCTACGGACTCGCGTCGTTGTGGGCCAGCTTGTCGTTCTTGTCGAGTTCGAGGCCCTCCTTGATGAATGCCTCGACGGTCTCGGCATTCTGCCCGCCAACGAGTCGACGGCGTTTCCATCCCTCGCGCGTCTTGCGGTACATGATGAACTGGGGGATCGGACCGTCGGCCACGAGCTGCTGACCCAGGTCCTTCTGGCGGTCCAGATTCACGACGGCGTAGGCGACCCTCCCGAGCAGTCCGCGGCGCTTGACTTGCGGCACGACCTCGTTCTTCATGGTTTGGCACGCCGGGCACCAATCGGCGCCGACGAGAATCACCATCGGGCGGCCCGTGTCCGTGGTCTCGCGCCGAGCCGCGGCGTAGTCGTCCGCGCCGACGGCAATAATCGAGGCCTGTAAGATGGTGGCAAGAGTCAGACTGGTCACGGAGAACCTCCCTGGCGCGTGGACGACTGTTCCGGTGTGCAAGACGGTGGGATACGGCGGGCATCGGCTCGACGCGCTGCGCGTCCCCGGCTGGGTCCGTGCAGTGCCCACCTCCGTCGAGCGAATCTCCAGAAGGTCTTAGTATACCTGGGAAGTTCTGGGGTGCAAGGATGGGCAGGCCGAGTTTTCTGAATACGGCTTTTAGGGTAAAAAACAGAATTATTTTACTTTCCGCAATCTGGGTAAAATGCGCGGAAAAACGCTCAAGCATGGTGCCTCTTTCGTGTCCGGAAGTGGGGACTGGCTCCGTCGCCAAGACACTGTCTGATGCGGCTCAGACGGACAGCGGCCACGGTGCCCGTCCCTCTTTCCGGATGGTCTCGAATCGACCGCAAGCTTCCCCAATTCAACGACTTCCGCCGCAACCTGGTTGAGCGGAACCTGCACGGCAGGGTATACTGTCCGGGCTGAGACGGAACGGAGTCGCGTCGCCGGTCGGCGATGCAGTCGCCTCCTACAGGGTCGCTGGCCCAAACGCCGCCAGAAAGGTGGTTGGATGAGGATTCGCGTCGGACTGGTCGGACTGGGGGATGCCTGGCAGCAACGGCACGCTCCCGCGCTGCGCGCGCTGGCCGACCGATTCGAGGTCCGGGCGGTTTGCGAGCCGGTGGGCCTTCGGGCGCGACCCTTGGTCGACGAATTCCACGCCGCCACTGTTGCCGGGTTCCAGGCCTTGGTCCAGCGCGAGGACGTCGAGGCCGTGATGGTTTTGGCGCCGGACTGGTTCGGGGCATTGCCGATTCTCGCGGCGTGCGACGCCGGCAAGGCGGTCTACTGCGGCGCGGGATTGCAGTTCACGCCGGAAGAGGCGAAGAGGATCCGTCACCGGGTCGAAGAGACCGGCGTCGCCTTCATGGCGGAATTCGCGCGTCGCCAGGCGCCGGCCACGTTGCGTCTGAAGGAACTGATCGCCACCCGGCTCGGCCCGACGCAACTGGTCTTCTGCCATCAGCGTCTCGGCGTCGACGGCCAGATCAACCACGGCGACATGACGCGGCCGCGAGACCCGGTCCGATGCGAACTCGTCGAATTGGTCGACTGGTGCTGTTACGTGGTGGATCGCGAGCCGGTCGGCGTGACCGGGCTGGTGCACCGGCGCGAGGGCGACGCGGCGGGCGAAGACTACCAGATGCTCAGCCTTCACTTTGCCGACGGCGGGCATCCCGGCGCCGGGCCGGTGGCCCAAATCAGTTGCGGTCGATACATTCCCACCGGATGGCGCGAGGCCGTGACCTTTCGACCTTTGGCCGCGCTGCAGGTGTCGTGCCAAAACGGGATCGCGTTCGTCGATCTGCCTTCGACGCTCGTCTGGTTCGACGAGGCGGGCCGACACCAGGAGTCGCTCGACAGCGAGCGTCCGGTCGGCGAGCAACTCCTGGCGCAGTTCCACCGCGCGGTCACGAGCCTGGTCCGCCGGAAGTGCGACATGGAAGACGCCTGCCGCGCGTTGATCATCGTCGAGGAAGCCCGGCGCAGTTTCTTCGAGGGCCGCCGCATCGCGCTGTGAATCGCCGGCGCCGGGGCAAACCGAGCCGCGCCCGTTAGGAAGCGGCACCCGGTGCGAAGGTATCTCGGGGAGCGCAAACTGGCTGCGTCCCGGTTTCGGCTCCGCAATCCGGTAGTCAATTGTCCCACAGCGCCTTATGTATTTTCCGCCTCCGGAACCCGCTATTCCTGGTGTCTTTACACGGCCATTGATTGCGGCATAATCATAGCGTCTTTTCAATCAATGTCTCTTTCGGAGGCAGCGGTAGCGACCGGACCTGGAAAGGTCGGCCGTTATTCTCTGACGGGCATCGAGTCTATCTTCCCCAAACGACTTGACCGACTGTCGCCGCTCATGGTGACAGAAACACTCTGTTGTCGCGAACGCAGTGCAAGGCTTTTCAATTCCTTGGCATTACGGAACCGCGGCACGCATTTTCCTCCGATCCCGGAGGACGATTATGGCATTGATGCCGCTGGCGTGTGCGGAGTGTGCTACGGCATTCAGTCTGCGGTAATCAAACACAAGAAAGGGGGAGAACTATGGGGAGAAATGTTCAGAGTCTTGGCGTGTGTTGATGTTTCTTTGTGGCTCTGAGTACCACCTGCTGAGTTCCTCCTAATCGGAAGGGAAATCAAATCATGAAAACAAGAGTGATTATTGTGGTTGTCGCGGCCATGTTGCTGTCCGCATGTGTATCGGTGGCGATGGGCCAGCAGCAACAGGCCTGCCTCTGGAAGATCGACCTTGCCCACCCGGAAGGCACCATGCAATCCCTTGCTAACGTGGCCGGCAACCCGTTCCTCTGGACCGCGGCCGCGCAGATTTCGCACGACGGCACCATCGTGGTCGGCAACGGGTTCTACAGTCCTGACTACCGGGAAGAACTTGAGGCATTTCGCTGGTGGCCGGAAACGAACCGGATGAAACCGCTGGGAAGGAGCGTATCCGGAACATCCGGAACCAAAGATTACAGGCGGGTCTACGCTGAAGACACTTCGGGCGACGCATCTATCGTGGTTGGGTTCGCCGGCGATTATGCCGGCGAGGGTGTCGCCACGATTTGGGATGAAGACCGCAAGTGGCGCAATCTGCAATACGTTCTGACGCACGATTACGGTCTGGCTTCACAGTTGAGCGGATGGACCTTGGCCAATGCCACGGGTGTTTCCACTGACGGCCAAACTGTCGCCGGATATGGCGTGCACGGCGGCCACACCGAGGCCTTTGTTGCGCTCATGTCCCCGGGAAATGCCAGTTTCCAAGGGCTTGGGCTCGAGCTGGGCGATACGGACAGTTGCGCCTACGGCGTGTCGGGCGACGGCACTGCCGTGGCGGGGTATTATTGGCCGGATTCATCGTCCCGCTGGGCCGCGGTTCGATGGACCGAAAGCAGCGCGAGCGTGTTGAGGCCTGTTCCCCCTGACAAGGACCGCGCCTGCGCTGTCAGGCTCTCCCATGATGGCTCCACCGTCGTGGGAGACTTGTGGCATAGCCCATACACTACCCCATGGACCAGTGGCTATGTGGCCTTTCGTTGGACCGAAGGTGGAGGGATAGAGAGCCTGGATATCGCCTCCGACTACGTCGCAACCGGGAGCGGCAACGTCTCGGGCGACGGGTCTGTAGTAGTTGGGGGCGCCTGGATGGCGACCGGGGAATACCACGCCTGCTACTGGGCGCTGACGGACCCGGACAACGGAAGCGGTACGATGGTCCTGCTGGAGGATTTCCAAGGAGTCAGTGGTGCCGCCGGCATGACCATTACTGCGGCCGGGCCGGTTATTGTGGGATACAGCACTGATGTTCCTGAGCCGGCCGCGGCAATACTGCTGGGCATCGGTGGTTTGGCGCTGCTGTTGCGTCGGTTGTCACGCTGGCGTCGATGTTGGAGTCTGGCAACTGTTCGCCGCCGGCTCGGGGACGTGCCACCCGTTTATGGATGCGCCACGCGATCCGAAGACGTCTCGCGGACGGGAACGGGGCGATGGGCGGCGTCGAGTCGGGCGTGCGCGGATCCGTCGCCGGGCAGAAGGCCGAGGTCGACCAGGTGGCGGCGAACCTGCTCGCGTTGGTCCTCGCCGAACCGGCGGAACGGTTCCGCCATCGAGTCGTCGCACACACCCAGACATCCTAGCGCGCACTTCAGTCCCTTGATAAACGCCGATCCGTGATTGCCGACCGAGTAGACGGTCTCGGAGAGCCGCATCACCCGAGCGTGCAACTCGGCGATCCGCGCCGCGTCTCGCGCCTGGGCGGCCTCGTACAGCCCGACGTAGAGTTCGGGGCAGAGGTTGGCGCCGCCACAGACGCCGCCGTCGCCGCCGGCGGCAACGGCGTCGGCCAGTAGTTCTTCCGGGCCCATCAGGAGCGTCCAATCGTCGCGGTCCTGCGTGAGCCGCCGAATTCGGTGGAAGTAGAGCATGTCGCCGGAACTGTCCTTCAAGCCGGCAATGCCCGGAAGATCCATCAGTCGGCGGACGACGTCCGGCCCGAAGGCGAGCTTCGTGTGGCTGGGCATGTTGTACAGGAACACCGGCAACGGCAGTTCCGCCACGATGTCTCGCACGTAAGCCAGCAGTTCGCGCTGCCCGGCGGGAAAATAGTACGGGGCGGACAACACCACCGCCGGAGCGCCGGCGTCGGCGGCGTGGCGGGCCAGCCGGACCGACTCGACGAACGACGTGTCGGTCACGCCCACCAGCACCGGCACGCGGCCGCGGACCTGGCGGCAGACGCGGTCGATCACCTCGCGCCGCAGGGGGTAGCTCAGGCTCGGCGCCTCGCCGGTGGTCCCGAGGACAAACAGGCCCGCCACGCCGCCGGCCAATATGTGCTCGACGAGTCGCTCGAGACCCTCGACGTCCAGCGCGTCGCGAGCCACCAACGGCGTTACCATGGGAGGGATAATGCCCCGAAGCTTCTTCGGCAGTCTCGTCTTGTCCACCACAACTCCTCAATCGTCGGCTTTCGTTTCCAGGTCGCCCTCAATACGGCTGAGTTCCTCGAGCACCTCGTCCGGCAACGTCAGGGAAGGCGATCGATAGCCTTCGGTCTCGGCCAACGCGCGGTCGTAGTGGTCGAGGGTCTGTTTCATGCTGCCGCGGATGTGCCGGGCCATCAGTTGCCGCGCCGACTCGGGATTGCCCCGCTCGACGGCGTCGAGAATCTGGCAATGAACCTGATAGGCCTCGCTGACGATCTTCGTGTCGTGCTTTTGCCGTTCGGCGCCGAAGATGCGCGTCAACACGTGGGTGTCGTTGATGATCTTCATGATCCGGCCGTTGCCCGCCGCGCGGATCAGCATGGTGTGAAACGCCATGTCCGCCGCGAGAAACTTGCGCATCATCTCGGTGTCCAACGACGGCTTGCCCGAGACCTCCAATTCCCGGCCGACCAGCCGGATCTGATCGCACAGTTTCCTCAACAGGACCAGGTCGGCGGCGGCGGTGTGCTCGGCGGCGAGGCTCGCGGCGTAGGATTCCAGGGCCTCGCGGAGTTGGAACAACTCGGCGATTTCGCGGCGCTGCGGCTTGCGGACGATCGTGCCGTAGCGGGGCACCTGTTCGACGACGCCCTCGATCTGCAACTGCCGGATCGCCTCGCGCACCGGCGTGCGACTCATGCCGATTTCGCGGGCCAGCGACAGTTCGGACACGACGCTGCCGGCCGAAAGGTTGCCGGAGGCGATCTTTTGTTGGATATGCTGATAGGCGGCTTGGCGAAGCGTTTTTCTGGCCACGTTCACCGACTCCTGGCGTAATCGGAACTCCGAGAATACAATCCGATGCCACTAGTATACCAGGCGGATTCCACGGAGACAACCGGCTGCGGGGAGTTGTCGGCGGGTATGGCATACCTCTAAAGATCGTAGTCCCTTGACAATTCGCCACGGTCCCGGATAATTCATGGTTTGCCTCTGCCGCAATGGGAATTCTCCGGGCGATTCGGATGGGACGATGACTCTGCCGACGAAGAAAACCGCGCTGACGCTGATGGCCCACCCGGACGACGCCGAGTTTCAGTGCGCCGGGACGCTCATCCGTCTGGCCGAACTGGGCTGGGAAATCCACATCGCCACCGTCGCGCCGGGCGATTGCGGCACGATGGTGGAAAACCGGTGGGACATCAGTTCCATCCGCACCGGCGAAGCCCGACGCGCCGCGGCGATGATCGGCGCGACGTACCACTGCCTCGACGAACACGACGGTTTCGTGGTCTACGATCGAACGAGCATCCGCAAGAGCGTCGACCTGTTTCGCCGTGTGGCTCCGTCGCTGGTGTTCACCCACCCCCGGGGCGACTACATGATGGACCACGAGATGGCGTCGCTGTTGGCCCGGGCGGCCAGCTTCCTTTACGGCGCGCCGAACGCCTCGGAGTTGCCGGTTCTGGAGGGGTCTTGCGTCCCCTGGTTATACTATGTCGATACGCCGGAAGGCATCGACATGTTGGGGAACCCGATCGTGCCGACCACGTTGATCGACATTTCCGCGCAGCTCGAGAAGAAGACCGAGATGCTCGCCGCCCATGCCAGTCAGCGCGAGTGGCTCCGCGCGCATCACGGCACGGACGAATACGTCGACGCGATGCGCCGCCGCGCGGCGTCGCTTGGCCAAGCCATGGGAGTGGCGGCGGCCGAAGCGTTCGTGCAGCACCGCGGGCACAGTTATCCCCGCAACGACATCCTGGTCGAGTTGCTCGGTGGAAAAAGGGGATAAGTCCAATTTGTGCGCGGCACCCCTGGGGCTGTTGGAGGCATATTGGACTTATCCCCTTTTTCGTGGAAGGAGAACGACATGGCACGTGCTTTGAGCAAGGTTGCGCCTGGCTGGTGGGATTACACCACGTTGGAATCGGAGATCATCGACGACGCGGCTGCCTTGACGGTCGAGGACATGGCGCGGCTCTCCCGGCCCGGGTTCCAGGTGGTGTTCTACGACACGCTCGAGGACTTTTACCTGGCCGAGGCGTTGGAATACATCACGGCGTGGAAGCAGTCGACCGAGGACGCCCCGGTGGGCATTTGCGGCCCGATCGGCCCGACCGAGCAGTTGCCGCTGGTCGCTCGGCTGGTCAACGCCCTGGAGTTGGACCTTCGCAGCGCCCACTTCTGGGGCATGGACGAATGGGTCGACCAACAGGGCGTGCCGGTTCCGATCGACCATCCGCTGAGTTTCGCCAAGGCCGACCTCGGGATGTGTTTCAACCGAATCAATCCCAGGCTGCGGATGCCCGAGGCAAACTTGCACTTCCCGACCGGCGACCTGGCGGCATACAGCCGAACGTACGACCAGGTTCGCTGCGCGGTGATGCAGGGCGGCCAGGGCGACGTGAAGCACTGGGCGTTCAACGATCCGCCCAAACGAGAAGGCGCGTATCGCGACGCGCCGCCGTCGCCGGCCGAGTACCGGAAACTGGCCACTCGCGTGACCGAGTTGCACCCGATGACGATCATCCAGAACGCGCGGACCTCGGGCGGGGGCCACATCGCGATGGTTCCGACCCACGCGGCGACGGTGGGGCCGGTCGAGACGTGGAAGGCCGGGAAGGTTTCGATCTGGCAGGCCGGCACGCACGACAATCCCTTCGGCATGAGGCTCACGACGCTGATGATTGCCAAGCGACTGCCCGACGCCTCCGTGCCGATGTCGCTTCTGGCGGACCATCCCAACGTTCAGTTCAATTTCTACCGCCCGGGAATCGGCACCGTCGGCGCGGAAATGCACTAGAATGACGGTAGGAGGCGATTGGGTGGCACGCCCTGAGGAACGAAGGGCGTGGTTTGCCGATTCACCACGCCCTTCGTTCCTCAGGGCGTGCCACCGCGCCGCAGCGGAATCCAGGAATCAGGAAATCACCCCATGCTCCTGACCGAACGCGAGCGGCTCCATGACGAGCTGGCGGAGTTGGTGACGCGATACGGCCGCGATCGCAGCTCGCTGTTGTTCATTTTGCAGGAAGTCCAGCGCCGCCACTATCACATCTCGCAGTACGCGATGCAGGTGATCGCCGACCTGTTGGACATCCATCCGGTCGAGGTCCACAGCGTCGTTTCGTTCTACAGCTTTCTCGACGAACGGCCGCAGGGGCAGTTCGTGATCCGCCTGTGCCGGACGATCACGTGCGACATGGCGGGCAAGGACCACGTCGCCCGGCAGTTGGAGAACGACCTGGGCATCAAGTTCGGCGAAACGACGCCGGACGGGAAGTTCTCGCTGGATTGGGCGAACTGCCTGGGAATGTGCGACCGGGGGCCCGCGTTGTTGGTCAACCAGCAGGTCCACACGCAGGTGACGCCCGAGAAGGTTCACGGGATCCTTCAGGAGTGTCGGCAGACGTTCGGCGTTCACGCGACGTCGGACGGGAGGGAGACGCGGACATGACAACGGCCACCAGGACGGGTTCGTTGACGTTTGGCGAGATCGAGCCCGGCGCGGGGCTGAAGTCCGCCCTGGCACGGCCGCCGGCCGACGTTTTGGCGCGGATCGACGCCTCGGGGCTCCGCGGCCGCGGCGGCGCCGGCTTTCCGACCAGCCTGAAATGGGAACTTGCCCAGAAGTCCAAGGGCGACAAGAAGTACGTCATCTGCAACGCGGACGAGGGCGAGCCGGGCACGTTCAAGGACCGCGTGATCCTGGGCGATTTCGCCGACATGGTGTTCGAGGGCATGACGATCGCCGCCGTCGCCATCGGCGCACGGCACGGCATCGTCTACCTCCGCGCCGAATACACCTATCTGCGAGGGCATCTCGAAGCAGTCCTCCAGCGCCGGCGCGAGAACAACCTGTTGGGCGAGAATATCTGCGGCCGCGAGGGATTCGATTTCGACATCGAGGTCCACATGGGCGCCGGCTCCTACGTCTGCGGCGAAGAGACCGCGCTGATCGAATCGCTCGAAGGCCAACGCGGCGAGCCGAGAAACCGCCCTCCTTTCCCCATCGATACCGGCTATCTGGGCAATCCGACCACCGTGAACAACGTCGAGACCTTCGCCTGGGCGGTGTGCATCCTCGCCAAGGGCGCCGACTGGTTCAAGCGGCTGGGGACCGAGAAGTCGACCGGCCACAAGCTCTTCAGCGTCTCCGGCGACTGCCGGCGCCCCGGCGTGTACGACCTGCCGCTGGGCATCACCGTGGCGGAACTCCTGGCCGAAGTCGGGGGCGAGGACGCCAAGGCGGTGCAAGTCGGCGGCGCCGCCGGCCAGTGCATCCCCCGAAGAGACTTCCAGCGCGGCATCGCCTACGAGGACATCCCCACCGGTGGTTCGATCATCGTCTTCGGCCCCGGACGCGACATGCTCCGCGTCGCCAAGAACTTCCTGGAGTTCTTCATCGACGAATCGTGCGGGCAGTGTACGCCGTGCCGCGAGGGCGCGCCGCGGCTGCTCGAGGGGATCGAGATGCTCCATCGCGGCGATTGCTCGATGACCTATCTCGACGAACTCTGCTCGCTGGGCGAGACCATGCAACTGGCCTCGAAATGCGGCCTCGGCCAGACCGCCCCCAGCACGTTTCTCTCGGTCGTCCAGAACTTCCGCGACGAAATCCTCGGCCGCACCGGGGGGAATTGAGGGAATCATGGCCAAACCGACTCCGACCGCCGGCGTCTCGACCCGGGCGCCCGCCAGCCAACGCTCGCGGACCGCCGAGATGCTCCAGCACGCCAAGGCGATGGGCAAGACGATCGAGGTCGCGATCGACGGCAGTCCGATCGCGGTTCCGCTGGGCACGTCGATTCTCGAAGCCGCGGGGCAATTGGGAATCCGCATCCCGACGCTCTGCTACCACGAGGACCTCTGCCTGGCCGGCGTGTGCCGCGTGTGCGTCGTCGAGATCGAGGGCCAGCGGACGCTGCAGGCCGCGTGCAGCTATCCGATCAGCTCCCCGATCAACGTCAAGACCCACACGTCGAAGGTTCGCCGGGCGCGGCGCCACATCATCGACCTCTTGCTGTCCTCGCACGTCGGCGAGTGCTACACCTGCTCCCGGAACCAGTCGTGCGAGCTGCGCGAGTTGGCCGCCGAGTACGGAGTGGATTTCTTCCGCTTCGGCCACGTCCAGAAGCCGCGTTACGAGATCGACGCATCGAGCCACGCCGTGGTTCGCGACATGAACAAGTGCGTGCTCTGCCGGCGGTGCATCCGCACGTGCATCGACCTGCAGGAGGTGGGCGTGCTCGAGGCCCTCTATCGCGGCAATCGCAGCAAGGTCGGCACGTTCCTCGACCGGCCCCTTGCCGACGTCGTCTGCATCAACTGCGGCCAGTGCATCAATCGGTGTCCGACCGGCGCGCTGCGGGCGAACGATCCGACCGACGAGGTCTGGGACGCCATCGACGATCCCCGGAAGCACGTGCTGATCCAGACCGCCCCCAGCCCCCGCGCCGCCATCGGCGAGTGTTTCGGCCTCGAGCCCGGTCATGCCGTCACCTTCGAGCTCAACACCGCGCTGCGGCGCTGCGGCTTCGACCGGGTGTTCGACACCGACTTCTCGGCCGACCTGACCATCATCGAGGAAGGCGTCGAACTGCTCCTGCGGCTCAAACGGGCCCTGGTCGACGGCGACGCTTCGGTCGCCCTGCCGCAGTTCACGAGTTGTTCGCCGGGCTGGGTGAAGTACGTCGAGCACTTCTACCCCGAGCGGCTCGCCCACCTCTCCTCGGCCAAGAGCCCCCAGCAGATGTTCGGCGCGCTGCTGAAAACCTACTACGCCCAGATCAACGAACTCGATCCCCGCGACATCGTCACCGTGGCCTTGATGCCCTGCTCGGCGAAGAAGTTCGAGTGCAACCGGCCGGAGATGTGCGCCAGCGGCCACAAGGACATCGACTACGGGCTGACGACGCGGGAGCTGGCCAAGATGATCCACGAGGCGGGCATCGATCTCTTGAAGCTGCCGAAGTCCGGCTTCGACGACCCCTTCGGCACGGCGACCGGCTCCGGCGTGATCTTCGGCGCCACCGGCGGCGTGATGGAAGCGGCGCTGCGCACCGTGGTCGAACTGGTGACCGGCCTGAAGATCGAGAAACTCTTCGACCACGCCGACGTGATCCCCGTGCGCGGGTTCGAGGGCATCCGGTACGCCGAACTGCCGATCAGCCAGATCGGGCCCGTGCCGGAACTCGTCGCCCACCTGTTCGACAATTGGGACTTCCTCAAGGACGTGACGCTCAAGGTGGGCGTCGCGCACGGCACGGCCAACGCGAAGCGGGTGATGGAAGACATCAAGGCCGGCGGACGTTTCAGCCAGTGCCATTTCATCGAGTTCATGGCGTGTCCCGGCGGGTGTCTAGGCGGCGGCGGCCAACCCAGTCCCACCAGCCCCGCCATCCGCGCCGCCCGGGCGTAGGCCATCTACGCCGAAGACCGGTCTTACGACGTCCGCAAGTCGCACGAGAATCCGGCCCTGTTGAAGCTCTACGAGCGTTTTCTCACGGACGGTCCCTGCGGACCGACCAGTCACCGCCTCCTTCACACGACCTACACGCCGCGAGGCAAGTATATCGAGTGAGCGTCAAGGGTGGCACGCCCTGAGGCACGAAGGGCGTGATGAATCGCTCGGCCACGCCTTTCGTGCCTCAGGGCGTGCCAGCCATCGCGAAGCGGGAGCACCGATGCGAAAACTTGTCAACGGGAGCGGTTGATGGACGTACGAACGACCGACAAAGCCGTGATTCTCGCCCGGGGGCTGGGAACGCGAATGCGCAAACAGGCGGACGCCGCCCTGGATGAGCATCAGGAGGCCATCGCCGACACGGGCGTGAAGGCGCTGATCCCGATCGGGCGGCCCTTCCTCGACTACGTGCTCTCGGCCGTGGCCGACGCGGGTTATCGCCGCGTTTGCCTGGTGATCGGGCCGGACCACGACGCGATTCGCCGCTACTACGGCGAGGAAGTCCGGCTCCAGCGGCTGAGCGTCGACTTCGCGGTTCAGGTCGAGCCGCGGGGCACGGCCAACGCCGTCTTGGCGGCCGAAACGTTCGCCGACGGCGACGACTTCGCCGTCTTGAACTCCGACAACTACTACCCCGTCGAGGCACTCCGCGGCCTGCGCGAGCAAGGCGGCTCGGGCGTGGGGCTCTTCGATTGGCAGGCCATGATCGCCGGCAGCAATCTCTCCGAAGCCCGGCTCCGCACGTTCGCGGTCGCCCGGGTGAAAGACGGCCACCTTGCGGGCATCCTCGAGAAGCCGGACGAAGCCACCTGGGCGGCGCTGCCGCGGCCCATCTGGATTAGCATGAACTGCTGGCAATTCCGCCCGACGATTTTCGACTCATGCCGGGTGATCCGGCCGTCGGCGCGGGGCGAGTACGAGATCACCGACGCCGTGCAGCACTCGATCGACGTCCTGGGCGAACGTTTCCGCGCGGTCACGGTTGCCGCGCCGGTGCTCGATCTGACTTGCCGCGAGGACGTCGCCGTCATCGCCCAAAAACTCGCCGGCACACAGGTGCGGCCTTGATTGAACTCGACTACCAGGGCGACCCGGCCGACACCGCCGCGCTGGCCGACCGGCTCGCCGGGGCCGGGTTTGCCGACGCGGCGGCCGCCGAGAGAGCGTCGCTGGTGGCGAAGGCCGTTGCCGGGCTGCGCGGATCCCCGCGGCCCAAAGCGTTCCTTGTGCCCGGCCGCATCGAAGTGCTCGGCAAGCATACCGACTACGCCGGCGGACGGACCATGGTGTTCGCGACGGAGCGGGGATTCGCCGTCGTCGCCTCGCCGCGCGACGATCGCCGCGTGACGATCACGGCCACGGCCGACGGCCAACGAATCGAGTTCCCGCTGGACGCCGAACTGGCGCCTCGGGCGGGCCACTGGTCGAACTACCCGATGACCGTCGCCCGGCGTATCGCCCGGAATTTCCCCGGCGAACTCCGCGGGGCGGACCTGGCGTTTGCGAGCGATCTGCCGTCGGCTGCGGGGATGAGCAGCTCCAGCGCGATGATGGTCGGCGTGTTTCTGGCCCTGGCCGAGGTCAACGGGCTCGCCCGGCGGCCCGAATACCTGGCCAATATCCGAAGCACGACCGATCTGGCCGGCTACCTCGGGACGATCGAGAACGGCCAGACGTTCGGCACGCTCCCGGGCGACCGCGGCGTGGGCACCTTCGGCGGCAGCGAGGACCACACGGCGATGCTCGAAGGCCGGCCGGGCCGCGTGAGCCAGTATTCGTACTGCCCGGTGCGGTTCGAACGCGCGGTGGCGCTTCCGCCGGGGCTTTGGCGCGAGCACGCGGGAGGCGACGAGCCGCACCTGGCGGCCGTGCTGGCCGGTTCGCCCGACGCACTGGCGACGTTGACGGCCATCGTGGCCACTTCCGAGCGAGAGGATTTCAACGCCGCGTCGCTGGCGTCGCGGCTGTCGCATTTCGTCGCCGAGAGCGAGCAGATTGTTCCCGCGGCCGGCGACGCCCTGGTTGTCGGGGATCTGACGGCCTTCGGCAGGCTCGTGGATCGTTCGCAGGAGATCGCCGAGCGATTGTTGGGCAACCAGGTGCCCGAGACGTGCCACCTGGCCGCCATCGCCCGGGAGTGCGGGGCGGCGGCGGCGTGCGGCTTCGGCGCCGGCTTCGGCGGCAGCGTCTGGGCGTTGGTGGCCACGGACGACGTCGAGCCGTTTCTGGCGTCTTGGGCCGGCCGGTACCACGCCGCGTATCCCCGGCTCGCGGCCACTTCCCGGTTCTTCGCCACCACCGCCGGCCCGGCCGCCGTTCGGGTGTGTCGGTAGTATCCGCGAAGGAATGTGTGGCGAAATCAAGGACGGCGGGAGGCAACTCGGTCGCCGACAGAGGCTTGATTCCGAGGCAGCCGGCGAGAGAGTCGCTTCCCACAATGTCACTACTCCTTTGCGGCGGCGACGCAAAATGCCAACACCGGTGACGGAATTGACCATTGACATCGCGTGGTCCGCGGCGGTAAATAGGATACTGGGGAGTTAGAGCCCTTCGGCGGCCCGCATGCCACGTGATACAAGGAGACTCGGCGATGAGGCGGAACCTTCCGGCGCGGTTTGGACACGGTTTTACGCTCGTGGAATTGTTGGTGGTGATCGCCATCATCGGGATTTTGATCGCGCTGTTGTTGCCGGCGGTTCAGGCCGCGCGCGAGGCGGCTCGCCGGATGCAGTGCACGAACAACATCAAGCAGCTCGGCGTGGCGATGCACAACTACCATTCCACGTTCAGGCGTTTTCCGATGGGCTACGGGCCGATGAAGGACTACACCGACCCGGTGAACAAGACGGGCCCGGTCGCTCCGTATGGAAGCGGAGGCGGTCAACCGCCCGGCATCGGCGGCGGGGAATGGGCCTGGCCGGTGCGGCTGATGCCCTTCGTCGAAGAGGACGTCATCCAAGTCGATATCGACTGGCACGTCAACGGGGCGGGCGGGCACGAGTATGATAAGTACGGGCACATTCTGGCTGCCCAGATCAGCACGTTCAAGTGTCCGACCGATCCGGGGGCCGAGCGGACCTTTCGATATGACGTCCTGATCTACGGTCGCATGTCCTACGGCGGCAACTTCGGCATCGGGGCCCAAGAGGCCGGCTATCTGGATCGCGACGTCGTCGGGACGCGCGTTCACGGCGTGTTCAAGTACAACTGGGGCGATTCGGTGGACAACATCACCGACGGCACCTCGCACACGGCGATCATGGCCGAATTGATCGTCGGACAGGACGTGGAGACCATTCGCGGCGTTCACACCTACGACGAAGGGCCCTTGGCGATGTTCGATTACACGCCCAACGACGCCACGCCCGACGTGGTCCGGTGGTGCGGCCCCTTGGACAAGGTCACGACGAATCCGGGAGCCGTCGCTCCCTGCACGACCATCACCACGCAAAACATGGTCGTTCACACGTCGCGGAGTTTTCATCCCGGCGGCGTGAACGTGGGCTTGTGCGACGGCAGCGTTCGCTTCGTCGGCGAGACCATCTCGCTGGCGCTGTGGCAGGCGCTGGCCACCCCACGAGGCGGCGAGTCGTTCTCCAACGACGAGTTCTGACGCAAAGTATAATGGGGGCATGAATACCCGCAATATCGGCCGAGCGTTCCCGCGATTTCTCCGGCGTAGTGCGACCGGCGACCCGGGGACGGTGTTGCTCGTCGCCGTTGGGACGTGTATTGCTCTTCTTCTGGGGACATATGCCGCCCCGGCACGGGGGGCCGACGCTCTGAGCGATGCGCGGAACCGGATGGTCGACGAGGAGATCGTCGCGGCGGGGGTGAAGGACCGCCGGGTGATCGAGTCGATGCGAACGACGCCGCGTCACGAGTTTGTCCCGCTGGCCCAGCGCCGCAACGCCTATCTGGACATGGCGCTGCCGATCGGCGAGCGGCAGACGATTTCGCCGCCGTTCGTGGTCGCGTACATGACCGAGCAGATCGATCCCCGGCCGACGGATCGGGTGCTGGAGATTGGCACCGGCAGCGGATACCAAGCCGCCGTCCTCAGCCCGTTGGTTAAGGACGTCTACACGATCGAAATCGTCGAGTCGCTGGGCCGGCGCGCGGCCGCGGCGCTCAAGCGGCTGAAGTACGACAACGTGCATGCGAAGGTCGGCGACGGCTACCAGGGCTGGCCCGAGCACGCCCCATTCGACAAGATCATCGTCACCTGCTCGCCGGAGGCCGTTCCCGCGGCGCTGGCCGAGCAACTCAAGGAAGGCGGCCGGATGATCATCCCGGTGGGCGAGCGCTACCAGCAGACGCTCTACCTGCTTTCGAAGAAGGACGGGGAACTGGTCCGGGAGAAACTGATTCCGACGCTGTTCGTGCCGATGACCGGCGCGGCCGAACAGGGGCGACGCATCCTGCCCGACCCGGCCAAGCCGTCCCTGGCCAACGGCGATTTCGAGGAGGCCCTCGGCGGCGACGGGAAGCCGGCCGGATGGCACTACCAGCGCCAGATGGAGCGGATCGAGGCGGCCGACGCCCCCTCGGGCAAGCACTACGCCCGGTTCACCAACGCCGAACCGGGCCGAGGCTGCCAGGCGCTGCAAGGATTCGCCATCGACGGGCGCGAGGTCCGCGGGGTGCAACTCTCGCTGAGTCTCCGCGGCAAGGACATTCGGCCGGGCCAGGTCCCCCAGCAACTGCCCGCCGTCGGCATCACGTTCTACGGCGAAAACCGCGAAACGCTCGGCGAGCGCCGCCTCGGTCCCTGGCAGGGCACGTTCCCCTGGCAGAACGAAACCTCGCTGGTGGACGTCCCCATTCGTGCCCGCGAAGCCATCGTCCGCGTGGGTCTGTTCGGCGCCGTGGGCGAACTCGACCTGGACAACGTCGAGTTGAAGCCGGCCGATAAGTAGTGTGGGCCGATCGCGGCGAGTCCCACCATCGGCCGTGTGGTATGTCCGACACAGCCGAGGGCGGCCGTGCCACCTGCAATACCGTCGATCGCGGCGAGACCCACCACCGTCCTCGCCATGCCCCCCGTCACTAGGCCGAACTTTGTCCTGGGTTTTGAACCGAAGTCTTTGTGGCGCACGAGGTTTGGGGCTCGTGTCGCTGCGCGGGTTCTGGCTACGGCGGGATCGGCAGGGCGAGTAGATCGAAGACGTG
>JAPLNP010000485.1 GCA_026401055.1 Planctomycetia bacterium
AGGATGGCGTGCGGCTCCGTCACCTGCGGTCCTTTTGACGGGCAACTCCTGTGCATGCGAAGCACAACATTTGCTAGCGAGCAGTGCTGATACCCTCGCTGCGGGCCACACAGGTCGGCTACATACAGCTGAACAGTTTCAGCCAGACATCGGCTCAAGACACCGCAGGTGCCATTCGGAAGCTGGAGAAGGAAGGGGTGTCGAGGTGGCTCCGCCGGCCGGCTGGCACGTGCCTTCGCGAGACTCCCGGTTCGTCGTTCGCTTCACGCCGTCGCCGGAGGCCAGCTACCCGAGCATCCTTCTGACGGCCGAGGATCACGAGGGTATCGCGGAGGTCACCAGCGAGAACGTTGATGCGTTCGTCCGGGAGGTGGACGCGGCGGTGAACAAGGAGGGTTCGTCGGCGAAATCGTCCGCCCGGGCCGCGCCGATGGTTTCCGGCGCGTTCGTCGGCGCGATGTACCAGAAGAGGGCGAAAGTCAAGGCGGACCTCGCCACGAGGGCCGTCGACCGGCTCATCCTCGAGACCGTCGCCGCCGGCCGGAAGTATCGGCTCGAGTTGCGGACCGAGCAGGGAACCGTCGACCGGTACCGCGGCGATCTGTTGGCGGTTGCCGAGGGGATCCGATTCGTCGGACGAGAACCCCGGAAGGTCGCGGACAAGTCGGGCGAGCCGTCGGCCGCGCCGCCCGTTGCGTCGCCCGCGGCCGCGCCAACCGGGGCCGCGGAGAAGAACGTGGAGAAGAAGCAGTCCGAGCCGAAGGACGAGCCCAAGGCGAAGCAGGATCGCAAGCCCAAGCGGGAGTCGATGTTCGAGGAGATCGAGGAAGAGTAACCTGGGATGGGGATCACCGATGGAATTCAAAGAAGGCCAGACGGTCGGAATTGACCTGGGAACCACGTATTCGGCGATCGCGCAGGTTGACGAGACCGGCAGTCCGGTGCCGGTGCCGAACGAGGAAGAGGAGCCGGAAACGCCAAGCCTGGTGCTGTTGACCGGCGACAATCGCGTGATCGTCGGCCCGAACCGGATGCGGGCGGCGATGGAAGACCCGCAAAACGTCGTCGAGCGGATCAAGCGGCGGATGGGCGACCCGGAATACCACCGCACCTTCGACGGCCACGACATTACGCCCGAGTTCCTCTCCGCGCTGATCCTCAAGAAGCTTCGCCAGGACGCCGAGAAGCGGATCGGGCGGATCACGAACGCCGTGATCACGGTTCCGTACTACTTCAACGACGCGAGGCGGAAGGCGACGCAGGACGCGGGCCGGATCGCCGGCTTCAACGTGGTGGACATCATCAACGAGCCGACGGCGGCCACGCTCACCTACGCCTGGCATTGCGGCGAGCTCGGGGCGACCGGCGTCGACAAGGTCAAGCCGCGGCTGGTTCTCGTGTACGACCTCGGCGGCGGAACGTTCGACGTGACGGTCGTCCAGTACACGCCGACCCATTTTCGCGTCCTGGCCACCGACGGCGACGTGCAACTCGGCGGGGTCGACTGGAACGACCGGATCCTCGATCACATCGCGGAGGAGTTCAAGGCCCGGCACGGCCTCGACCTGCGCGAGTCGCCCCAGACGGTGCATACGCTGCGGAACGATTGCGACCTGGCCAAGCTCGACCTGACGGACGCCGAGAAGACGAAGCTCACCGTGCGTTACGAGGGCAAGGCAATGATGGTCACGATCACGCGAGAACAATTCGAGACCATGACGGCCGACCTCCTCCAACGCACCGCCGACACCACCGAACTGGTCCTCGGCCAGGCCGGCGTCACCGCCCAGCAGCTCGATGCCCTGGTCCTCGTCGGCGGCTCGACGCTGATGCCGCAGGTGTTGCGGATGCTCCGCCGGGTGACGGGGCGCGAACCCTACACCGGGCTGTCGCCCCACACGGCGGTCGCCCAGGGCGCCGCCATCCACGCCGCCATCCTCGAAGCGAAATACCGCGGCGAAACCAGCGACTTGGCTGTGAAAATCCGAAAGATGCTCGCCGCCGTCAAGCAGGAGAACGTCAATTCCCACGGGCTGGGCGTCGTCGCGATCAACCCGAAAAACGGCAAGGAAATCAACCACGTCATGATCAAGCGGAACACGCCGCTTCCCGTCGAGGTGAGCCAGACGTTCCGCACCCGCAAGGAGAACCAGCGCCGCGTGACCGTCCAGGTGATCGAGGGCGACGCCCCCGACCCGGTCGCCTGCTCGCTCTTGGGCAAGTGCCGCATCACGGACCTGCCGGAGGTGCTGCCCAAGCACTCGCCCATCGAAGTGACCTACGCCTTCGACGCCGCCGGCCGGATTTCCGTCCGCGCCAGGGACAAGACCGGCGGCAAAGAGGCCGCCATCGACATCGAACGCCGCGGCGGCCTCAACGAACAAGAAATCGACTCGTTCACCAAGCTGGCAAGCGATTACACCGTCGACTGACGCGAAAGCGGTAGACGGTAGACGGTAGATCGCCAATCCCTGACCCCCAACCCCCAACCCCTAACCCCTAACCCCTGACCCCTCGTCGAGCACGTCCGCAAGTACGCCGCGGGCGATTTCGCCGTCGAGTCGCAGCAGTTGCTCAACGAGTTGGCCAAGGCGATGCTCTGCCTGACCGATTCGCGGCGGAAGCGCGAGTACGACGCGACGCTCGGGCGGGCCGACAAAGGCGAGTTGCGGCGGCGGTCGTTCGAGGAAATCCTGCTGGCCAACAAAGTGGTCGACCGGACTCAGTTGGACAAAGCCCGAAACTACGCCAAGGCCGTGGGTCTGGAGATCCGCGACGCCGTCATCCAGCAGAAGCTGACCACGCCCGACGTGGCGATGCTGGCCTATGCCGAGGCGATCGGGCTGCCCTACGTCGAACTGGACGAAATCGGCGTCGCCGAAGACCTCGTCCCGCTGATTCCGCCGGCCACCGCGCGGCAGCACTCCTGCGTGCCGGTCATGGCCGACGCGAACCAGATCCTGATGGCCTCGCCCAACCCGCTGGTGCCGGACGTCGAAGAGGACCTGCGCCTGCGGCTGGGCAAGACGATCCGCAGCGTGCTCTGCACGCCGGCGAGCATCAACGCCGTGGTGGCCAAGTATTATCCACCCGACGCGGTCGTCGCCGTTCCGGCCGCGAAGCCGAAGGCGAGTCAGCAGGCCGCCGAGCCGGCGAAAGCCACGGCCGCCAAGCCGAAATCGACCGCGGAGCAAAAGAAACAGCAGACCTTGATCGCCGTCGTCGGATTCAATCTGACGGTGATGTTGGTCATGGTATTGGCCATCTTCCTGCGCGGCAGCATGGGCCGGCTGGGCCTCGTCGATTTCGCCCTCGCCCTCCTCCTCGGCACCATCGGCGCCGTCGCCGGGTACCTGCTGGCGCCGAAGTTCACGTAGCGGCCGTAGCCCCACAAGGTTCGTGGTTGTACGGGGCCAAGCCATGAGAATACGGGGGGGTAAAAAGGGGGCATTCTGCTTTTTTCGATTCACGCCGCCTTCCATTGCTTCAGCGCCATGTGAGAAAAGTAGAATGATACTATAACCGCCGCGTGTTGAGGCCCCTTGCCGGTGGACTACGTTTGAGGTGTGTAGCTTCATCCATAGCCCACCAAACAAGGAGCCCTATCATGTGGCATGTTGGAATCGATCTGCATCGAGCGACCGTGGTGTTTGC
>JAPLNP010000541.1 GCA_026401055.1 Planctomycetia bacterium
CATGACAAACCACCCTTCGCCGTCCGGCAGCACGTGAACCCCAATGCTCGCCAACGGCGGCCGGTATTCCACCTGGTTCACGATCGCCTCGGCAAGGACGTCGTCCAGGTCGTCTGCCAACGTGTGAATGACCAAGGGCTCGCCGGGAGGGATGTCATACGTTTCGCCTTCGAATACGTATGACAACGTTTCCTCCGAGTAGTTCACGGCGCCGGTCGCGAGCGAGTAGGCCGGCAACGGACCGCCATCGTCCGCGATGCCGATGCCGTATTCCGGGTCACTCTTGAGCCCGATGACCCGAGCGCCTACGTAGTTCAAAGCGTCAACCGCGTCTTGAATTGTCGCGCCTTCGCCGTTAGGCGTCTGGTTACGAAGTACATTGTCTTCGTTGGTCGACCATGCGGTGAACCCTGTCAACGCGACGTCGTCGACACCATGGATCGTGTCCACGATCGGGTCGGCTTCCTGGTAGACGGTCCCCGCATCCGTTCCCGCAAGGATGATCGACATGGAGTAGTCACTATCCAGCGACGTGCTTGAGAAGCCCGCCTGCAAAGCCGACTGGTAGAGCCCTTCGTTCAGAGTCTCCGGCCTGTCGCCGCCGGTTCCAGGGGCGCTGGCTTCTTCGGAGATGGCATATGTGATCAGCGATTCGAAATTCGGGTCATCATCCGGAATGATCGGCTGAGTGAGGATGAAGGGTTGATCGAACGGGTCGGTGAAGCTTGGGAAGTCCTCGAACCGACCGATGCCGAACTCCCAGTCGAATCGCTCGTCCGATTGGAGGGTCCCGATTATCTGGAGAATCGCGGCAAAATAGCCTTTGTTCACGTTCGCATGGCTTCCCGTATCGTCTCCGAGGAAGAAGACCTCGATGGTCTGCTTGGGCAGCCAGCACTCGAAATCGACGTCGTAGAGCGTCTCGCCGGCACCGACGAGGAGGTCTCCGAGGACCGGCGTCGGGGACGAGGGAGCCGTGTAGGGATGCTCCTCGACCGCGATCGTCGACCACAGGCCCACTTCGTACTCGCCGGGGGGTAGATCGGAGAATGAATACTCGCCCAGCCCGTTGGTGATGGCGGGGATCCCGGGCCAGTCGAGCCCGTAGGATTCGTCTTCCGGCTCGATGTAGAGCGCAACGCCAGCGATGGGGAGCCCGTCGAGATCCGTAACGTGGCCTTCGATGCTGCCCGTGATGCTGAGCAACATTCTCGACTCCAGCGGTTCAAGCCGCGCCCGGCGAAACCGCGCCGCTAACTTCCTTCCTTCCTTCCTTCCTTCCTGTCATCTTCAGAAGCATGGATTGCCCTCCTTCACGAAGCCAACGGGGATTAACCCGGCGCGGACAGGAGCGTGTCAAGCGAGCGCGATTGCCCCACCGCGCCGAGCGAGTATGGTACACAACGAGCCGCCGCCAGCCGGCCCGGCGACGATCGCGGGCTCGGGCTCGACAGGATGGAATCTAATCCCCGGCGAAAAGAAAGTCAACACTTTTGTGGAAAAAGCTTTCGCTGTAGGGGGGATTGGGGGAACGATAATACCCCGGTTGGCCCCATCGAACCGCGGCCGCCGCATATTGTACGCCCATCCCGCGGCCGTGCCAAAGCGTCCGCCGCCCGCTCGGGGGTTCACGTGATTGCACGCCACGCCCGGCCGCGTTAGGATGTCGTTGCCGTCGGGTGTTACCCTGCTCCTCAAACCTGATGCTCGGAGGTGCGCGATGTGGAACTCTCCTTGGCGTCGTCTGCGATGGGGGCTCTTGCTGATCGCGTTTCTGTCCGTGCCGGCGATAACGATGGCCGGTGATGCGGCGGTCGAGCGGCGGGCCGAGGGCATCCTGGCTCGACTCGATTCGCCGCGGGGCATCTGTGTGCTGCTCGATCCGTCGCCCGCCGCGTTGGCGACCGCGCTGGCCGAAAAGAGCGAACTGACCGTCTACGTGCAATTGCCCGACCGGACGGCCGCCGACGCGGCGAGGGCGCATCTGGACGACCTGGGGCTGTTGGGCACCCGGGTGTACGTCGAAACGGGTCCCTGGTCCCGAATCCACTGGGCCGACAATCTGGCGGACGCCGTTGTGGTTTCTCCCGGCACACTGCCGGCGGTCGAGGCGAACCGCGAGGAACTCGTGCGCGGGGTGCGTCTTCAAGGCGTTCGGCCACGTCGGCTACAAAGAGCGGGACTGGCCCTGGCTGAACACGCTCGTGGCCATCAACGGCTACAACGGCACGATGTTGTGGAAGCGTCCGCTGGAGCCGGGCTTCAACATCCACCGCAACACGATGATCGCCACGGCGGAGGTGCTCTACGTCGGCGACAGCAAATCGTGCAAGCTCATCGACACGGCGACCGGCAAGCTGAAGGACGAGATCACCGCTCCGGAGGGCTCGACCGGACCGGTCTGGAAGTGGATGGCCCTTCGCGACGGCGTGCTCTACGCCATCGTCGGCGAAGAGGAGTTCCGCGACGAGACGCTCCGCGGCAACCGCACCGACGCCGGCTGGCCCTGGCGTCCCATGACCGCGGGCTACGACGCCAAGGAGTATCCCTGGGGCTTCGGCCGGACGCTTTTCGCCATGGACCTCAAGACGCGAAAAGTCCTCTGGCTTGACAACGAGGAGAAGCCGATCGACGCCCGGGCGGTGGCGATGACCGGGAACCGGATCATCTACTACTGCCACCCGAACTTCCTGGCGTGCCGCGACGCGGGCGAGGGCAAGGTGCTCTGGCGCAACGCGGATCAAGACCTGCTGGAAGCCATCGGTCCGCACCACCGGGCCCAGGAACCGTCGACCGGTTTTTCCTCGCAGGTCTACATGGTGGCGAGCGACAAGGCGGTGTATTTTGCCGGCCCGCAGCGGACGCGGCTGGTCGCCGCCTCGACCGAAAACGGGAAGCTGCTCTGGCAATATCCGCACGGCAACTTTGGCCTTGTCTTGCGCGACGAGGGACTCTTTGCGATGGGGCGCACCGGCCCGAGCAAACTGTTCGAGCCGCTTACGGGCAAGATCATCGCCGATATCGAGTGTCTTCGGGGCAATTGCACGCGGGCGACCGGCACGGTGGACAGCGTTTTCGCCCGCGGGCACGAGCACAGCGGGACGGTCCGCATTGGCGCGGCCGATCTGAAGTTCGAGCGGATGGCCCTGATGCGGCCCGACTGCCACGACGGCGTGATCGTTGCCAACGGGCTGCTCTACTGGGGTCCCTGGATGTGCGACTGTAGCCTGTCGCTGGTGGGAATCATCTGCATGGGGCCGGCGGGCGATTTCGCGTTCAACGCCGAGGCTGTCGAATCCGAGCGGTTGGAACGCTTCGAGCAGAGCGCGGGCACGCCCTCGGCGCTACCGGTCGCGGCCGGCGATTGGCCCGCCTATCGCGCCGACAATCGCCGCAGCGCGGCCAGCCGCGTCCGCGTCCCGAACGAGGTCACCCTGGCGTGGCAGTACCAGCCGCCGACGGCCCGGGATCCGGCGGCGCCGATCACCGCCGGAGGGCTGGTGTTCGCCAGCGGCGCCGACGGCGTGGTCCGAGCGCTGGACGCCGCCGATGGAAAGTGCCGCTGGAAAGCCTACACGGCCGGGGCGATCACGTTCCCGCCTGCGGTGAGCGAGAATCGTCTGCTCGTCGGCAGCGGTGACGGCTGCGTCTACGCCTTCGCGGCGGCCGACGGCAAGCCGCTGTGGCGATTCCGCGCCGCCCCGGCCGAGCGGAAGATCCCTGTCCATGGGCGGCTCAGTTCGACCTGGCCGGTCGCCAGCGGCGTGCTCGTGGACAAAGGCACCGTGTACGCCGCCGCGGGGATCGCTTCCTACGACGGCACCCACGTCTACGCCTTGGATTCCGCCACCGGCGGCATCAGGTGGCAGAACAACACCTCCGGCCGTCTTGCGAACAGTGACCATGTCACCGGCGTCAGCGTGCAAGGGCATTTGCTGCTCCACGAAGATCGCCTCTACCTCGCCGGCGGCAACGTTGTCTCGCCCGCGGTCTTCGACACCAAGGACGGCCGGTGTCTGAACGGGCCGGTCAATGAATGGGCGAAGGCCCCGCGCGGTCGCGAGTTGTTCGTCGTCGACAACAAAGTCGTCGCCTTCGACCGCCTGCTCTATGGCCCCAAGGACTACTGGGTGGGCCGCTACTTTGCCCGGCGTCTGATCCAGGCCGACTCGCCCGAGACGAACACGTTGATCCGCGGCGTGGACGATCGGGTTGTCCGTGTGGTTCCCGGGGCGAAGGACGAGAAGGAACTGGCCGCGGCGTGGACAACCCGGCGATTCAAGAGCCCGGTCGCGATGGCCATCGGCGACAACGCGGTGGTAATCGCTGGAACCACGCCCGAGGGGGAGAACATGATTGCCGCATTGGCCATGGACGACGGGCGGTGGCTTTGGAGTCAAGCATTGCCGGGGATGCCCATTCAGGGGGGACTCGCCCTGGACGCGGCGGGCCGGATTGTGGTGGGTCTGGAGGACGGGCGATATCTGTGTTTCGTCCGGAAATAGGGTGGGCCAGAACCACCCTACAGATCCGTGGATGACGCCGGTCAGGTCGACGGCGTCTTCTCTGGCAGTAGTTTGGGCGGGCTGCCGTCGAGGAAGGATTTCAGCAACGACTGGGCCTTCTCTTTCGTGCTGAAATCGGGGTAGCGGATCGGCTCGCTGACGCCGTGCCGGGCGAGGATCCGGGCGCACTCCACCCGGCACTGACCGCCCAGGTCCACCGCCGCGCCCAGGATCCTCATGCACTCCTCCGGCGCGTGAATGCCCATGCCGTTGTTGGCCGCCACGTAGTCCCAGCGCAGTTGGGCCTGGCGCACCAGTTTTCGCACGCCGTCGAGTTCCGCGTCCGTCGCCCCGGCCTGCTTGGCCGCGGCGATATCCAGATGGGCCCGGGCGAGCACCGTTTCGGCCCGGCCGCGCCCCTCGCGGACCTTGTCCTGAATGGCTTCGACGCGATCGCGTATCTCCTCCTCGCCCCAGCGGTGGCAGACCGCGCAACTGTTGGCGATATTCAACAGCGGGCTTTGCACGTGATGGTCGGTAAACTTGGCCCCGCCCTCGGTCTTGTAGGGCATGTGGCAGTCGGCGCAGGCGACGTTGCGATAGGCGTGAATGCCCGCGCTGTAGACCTCGTAGTCCGGGTGCTGCATCTTGACCATCCGCGCGCCGCTGACGGCGTGGGTCCAGTCGGCGAAGTCCTGGGCGTCGTAGTAGGCCTGCATCTGTTCCGGCGAGGTGCCCTCGTCCCAGGGGAACGTCAGGTAGTTGCCCTGCCCGCGGAAGTAATACTCGACGTGGCACTGCGCGCAGACCAGAGAGCGCATCTCCTGGTGCGACGCCTGGTCGATGTCCCGGCCCTGCCGCTGGAAGGCCTCGCGAAGCGCCGGCCGCGACACACGCAACGCCATCGTCGCCGGATCGTGGCAATCCAGGCAGCCGATCGGATGGGTGATCTCGCCCTTGAGTGCGTCGAATTTCTGCTTGTAGAACTCCTCCGGCCCGAGGTCAGCCATCAGACGGACCACATCGGGACTCTTGCACGTCCAGCACGTCGCCACCGTCGTGGGCCCGACGCGGGCGGTCTTCGTGACGTCCTCGATCGCGTAGACGTGTCCCCGGGCTTGACGGTATTGTTTGGCAAAGCCGTAGCCGGCGAACAAGATCACATTCTCCGGCGTTTCGGCCAAAAGATCCCGCGGGTTACCGCCGCCGTACTTCGTCTTCGTCGTGTCGTCCTTGGTCCGCAGGTACGAGTCGTACTCCCGCGGGTAGTTCACCGCCCATTTCGCGCTGTCGACCTCCATCGCGGCGATCGGCATAAGCGGCGGCGGGATGCGTGCTTCCTCGCGACGTTCGAGAACGGACACCGCCAGCGCGCCCAACAGGAACGTGCCGACCAGGACGACAAGGAACACCAGCCAGCCTCGCCACGCGGGCGGCTGCTTCGCGGTCGGGGGTGGTTCAGCGTTCATGCATGGCTCCTTGTCAATCCGCTACGGCCGCGCCGCGCGACCGCCGACGGTGGGCTCGCCTCCGGCGGATTCCACCGGCGGCAGTTGCGGCCGAAACACGTCCGGCGTGGCCGAGAGGCTCCGTACCGTGCCGTGCGGCACATCGCGATGGCAATCCCAGCACCGCAAGTCGCCCGGCGCGTGCTCCCGAAGACACACGTCGTCGATCACCGGCTCGTGACACCGGCGACAATTATTCTCGACCACCGGCACCGCCTTCTGGGAAAGGCGGATCACCTGCGGCTCCCGTCGCATCGTGAACACGGTTGAGTGCCAGAGCCCGTCCCGGGCTTTGAAAGCGTACTGCGAGACGACCGAATCGTGCGGCACGTGGCAGTCGTTGCACGTCGCCGCGTTGGCGTGGCTGCCGTGCTGCCAGGTGGCGTACTGCGGACCCATCACGTGGCAGTTCATACACGTCTCCGGCGCGTCGCTCAAATACGACGTCGCTCGGGACACGTGCCCCACCAGCAAACCGACGCCGCCCAAGACGCCCATCGCCGCGAAACAGGCCATCGCCCAAGCTCTGGGCATGAACCGCAGCGCGACCAGGTTCTTGAGGAAAGAAACCATTGTGGAGTGCGGCAATTCATCGCCGCTTTTTGTCGTATGGCAAACGGCACGACAGCTCGCCGCGAGCTTGCCGCCACTGTCTGGTACAAGGAAAGCGGCGATGAATCGCCGCACTCCGAAGAACGCCGGACCTCAACCCGCCATCGCGGCGGCGAGGTCTTCTTGGCCGCTGGCGCCGCTCAGGCGGAGGTCGTATTTCTCCTGGAGGATCTTAAACACGTTGGGGCTGAAGAACGCCGGCGGCTTGGGGCCGACCGTGATGCCTTGGACCCCAAGATACAAAAGCGTCAGCAGGACCGCAACCGCCTTCTGCTCGAACCAGGACAGGACGATCGTCAGCGGCAGGTCGTTGACCGTGCAGCCGAACGCCTCGGCCAGGCCGACCGCCACGCGGATCGCCCCGTAGGCGTTATTGCACTGGCCCATGTCCAGCAGCCGCGGCAAGCCCAGCAGTTCGCCGTAGTCGTAGTCGCGGATCCGGTACTTGCCGCACCCGAGTGTGAGGATGAACGAGTCGGGCGGGGTGGCCTGGGCGTAGTCGCTGAAGTAATTCCGGCCCGGCTCGGCCCCGTCGCAGCCCCCGATCACAAAGAACCGGCTGATCTTGCCCGCCTTCACCGCCTCGACAATCGTCCCGGCAAGGCCCAGGATTACGTCGTGGTGGAAACCGATCGTGGACGTTCGCTTCGGCGCCTCGGGCAGGGGCTTGCACTGTCGGGCCTTGGCCACGACGGCCGAGAAATCGTCGTTGGTGATCCGCGTTCCGCCCGGCACGGCGGTACACCGCGTGGTGAACACGCGGTCGGCGTAGGTCGGCTTGGGAATCAGGATGCAGTTGGTCGTGGCCAGGATCGGCCCGGTGAAATCCTCGAACTCGCGCCGCTGCTTCTGCCAGGCCCCGCCGTAATGGCCCGCCAGATTGGGATGTTCGCGAAGCTTGGGGTACATATGCGCCGGCAACATCTCGCCGTGGGTGTAGACATTGACGTCCGTGCCCTCGCACTGCCGGAGCAGGTTCTCCAGGTCGATCATGTCGTGCCCGGTCACCAGCACGCCGGGCCCGGCCGAGGTCCCCTCCTGAACGGTCGTCGGCGAGGGAGCGCCGTACCGCCGGATGTGGCCCTGGTCAAGCATCTCCATCACCCGCAGGTTCTGCTTGCCGCACTCCAAAACCATTTCCAGGAGCGTGCCGATGTCGAAGTTCACGTTGGTTACGGTCGCGAACAGGGCCTCTTCGGTGAAGCCATCGACCGCCTCGTCAACGACGCCGAGCCGCCGGGCGTGATGGGCGTAGGCCGCCATGCCCTTCAGGCCATAAAGCAGCGTCTCTTGCAGCGATTGAACGTCTTGATCCTTGCCGCACACGCCGGGACTCGCGGCGCACCCGGTGCCCCGAGCGGTCTGTTCGCATTGGTTGCAAAACATGAAAAGCTCCTTGTTAGGGGTTGGAGATTGGGGTTTAGGGATTAGGTTGTAGGGATTAGGGGGTTGGGGGGGCACTAGCCGCGCGGCGGGAGCCTGCGGTTGTTGTTGGTTCTCACCCACTTGCCGTCTACCGTCTACCGTCTACCGACCGCTGCCCCCCGCTGGTTGTCAGTCTATAATAGACCCGGCCCGTCGCCGTGGCCTTGACCTGGATCAAGCGGGCCGAGAAAAACCGGAGAAACATTTGGGGAGGACATTTTGGAACCCAACGTCGGAGGCATCCTCGACCAGTGCCGGCTGTTTGCCGATATCCCCTTGGAAAGTTTTGGCCAGCTTGTCTCGATGGCCCAGATTCGCCGGTTTGCCAAGGGACGGCGAATCTTCCGCGAGGGTGACCCCTGTCCGGGGGTATTTGTGGTTGGCTCGGGGCTCGTCCGGGTCTTCAAGACGGCCCCGAACGGGAAGGAGCACATTTTGCACATGGTCGGCCCGGGCAACACGTTCGCCGAGGTCGCTGCGATCGGGGGGTTCGACTGCCCCGCCCACGCCGAGGCCGTCGCGCCGACCGTCTGTGCCCTGCTGCCCACCGAGCCGCTCCAAAGGGCGCTTCGCGAGGACCACCCGCTCTGTCTCGGGATGATGACCGGCCTGACGCTTTGGGTGCGACACCTGGTTGGCTTGATGGAGGACATCGTGCTGCGCGACGCCGCGGGCCGACTCGCCCGATACCTCTTGGACGCCCAAACCACCCCCGGCGGCGTCGTCGAGCTGCCCACGCTCCGACGTCATCTGGCCAGTCATCTCAACTTGACGAGCGAGACGTTCTCGCGGACCGTCCGCCGCCTGACCGACGCCGGGCTGATCGAATCGGCGGACGACAACCGCCTCCGACTCCTCGATACCGAAAAGCTCCGCATGATCGCCGAGGGCGAACTGCCGAGGATTTGAGGCGGGAGGGTTCGTGAACGCCACCCCCATACGCACGAAGTTAAGAAACGGTGTAGTTTAGAAGTTCTGGATTTTCAAGGAGTTGGAACAGACTTGGATGTTTCCGGCGGCGTTGTACTCGGGCGCGTTGGACCAGGGCAACTCGGAGCTTGGCCAGCAACGTG
>JAPLNP010000523.1 GCA_026401055.1 Planctomycetia bacterium
GCCGCCGCCGTCCCTGGAGGACTGGGAGAACTGGGCCGCCTACCCGGGCCCGATCGTCGGGCAGACCAGCGGCAGCGGTTGGGCGAACGGCAACCAGAACTTCTGGAACGGCGCTCCGGTAGGCGACCCCGCTAAGAGGACGGACGTTGTATCGTTGGGAGGTCAGTTCCTTGCCCTTTACGGAACAAGCACGCCCAACGTCACCCGCAACTTCAACGAGGCGTTCTTCACGCAGGATTTCACGGCCACCCTTGACTATTGGATATACAAGGTCAGCTACTTCGATTCCTCGAATATCTACCTCAGCGATGGAGACGCGCCGGGCGTCCAGATTGACTTCCAGAATGACTACAGGATCCGAGCCAGAGGGGCCCAGCCAGGTGGAAACGACGTGACGATCGGCTATTGGGACGGCAGGGACAAGGACGGTGTTGCGAACGACGCCTACAATTTCGCTGAGGGCTTTAGGCAAATAAAGTTCGATGTTGATTTCACAGGAAAAACATACGATCTCTCGTTCGCCACCATCGGCGGCCAATGGCAGTCAGTCGGCACGTATAACTGGCGAGAGTCGAAGACTCAACTGAATCACATCAAGTTCCTCGGCAGCAAGTCGAATAGCATGGATGTGTACCAGGGAGCTACGTGTGTAGACAACATCAAGTTGGTTCCCGAGCCCCCAATCCTGCTCGGCGACGCCAACAATGACCGCGTGGTGGACGACGAGGACGCCTCGATCCTCGGCTCGCATTGGCTGCAGCCGGTTTCCGGTGGCTGGCGCGACGGCGATTTCAACACCGACGGCGTCGTCGACGACCGCGACGCCGCCATCCTCGCCGCGCACTGGGGGTCCGGCGCCGAAGGGAACCCCGCCGTGCCCGAGCCCGCGACGCTGACGCTCTTGGTGGCTGGTCTGGCCATGCTGGCTGGGCAGAAGCTACTTCGCGTCGGCAATCCGAGCCGCGCCCGTCAGGAAGCGGAGTGACGCGGTGAATTCTGCCCCCGCTCCCTCACGGTCGCGGCTCGGGTTGGGCGAAGTCTTTACGCCGCCTTCTTCCCGCGATTCTTGCGAGGGTCTTTCCAGCGGCGGTGCAGCCACCAGTATTGCTCGGGCGTTTGGCGAATGAACTCTTCGAGGCGACTTGTGTACCACTGCGTCAGTTCTTGGATCGTGCCCAGGTCGTCTTGAACCTGACGCGGATCGGCCACGGCGCTCGTCGCCAGCTCCAGGTGCAAGGGGCGGTCGAGCCGCCGGGCGCTGGTGATGGCGACCCGAGCGTCGTTGTCCAAGGCCAACAGGGCGATGGCCTTGTACGCCGAGGCCGGGCGGTTGAAGAACTCGACCCAGCAACCTTTCCGACCGGCGTACTGATCGGCCAAGAGCGTCATGGCCCCACCCCGCCCGAGCACCTCGAGAATCTGATCGTAGCCGCCGTTCTTGGGGATGATGTACTGGCCCGTCTGACCACGAAATCGGTTCAGAAAACGATCGAGATAGGGGTTGTCGAGCGTTCGGGCGACGGTGTAGGTGGGGAAGCCCAACAGGGCCAGGACGTAGCCGGCCACCTCGAAATTGCCGAAATGGGCGGTCACGATGAGCGTCGGCCGGTCGTCCAGCAGGAGCCGGACCAGTCGGTCGGAGTCTTTCAGGCGGACGTACCGGCGCCAGTTGGTCTCGTGGATTTTTCGCGGGGCGTGGGCGACCTCCAGCACCAGGAGGAACAGGTGCCGCCACATGTGCCGCTTCACCCGCCCGCGCTGGGTCTCGGACCACTCGGGGAAGGCGTGGCGGAGGTTCTCGTCGACCACCTGCTCACGGACCCGGAGCACGTCGCAGAACAGCCACGCCACGCCGTCGGCCAGGGTCTTGCCCGTCTCGATCCGTATCGCCTGGGCGATGCAAATCAAGATGCGCACGACCACGTAAGCCAGGTAATCCACAACGGCTTTTTTCACAAGGCGATCCCTCCGCGGAGCGCCGATTCTCGCACGAAACCGCCGTCGGGCCAAGAGCGGTTTGGCTAGTCCCACCGCCAGTAGCGGAGGATGCACCAGAGGGCTTTGAAGGCGTCGCGCAGTCCGATCTTCTTGCCCGCCTCGTACGTCCGGCCCGAGTAAGTGATCCCGATCTCGTACACCCGGTAGCCGCGCCGGGCGACCTTGGCGGTCATTTCCGGCTCGATGCCGAAGCGGTCTTGCTTCAAGGTGGGCAGGATCGCCTCGACCACCTCTCGGCGGAAGACCTTGTAGCAGGTCTCCATGTCGGTCAGGTTCAGGTCGGTGAACATGTTCGACAACGTGGTCAGCACGCGGTTGGCCACGTAGTGCCAGAAGTAGAGCACCCGGTGCGGGCCGCCGGAGGCAGGTCGGCGTCCTGGACGATCACGATGTCGCCGGCGGCCTTGGCGAAACCGGTCCGCAGCGCCGCGCCCTTGCCCTGATTCCGCTCGTGATAATGCACTTCCAGGTCGTCGCCGGCATCGAGGGAGGCGAGGACCTCGCGGGTGCCGTCGGTGCTGCCGTCGTCGACGAGGATGATCTGCTTGGGGATCGGGACCGCGCGAACCCGGCGAACGATTTCCGCGACCGTGTCCTTCTCGTTGTAGACCGGCATGACGACCGACAGCCGCAGGCCCGGCGGAAGGCGATGGAGTCCAATGCGTCGGGCGATCGGCTCGCCCAGCCACCGGCGAAGCAGTTCGAGATCGGGCGGGGCCGGCTCGCCGTCGCGGCAGCCACAAAGGGGACACGTCGAGGGACGGTTTTGGGCATCCGAGGGGTTCGACATCGCCGTCATCTCATTTCCGCAACGGGATCAATCATCGCCAGGGGGCAGTGTACCGGTTCTGGGCCGTTTGGGGCAAGACGACTCTCGGCGGCCAGGGGGGTACGGGTGCAGGACAGGGTTCGCTAGATTGAGGGACGGGATTTGCGAAAGCCTTGTTGCCTGGCGGCACGACGCTTCCAGAAGCCCGTCAGGGGGGTAGTATCGCTCAGGTAGTCGCAGCAGAGCTGCAATTGCGGTTCGCCG
>JAPLNP010000622.1 GCA_026401055.1 Planctomycetia bacterium
CCGGCTCGACCTCCGAGGGCCCGCCGAAGACCAGGGCCATCGGCTCCACGCTCTTGCGCTCCTGGCCCAGAAGCAGTCCGCGAACGTATCCCAACGAATGCTCTCGGCACTCGCGCCGTCCAAAACAGGGAGCAAATCGCCCGTGCAACCCCTGCAACCGTGCCGCCGCTGCGCGCAGTTTCGACCGTATCCATGATAAAGTCCTCCAAAAGACTTCCATGACACGCCGAACCGGCCAGTTCGATTCACCATCCCTCCTGTATGCCTCAAACCGCGAAAACCTCCAATAGCAAAATGATGTTGTAGAATTAGATATTGTGAGTGTCTCGTCCCCAAGACAACCAAGCCTCGGCCATCGCTCTGAGTCGTCCCCGGTCATTCTTGCTTACTGGGTTCTCGCCCGTGATTTGTTGGAGCGCCACAAACCAATGATCCGGTCGATCGCGCATTTCCCTTAGAATGAGCGGGACTGCCTTTGCACCTATACCGATAATCTTCTGATAAGCCGGCACAGATACAACTGTCTTGATCTTGGAACTGTGTCCCCGGTCTCGCTTCCATTGTGTTGCCAACTGATCGAATTGTTGCTGAAGATTCCCAAGGCTCCCGCGTGGAAGCTGGAATCTGAAGACGTCGGGGCTCACACCATAAGCCCGAGAAACCGGCCCGGCCATGACGCGCGGATCGAAATCCTCGCCCCGCACGATGCGATCTCCTTCCTGTGCGAGCCTTCGCCTTAGTTTCGTTTCAGTCTTTGACAAATCGGGGATCGGGACGTTAGCCAAGCGTGCCCGATATAGCTCGTACTGCCCACCACCAACTCTTGGGCACAACAAGTCCAGTACCGATTCAAACTCGTAACTATTGAGGATCGCCAAGTATGCGAGCAGGAGTTCGTTATTGCAGGGAGCAGATCGCCAGAACCAAGCGTTTCCCTGGACCACCACATGCTGCGTCCGCGGATCGTAGGCAAATGACCCGCATTGCCCGAAAGATGGAGACAGGAGCCGAGGGGCTTTTGCGTCCATCCAAGTCGATCGCGGTTCGACAAGCTCCCACCAATGGCGGCCGCGCAAACTCCTGCGATTTGACAGTGCCAGGCGGTTTGGCAGAAGACGTTCGGCGTAGAACCAGGGAACCGCCCCTTTCAACTCGACCTCTGACTTGAGTGTCAATTCGCCGTTATGATAGGGGTAAAACACAACGTCGTCCGCAACAACTCGGCCGTTGCGAATCTCGTTCGCCACAGGTCGAAAGTACGCCAATTCACGTTTCGACGCTCCGCTGGCCAGCAGGTCTTCCTTCGATAGAACAAACACTGCATTCCTGCCGGTGCGAATCCCAAGACGCACGTCAAAAAGATCAGTGACCAGCGGCATCCCAGATTCAAGCCATCCGTTCACCACAGCCATCCCGCGAACCGGCCTAGGAGTCCAATCGCGCGCTCTGAGTAACTCGTAGGGTTGCCGCGATATTTCGTAGCCATCCCCGATGCAGTCCTGCCGTCCGCTACGGGAGCGTGCCGCACGGATGGCACGCTCCTCAAACCCGCTCTCCGCGATAATCATCGGTACCTGCTCGCGTGCGCGATCACCACGGCTGATTATCAGGAATGCAGGCTCCACGGCGGCGTCCGTGAAGAACATGAACCCACGGAAACGTCCGATCATGCGGATCGAGAGGCTTGGGTCCTCCGCCAAAGCAGACCGCAATGGTTTAGCCGCTCTGGACTCAAGAAAAGAAGCAGGTACGACTGATGCCAGAACGCCTCCCGGTTTCAATTCTCTGATGGCGCGTGCGACAAAGGCAATAGCGGTGTCGGATTGTCCAACATACAACTCTCCAAGTGTGTCCCTGATCGAGGCTTTCGTTGCGTCATCGCTAACTCTCCAAGACAGAAACGGGGGATTCATCAAGATGACGTCTGGCCTACCCCAATCACTTGCCCCCAGGGAGTCTGCCTCCTGAATGTCAACGCTCACCGATACGCCGTCTGCCTCTGCCGACCGTGCAGCCTGACGAACGGCGAAGTCCGCGATAATCGTCGAGACTTTGCTGTTGTCCATGCCACGAAGCCGCAGAGATGGTATCTTGCCTGTTGTGCGGGCAGACTCAATCAGAAACACGCCTGAGCCACACGCCGGATCCAGGATTTCAACCGCGCTCGCCCGCGGATTCAATGTCCTAAACTCCCGGATGGCCAGTTCTGACAGGAATCGCGCTAAGGCTGTTGGAGTGTAGCGAGTATCACGTCTTTCTCGGCCAGTCGGCGCGGGGGGCTTGTCATGGAGTTTGACGAACAATTGCCGCTGTATGAGCCTCGGAGTCTCCAGTTCGACGTGTGCTTCTTGAAACAGTGTGCCGCTGGCGTGTCTTATCAGGAGGTAAGGGTCGAGGTGATAACCGTTGTGATCCTCCAATAGTTGTTCAGCCAGGTCGCCTATTGGGAATTGGCCGATCTGACTCGAAAAATCAGAAGGAGTGTAGCCTAGCACTCCGCTGTTTCGTAGCGAATCCACTGCTGTGTCGAGTGTCGCCGTCGGTGGACTTGCCCCGGCGCCACCGACTCGAATTGCATCGGCCCAAAGCAGGAGGACGTTCAACGCTCGGATAGCGTCAAAGTCATTTCCACCATAGTTGGCGAGATTGAGCCGTAGCGAACGAAACGTGCTGATCACGCGGTTGATCGACGTCTTGGTTGACTCCGGCCGATCCTCAACAAAACTCGCGAGTAGTTCCGTCGCGGTTTCGGGTCCTGACAGCGGATACTCGCGCACCGAGTCCGGCTGATCCCACCGCACCGAAAAGAGCGTGCGCGCATCCGCACTGACGACGACCGCATGGTTGACATTCGACGACCAGGCCCACTGTGCCGGCTGCTTGGTGACCAGGAGTTCGTCCACTCCGCCGGCTGAAAGAGTCAGACTGGACAGCGCGCCATCCAGCAATACACAATGAGTCCCGCTATGGTCGCTTGCCCGGTCCCGACCGAAAAGCGGAACCGCAACCAGACCAAGCCGTTTTGCCCAGTCGCGAGGAGATCGTGGATTCCAGGACATGGCTTATTGCGTTGCAGGGCCACGGAGCCAGTTTCGCACCCGCGCTAGTATGACAAATCGACGGCTCGACCACAAGTCCCTTTGCCGAGACAACTTAAATGCTATCAAGGCGGAGACGGGCGGACAGAAGCATTGCCGTCTGATACAGAACCGTTGTGGCCCGAATGGCACGGCCGCAGATACCGGGTAGGCAAAACACGCATCGTGGGCAAAATCACCCGCCTAAGCCGTTCATCCCCAGTTTGCGCAGAGTGCGGATCCTGACCGCGCACGGCAGCCCTTTTCCCGGGCCGGAGGCAGTCCCCTCCCCGGGCCCAGGACCCGCCGCAGTCGCGACAAAGTCGCTCCCCACGCCCTTACGGCACCAGGAAGACGCCGCCGACCCAGACGCCGGCTTCCAAGAGACCGGCTCGAGCGCTGATCGGCAGGTCCTCGAAGTACAGCGGCTTGTGGCACAGGCCCGAGGCGTTCCACGCGAACGTGGTCGGGGCCCAGGCGCGGGGCTCGAAGGGTTTGGCGTTCAAAGGGCATTCCGGGGGAAATTTGCCTTGTTCTGCCGCAATCTGGTTGTTGATCTCCCCGATCGGCTTGAACTCGGCCGTCGGAGGACAGCCTTCGTCGCCGCGCTTGACGTTGGTGGCCAGTTCCTCTTCGAGCGTGGGGATCCGCTGGCCGTTTCCGTTGGGCGCGGGGGTCAGTTGCGGACCGCCGTCCTGGCCGGCCGTTTCGCCGGTTGGTTTCTTGCCCTCTTTGGCCGAAAGCGGCGGCAGGCTCTTCGACTCGGTCTTGGCCGGTGACCCGTCCGACGGCGTCTCAGGCGAGGGTTTTTCGACGGTTTCTCCGGCTTTGGGTGAGGAATCGGGCGGAAGGAGTTGCGCGTCGAGCCGGTCGAGCAAGCCGCCCTGGGGCTTCAAAGCCGGCGGAGCCGTCGGCGATTTCCCCGGCGTCACCCCATCGCCAAACGGGTCTTTCTTCGGATCGGCGCCGCCCGTTGCCTTGGGTTCGGCCGACGTCTCGAACTGCGCTCGGGCGACGTCGGATTTCACGACTCGGCCGCGGAGGCTCTCCGCCGCCGGTCGGTACGGGAGCCACGTCAGCTTCGCGCCCTGCGCGCCGGTCGAATAGCTGGCCTGCTTGACCGGGTACTTTTCGGAGTCCTTCTCCTCGGCCCGGGCGCCGGCGGCCGCCAGCGCCACCAGGGTGGCGAAAATCAGGGAGACTTGTCCGAGTCGTGCCGCCATGGGCAGCGACCGATCACCGCGAAGCCTAGAAAATCTCCTCGTCGGAAAATTCCGTGCTGTAGTTGGGCGCTTCCTGCGTAATCGCGATGTCATGAGGATGACTCTCCCGTACACTGGCTGCGGAGACGAGAATGAATCGCGCTTCGGTGCGCAACGCCTCGATGCTCCGCGTTCCACAATAACCCATCCCGGCTCGAACCCCCCCGACGAGCTGGTACACAAACGGTCCCAGGGCTCCTCGAAACGGCACGCGTCCTTCGACGCCCTCGGGGACCAGCTTGCCTGGCCTCATTCCCCCCGGTTGGTGGTAACGTTCGCTCGATCCCTTGACCATGGCTCCCAGGGAGCCCATCCCTCGATAAACCTTAAACGTCCGGCCTTGGTACAGGATTTGGGCGCCTGGGCTCTCCTCCAATCCCGCGAAAAGGCCTCCGATCATCACGGCGTGGGCACCGGCGGCAATCGCCTTGGTCAGGTCGCCGGAGTACCGGATTCCCCCATCCGCAATGACGGGAGTCTGGCTCGCTTCGGCCGCCCGAGCCGCCTCGAATATCGCGCTAACCTGCGGGACCCCCACGCCGGAGACGACTCGCGTCGTGCAGATGGACCCAGGCCCGATCCCGACCTTGACCGCGTCGGCCCCGGCCCCAATCAGGTCTCGGCAACCCTCCGCCGTCGCCACGTTGCCGGCAACGACGTCGATGTCCCACTCCTTCTTAATCCTCCGAACGGTTTCAATGACGTTTTTGGAATGCCCATGGGCACTATCCACGACCAACACGTCCACGCCCTTGTCGATCAGGCGGGCAACCCGGTCGTAGTCGTGGACACCGACAGCGGCTCCCACCCTCAGCCTCCCTTGCCCATCTTTGCAGGCTTGCGGGAAGCGCCGCATCATGTCGATATCTTTGATGGTGATGAGCCCTGTCAGTCTGAAGTTTTCGTCAACCAGCAAAAGCTTCTCCACCTTTTTTTCCATCAATATCTTCTCAGCCTCTTCAAGCGTCACGGTCCCCGTGGCCGTCACCAGGTTCTCGCGGGTCATCACCTCCGAAACGCGGAGGTTGTCGTTCTCAAGAAACCGGAGGTCCCGCCGGGTGATGATCCCCTCCAAATGGCCGTCGGCGCGGACTATCGGGATGCCGGAAACCTTCGACTGGTCCATCATCGCCCGGGCTTGCGCGGCCGTCGCATTGGGGGGGAGCGTCGCCGGGTCGATGATGATCCCATTGGCGCTGCGCTTGACCTTGACGACTTCGTCGGCCTGCTGCTCGGTCGACATGTTCTTATGAATGATGCCGAGCCCCCCTTCTAGGGCAAGCGCGATCGCCATTGCGCTCTCGGTCACCGTGTCCATCGGGGAACTGAGCACCGGGATATTCAGCGCGATACGCCGGGTCAGCCGCGTGGAGACGTCGACCTCGGAGGGCACCAGCTCGCTGTAACGCGGCTCCAGCAGCACGTCGTCAAACGTGAACGCCTGGGACTTGATCTTGTCTTGCATGCGCTGCGATCCTCCGTCGTGGAAAAAAGGGGAATCCCACATTATGTGCCATCCAGGCCAGGATGCAACTGGTGCACTGGTGTGTGGCACGGCCGCCCTCGGCTGTGATGAATCGTCCGACACAGCCGAGGGCGGCCGTGCCACGTGAGATTCCGTGCACCAAACACGCGGTGGAGCAGAACCAGCGGCGCACCGGCGGCACGGCGAACCGCGACCCCACGGCAGCGGCGTCCGAAATCCGCCGATCATGCCGCTTGCCACGGCGAGGGAGGAAGGGTTGAACGCCGCGCGCGAAGGGCACGCTCCGGTCCTTGCGGGCCGTTCGGTTCTCACCCTCTCCCGAGGGGAGAGAAGACCATAACCCCACGCGAACGGCCATGGTAGCGACGGAGTCGCCCCCAGTGCCCCTCCGCTTACTTCACGGGCACCTTGGTGCTGCTGGCGGGGACTTTTCCGGCAGCCGGCGCCGATGCGGGCCCGCCCGACGGTCCCGACTTGGGCATGGGCGCATATTCGGCGGGCTTCGTGACCTTCTGATTCTGGCCGCAACCGATGGCCAGACCGAGGCCGAGGAACATCAGAGAAAGCGTCAACACCAAGAGTTTGCGCATCGAGGGATTCCTTAACGGGATGGTTGGTCCCGGCGAGCATCGCCGCCCATTGAAGTCGGCGACGCGCGCGGGCGGACGGTTACGTCGAACGCTACATTGCCTCGTCGAGATTGACGACTTCGCGGTTCTTGATCGAGGACAGGTTAATGAGCAACTGGGGGTCGATTTCGTGGCTCAGGGCGTGGACGGCGCCGTCGGCGAAGCAGAAATCGACCACCCCCGGATGGTCGCCGTTAAAGCGACTGGAACGATTCTCGGAGTCCGACGGCGGCATGGCCGTCCACATGACGCCGACGCCCATCCAAGCGAACGGGCGGCGCTCGACCGGTTTGGGATTGGCGGTCGAGTCCATGTCGACGCCGAGACCGTTGGCCTCGCCGAAGAGAATCGTGCTGCTCGTGCCATCGCGGATTTCGCCGATGAGGGTCTTCGAACGATTTGAGAAGACGCCTACTTGAGCGTCCGACTGAAGCGTCCCGCTGGCACTAGACGCCTTTCCCGCGAGACCCGCGCATCCCAAGTAGCTGGTCGTCCCGAGCTTGAGACCATCGCTCGGTTGGAAGAAGGCCGTAGCGTAATAGAGGTACTGCGACCCGTCAAAGTAAATGTGCGACACGGCCCCCACATTGGTCGCGCTTTCCGGGGCGGAGGGGCACATCAACGGCGCGATCCTCGACTGGGCCGTGTTCCAGGCGATGAGCATCCCCGAAGTCCACCAAGCGTTGCCGAGACGGTCCACATCCAACAGCGAAACGCTTGTTGTCCCCGTGGCGGTCTCGATCGGTTCGTAAACGCTCGCCAGCTCCATGTACGGAAACAGAAAGACCAGCAGCCCCGTGTGTTGCTCGTTGTCCCAGGTGGGCGCCGCGAACACCTGGGGCATCGGGCCGAGATACCCCGGCGGAAAACGCCGCTGCGCCGACTCGAAGTTCAATGCCGCCAAGCCGATCTGCTTGAGGTTGTTGGCGCACTGCGATCGCCGGGCGGCCTCGCGGGCCGCCTGCACGGCGGGCAACAACAACGCAATCAAAATCCCGATAATCGCGATCACCACCAACAACTCGACCAACGTGAATGCTCTTCGATTCGTCCGCATGCGGGAACCTCCCAAAAGGAACTCTCAGTCGTCGTCAGTTTGTGTACACGCTTGCCCGGCGAGACCGATCGGGTCCAGTCGTGGGAGTGTCCCTTCTATCGGCTTCGCTGTTCCGCCGTTGCCCCCGAGAAATCCGATTCACTACGGAGTTGCGATTATTATAACGAGGCGATGAGCGTCTCGCAAGCACTTGTCGGTGCGTGGCCGTCGCCCGACCAAGCCGGCCTCGTTCCGGTTCACCCGGCGTCAAGCCGTTGTCGTCGGCAGGTCTCGACCGCGCCGGGGAAACGTCGTCATCGCAGGAAAGAGAGCGTCGGGGCATCGGCGATACCCATTCTGTATCCCGACGCCGGCACATTAGGGGGGGCGTAAGTGCGTCCGTCACTTCAACCGCCCCTAAGCGGAGGCAGGCGGCTAGAACACCCCAAGAGAGCACGGGGAATCACGGGATCGGCGATTCTCGCCTTACACGTTCTCCGGCACGACAAAACCCTCGCGGTAGTCGCGGGTCAGGAGCTTGTTGGCCTCGTCGCTGTCGATGAACTTCTCGGTCTCGGGGTCGAACTTCAGCAGCGGGCCGACCTGGTAGGTGGTCTCGGCGAGCTTGACGCCGGCGCCGCCGAGGTTCTCTTGGAGCATTTCCCAGCTTTCGAGGACCTCTTTGTTGTCGCCGAGCGTCTTGGGCTTCTCGCTGAACGGGGCCGGTTTGCCCAGGCGGTAGGAAATGTTGCCCAGGTGGCACGGGGCGCTGGAGTAGTGGCCTTCGAGGATGTCGGCGTTGAGGTCTTCGACCTTGCCACTGCGCACCGCGGCGATGAAGCTGCCGAACGCGCCGCCGGGCGTGACGCGGACGCCCTGGTCGGGCACCTTTTCCGCCTTGCCGCCGTTTTTGGGATAGAACGTGCCGGCGACGAGCTTGCCCTCGGTTGTGTAGAACTCGTTTTCGACCTTGTTCGGGAATTTCTTCGTCGCGCCCTCGGGCTGCTTGTCGACGAGGCCCCGGGTTTCAAAAACCATCTGGACGTCGCCGTAGTCAAACACGGAGAGGATCATGTTGGGCGTTTGGCCCTGGTCCTTGTGGTCGGCCGTTTCGACCCAGCGGCCGCCGACGCTCCAGACGCTCTTGGGCATGGTGGCGTCCTTGATGCCCCAGCGGGCGACGTCCACCTGGTGGACGCCCTGGTTGCCCATGTCGCCGTTGCCGAAATCCCAGAACCAGTGCCAGTTGTAGTGAACGAGGTTCTCGTGATACGGCTGCTTGGGGGCGGGTCCGAGCCAGATGTCGAAGTCGAGTTCCTTCGGCGGCTCGGCAATGGGCTTGACGCCGATGCTCCACCGCGGCTTGCAGCAGTAGCCCTTGGCCACCAGCAGCTTGCCGTACTTGCCGGCGCGGAGGGCGGCCATCTCGTTGGCGCGGTCCTGGTCGCTGCGTTGCTGGGTGCCGTGCTGCACGAGGCGTTTGTATTTCCGGGCGGCTTCGACGGCCTTTCGGCCCTCGAAGATGTTGTGGCTGCACGGTTTCTCGACGTAGACGTGTTTGCCGGCCTGGCAGGCCCAAACCGTCATCAGCGAGTGCCAGTGGTTGCACGTGGCGATCGAGACGACATCGAGTTCCTTGTCCTCGAGGGCCTTGCGGATGTCGGTGTAGCACTTGGGCTTGTTGCCGGCCCGCTTCTCGATGGCCTTCGACCGGCCCTCGAACAGCCGGGAGTCGGGGTCCACGAGCGCGGCGACCTGGACGTTCGTTAGGTCCATGTACCCTTCGATGTGCGATCCGCCGCGGCCCTTGATGCCGGCCACGGCGACGCGGATGCGGTCGTTGGCCCCCAAGACCTGGCCGCTGGCTTTGGTTCCGGAGATGGCGAACGTCGCGCCGATGCCGGCGGCGGCCGTCGTTTTCAGGAAGGTGCGTCTGGTGTGTTGGGACATGGGTTTCTCCTTAGTGGCTAGGGGCACGAGGCGGCGGGCGGGAAGTCGGCCGCGCGAAATGACGGGATGGGACGCGTGGAGGGGGCCTCCTGCCGCAACACCCACCATTTAACCATCGCGACGTACCGAAGTCCAGTCGGCCCGGAACACGAATCCCCCACACAGCCGGGTACAAAACGGTCCCTACCTTCTACCTTCTACCGTCAACCCCACTCACTCGCCGATGATCTTCACCAGCACCCGTTTCGGCCGTCGGCCGTCGAACTCTCCGTAGAAAATCTGCTCCCAGGGGCCGAAGTCCAGACGCCCTTCGGTCACGGCCACGACGACCTCGCGGCCCATGATCTGACGCTTGTGCGGGGCGTCGCCGTTGTCCTCGCCGGTCCGGTTGTGGTGGTAGGTTTGGGGCGAGGGGTCGAAGGGGGCCAGCTTTTCAAGCCAACGCTGGTAGTCCTCGTGCAAGCCCGGCTCGTCGTCGTTGATGAACACGCTGGCGGTGATGTGCATCGCGTTGACCAGGGCGAGGCCCTCTTGGACGCCGCTGGCGGCCAGCGCCGCTTCGACCTGTGGCGTGATGTTGACGAAGCCCAGCCGCTGGGGCACGTTGAACGTGAGGTATTCGCGATAGGATTGCATGACGCTGGGCTCCTGGTCCGGGGCATGGGGTCTGGCGGCATTGTCCCCGCCGGGCCGCCGGTTGGCAACCGGGTGATGCTTGTTTTGGCCGCTGCGCGGGGCTATACTCGTGGCCGGCATCGGGGACTGGCTCCGTCGCCGCGACACGCTTCGACGCCGCCAGAACGCGCGGCGGCGACGGTGCCTGTCCCCTTTGCCCGGCTCCCCTTTTGCGGACGGTTCAACCCAACGCGCCGTTGAAAAGGGGGACAGGCACCGAGCCGGTTACGTCAACTGGGCGACATACGACTATTTCGTCGGCTCGGAGCCAGTCCCCCTTTTCAATTCCCAACCCCGTCGAGGCAACGACCATGACCACGCTCGGACAAGTCTCGCGACGACGATTCCTCACACGCGCCGGCGCGCTGGCCGCCGGCAGCTTCGCCATCCCTCACCTTATCCCCCGCGGCGTCCTGGCCGCTCCCGGCGAGCCGGGCGCCAACGACCGGATCATCCTCGGGTTCATCGGCGCCGGCGGCCGAGCGAACCAACTGATGGACCAGGTGCCCCCGCCGGGCCAGATCGTCGCCGTGGCCGACTGTTATCTCCCTCGGGCGAAAGAATCCGCCCACTCCCGGGGCGACAAGTGGGACGTCTACCAGGACTACCGCAAGATCCTCGATCGCAAGGACATCGACGCCGTCGTCATCCCCACGCACGACCACGCCCGGGTGTTCGTCTGCATCCGGGCCTGTCAGGCCGGCAAGGACGTCTACGCCGAGAAGCCGCTGACGGTCACGATCGGCGAAGGCCGGGCGTTGGTCAATGCGGTTCGCAAACACGAGCGCGTCTTCCAGGTCGGCTCACAGCAGCGCTCGATGGAGGTGAACCGGTTCGCCTGCGAATTGGTTCGCACCGGAGGGATCGGCAAGGTCCGCGTGGTCCAGGTCGTCAACTACACCGGCCCGGGACGCTACACGGGTCTGCCCGAGGAGCCGGTCCCCGAGGGGCTCGACTGGGATCTGTGGTGCAACCAGACCGACCTTCGGCCGTACAACAAGGGCATTCAGTTCGGATGGATGGGCTTTCGCGACTACTCGGGCGGCGAGATGACCAACTGGGGCGCCCACGGCGTCGACCAGGTTCAATGGGCGTTGGACAAGAGTCTGACGGGTCCGGTCGAGGTCTGGCCGGTCGGCGAGGGCCCCAACGGCAAGGTCTCGATGCGTTACGCCGACGGGACGCTGGTGCGATTCGAGCTGCCCAGCGACGGGCCGGTCGGCGGCGCGATCTTCGTCGGCGAGAAGGCGAAGATCGAAATCAACCGCAACAAGTTCACGACGAATCCCCCGGACCTGGTCAAGGACCCGCCCAAGCCCGAGTCGGCCGAGGTCTGGGAAGGCCCCGGCTGGACGGCGAAGCTGCACATTAAGAACTGGCTCGACTGCATCCCCACTCGGGCGAAACCCAACGCCGACGTCGAGATTGGCCACCGCTCGATCTCGATGTGTCACCTGGCGAACATCGCCCGGGAAATCGGCCGCAAGCTCCGCTGGGACCCCGACAAAGAGACGTTCCCCGGCGACGCGGAAGCCAACGGCTACGTCAACCGGCCACGGCGCAAGGGGTATGAGTTGCCGGAGGTGGGGTAGGGACGGGAAGACGAAGGCAAAAGGGGTGGCCCAGGTTCTCGAACCTGGGTGCCGAAGGCACAAGAGGCTTCGCGCAATGCTACAGTCCTGTTGAGAGCCTCTCGCCACTTTGTGACACCGGTTCAGAGAACCGGTGTCACGAAGCGTGATCTGCGCCGCACTCTGACACGTAGGGAGCATGTTACCAGTGACCAGCAGGGAAACTTTGGAGACGAGTCTCGGCGTCTTTTCAGATGATTTTCTGCGTCGGATCGTTACCGACACGGGTGAAAACGGCAATGTCGATGCGAAAGGGCCGATGGCTTTCGACGGCGTTGCGGAAAAAGCTGGCCTCGCAAAGGACATCGCAGCATTTGCCAACTCGAACAGCGGTGGGTGGTTGGTAATTGGGAAGAGTCAGACCGAATCGGGTGAATTCGCTCTTGGGAACCTCAGCGAGGAGCAGGCTGCCTCGTTTGAAACGACAAAGGTCGCCCAATGGGTCAATAACCACTTTGCACCCGAAATACAACTGGAGTGCCGACCGGTAAGACATGAAGGTAGACTCTTCATTGTCATTCAGATAAACGAGTTCGACGATGTTCCTGTCATTTGCACGAAGCATTGTGATGACCCCGCCAATCCGAAGAAACACCTTCTCGACGTGGGGTGCATTTATATCCGAGGAAGCAACGCCGAATCGAAGCTGCTGCAAACTCAGGATGAGTTTCGAAGACTGATTGGAACGGCAACGAAGAAGCGACGCGACGACATCATCCAGCATCTCGATGCCATGCTGAAAGGACAGCCGCCCGTCGACAAGACGACCGACCAAGATCGCTTCAATGACGAGATTGAAGTGATCCGATCTGATTTGCGGTCCAAAATGAACTACAGCGATGATTCGGGATGGGAGATCTTGTTTCATCCGACGGTCTACCAGAAGGAACGGTGGGACGAAATAGGGAAGGTTGAACAGTTTGTTTTGACTCACTCGATCAACATACCGGAGCGGTTTCCGGACCAGCGGACGGGCACATTCGCAACACCGTGGGGTATTGCCAACCCGACCTATTGGGAAACGTGGGCGTTCTCGAAGTCGGGCATGTTCTATTTCAACAAACCGTTCGAAGAGGATCAAGCGAATACCCGTGATCGCATCCGGACGTATGTCAAGGGCAACGTCCGACAAACAAATGAACTCAGAGTGCGGGATTTCCTAGAGCAAATGAACACGTTCAGATGGGCCGACCTCGACAAGAACATGGACACGATAATGAAGACGTTCGCATTCATGCGACGTTTCGCCGAGGTGCTCGACCAGGGTGAGACAGTCCATTACAGATATGGCGTCAGGGATCTCCGGACACGATATCTGTTTTCGTTTGATCAACGGCGGCAGATGTACCTGTATCCTGAATACCACGATCCATGCCAGGCGCCTTCGCCACTCGTGATTGAGACCGTAGTGACCGTCGAAGACATTATCGCCAACTGGCAGACGTATTGCGTTGACATCATGTTTCGCTTCTTGGAGCTGTTCCCCGGTATCCCAGCTTCGAGGGACGGATTGATGGGATGGGTCAAACGGTATGCCGGAGAGAAGTAGCGGCTTCGCATGAACTTGTACGACTTCACCACGGCCGGTGAAGCCTGCAAACGCAGGGTAGCCCAGGGGAAAGGAGAACGTGTCAGGAACCGTCTCCGCGTTTCGCCATCGCGCAAAATCGGTTGCTGACACCTTCTCTGCCTCTCTTTGTGGGACCCTGGCTTTGATTGCCGCATAGCCACCTGGCAATTGAGCCCCCTGTATGTGTGACATTCTTTTCAGCCGGTTGGAACCTGCGATGAACCGCTATAGTGTGATGGGCGAGGCAAAGGTGCCAGGAACCGTTTTTTGCCCGACGGCAGCACGCAAACGGTTCCTGACACCTTTGCCTGACCACCTTTGCCTGACGCCCGGCTCGGCGGATTCTCTTGGAGTGGGTACGTCAACGAGCAACCAAACCGTGACAGAACGGAAGGGAGTTGCAGAACCATGAGCGGCGGTTTTGGCACGGCGGGGTATGTTGTTCTGGCGGCCTACATGGTGGGCA
>JAPLNP010000467.1 GCA_026401055.1 Planctomycetia bacterium
GGCCGCTCCTTCTCGATGATCTCGGTCATCGCCGCGACCGTCAGCGGCTCGATGTAGGTGACGTCGGCCGTGCCGGGGTCGGTCATGATCGTGGCGGGGTTGGAATTGGCCAGAACGATGGTGTAGCCCAGGCTCCGCAGGGCCTTGCACGCCTGTGTGCCCGAATAGTCAAACTCGCACGCCTGGCCGATGATGATCGGTCCCGAGCCGATGATCATCACCTTCTGAATGTCGGTACGTCGTGGCACGGTCTTCGTCTCCAGCAGGGGTCAGGGGGCAGGGGTTAGGGACCAGGGGGTCAGGGGGCCGGATTCGCGGAGTGGGCCTTGGGTTCCCTGGCCCCTAACCCCTGGCCCCCCTCCTTCTCACACGTACTCGATCGTCGCCGGCGGCTTGGGCGTCAGATCGTACAGACAGCGGTTCACGCCCGGAATCTCCGTGACCCGCGAGCAAATCCGCCGGAGCGTTTCCCAGGGTACTTCGACGGCCGTGGCGACGCGGGCGTCCACGCTGTCGATCGAGCGGACGACGATGATCTCGCCGAACTCCCGCCGGCCGTTGCGAATGCCGGTGGCCTTATCGCTTAGCAGCACGGCCATGTATTGGAAGACGCCGGTGTCGGCCAGTTCCTCCTCGACGATGGCGGTCGCCGCGCGGACTGTCGCCAGCCGCGACTCGGTCACCTCGCCGACGATCCGCGTGGCCAGCGCCGGCCCGGGGAACGGGATCCGATCGGTGATCTCCGGCGGCAGCCCGAGCAGCCGGGCCACCTCGCGCACGCCGTCCTTGCGCAGCGTTTCCAGGGGCTCCAGCACGTGGTAGCCGTAGGCCTCTTGCGGGTCGATTCCCACCTGGGCCAGGATGTTGTGCTGCCGCTTGATGCCGGCGACCGTTTCCTCGATGTCGGTGAGAATCGTGCCGTGCAGCAGGTACTTCGCCCCCGACTTCCGGACCAACTCGCCGAAGACCTTTGAGTAGAACGTTCGGGTAATGGCCTCTCGCTTCTCCTCCGGATCGGTCAAACCGGCGAGGGCCTGAAGGAAGTCGCGCCGGGCATCGACGACCTCGACGGGGATGCCCAGGTCGGCGAACGCCCGGTTCACCCGTTGCGGTTCCCCTTCCCGCATCAGAGCGTTGTCGACGAACACGGTCTTGAGCCGATCGCCCAGAGCCCGGTGGCCCAGCACGGTCACCACCGAGCTGTCCACCCCGCCGCTCAGGGCGTTGATGGCCGAAGCGTCGCCAACCGTGTCCCTGATGAATCCGATCCGCGCTTCAATAAATGCCTTGTAGTCCATCCTAGTCCTTCCCGTTGTTTGTCGCCGACGCCGCGGGAACACACCGTGTCAATGAGCCCCCCGTCCGTCGAACTCTCGATCGAGACCCGCCGGGCGGCTCGGAAGTTGCCAGAATAGCGGATCTGTCTGAAAGTGCAACCGGGTGCGTTGCCGACTTGTCCGACGGTGCCGTGGCTGAGAGTGCCCACCACGGCCTTCGACGAGAGCCACTTCTGGCCAGCCCGGAAGTGGCCGCGGGGGGGCTCGGCCTTATTGAGTCCTGCGCGGCTGCGTCGCCGCCGATGTTCGCCACGCCTTTTGCCGCGCTCGGGAATGCGGCACCCGTTCGCTCAGGGGCGCGACGGGCTTTGCTCCGTGTCATCCGCCGCCGCGCCAGGGCCGCAGCCGCCTCGGACGACCTCGCGCCGCAGGACGGAGTAATAGCGAAACCGCCCGGGCATGTGCGACCCGACCGACGCCAGCGCGACCACGACCAACAGGATCGGGAACCGATAGCCCCAAGCCCACGGGATCGTGCCGAGCAGGACCAACTTGGCCAACGTCATTAGCCCCCGGAGTTGATGGAACCAAAGCAGGTGCGGCCCCGCCTCCGACATCGCCAGCGCGACGCCGGAGAGCAGCGTTGCGGCAAAGGCGATGGCTAGTCGTTCGGGGGGCACGTCAAAGGCGTGGCCACCCACGAGTACGCCCATGGCCGCAAGATGCCCTGTGCGCAGGCCGATGTTCCACCAGCGACCGGTGAGGAAGAAAGCGTCGGCAGGGTGCTTGGTCCCGGGTGCCTCGATGGTCGTCGCCTCCCGAAAAGCCGTCGCGCGGATTTGCCCGACGCTTACGATACCAGGCCCCCGCCGCAGCGTCAACGCGGCCCACCCCGCGAGCCTTCGGGTGGCACGTCCCTGAGCCCCGGGCGAAGGGCGTGGCAGATACGCGCCACGTCCCCGCACGGCACTGCCGGGCAAGCCAGCAGTGACACCCCCGGGCCTTTCCTCCGCCGAGTGCATGGGCTATCCTGTAGCGTTTCCGACCGGAGCGAACTTGGGGAGTAGACGCACCCATGAGCGAAGCGTGCAACGTCGTTGTGACGGACTTTCTGCGGGACGAAATGGAGCCGGAACGCAGAATTCTCGGCGACCTGGCCCAGGTGACGGCAATGGGAGCGATCGACGAGAAGGAACTGGTCGGCCACGTCGAGCAGGCCGACGCCCTGATCGTCTACCACGAGATCATCATCACCCGGGCGACCATCGAGCGGCTGGAGCACTGCCGGCTGATCGTCCGCGGCGGGGTGGGCGTCGACAACGTGGACCGCGAGTTTGCCCGGGCCCGGGGCATCACCGTGGCCAACGTGCCCGACTACGGCTCGGAAGAGGTCGCCGACATGGCCTTGGCGATGATGATGACGCTGGTCCGGGGCGTCCACGTGATGAACTCGCGGCTGAGGGCGAGCGTGGGGCCCTGGTCGTACCAGCAGGTCGTTCCGCTCGCGCGACTCCGGGGAAGCGTGTTGGGCGTGATCGGCCTGGGGCGGATCGGCACGGCGATGGTCCTACGCGGAAAATCGCTGGGGATGGACGTCGTCTTTTACGACCCCTACAAGCCCGACGGTTACGACAAGTCGCTGGGGATTCGCCGCGTCGAGACGCTCGACGAGTTGCTGGCCCAGTCGATGGTCGTCACTCTGCACTGCCCGGCGACCGAAGAAACCCACCACATGCTCGACGCGGCGGCGATCGCCAAGATGCCGCGAGGCTCGTACCTGATCAACACCGCGCGGGGAGCGATCGTCGACACGGCGGCCGTGCCCGAGGCGATTGCCTCGGGCCACCTGTACGGCGCGGCGTTGGACGTGCTGGAGCACGAGCCGCCGGCGGCGGACGACCCGCTGTTGGCGATTTGGCGCGACCCGAGCCATCCGGCCCATCACCGGCTGATCGTCACGCCCCACGCGGCGTTCTACAGCGAGCAGGGGTTGATGGACATCCGCCAGAAGACGTCCGAGGCGTGCCGCCGCGCGATTCTGGGCCTGCCGCTGCGCAACGTGGTGAATTGACTTAGTGTCCGCCGCAGCCGGGGCAGCCGCCGCTGGCGTAGTTGGGGTTGTCGATCGAGAAGCCGCAGCCCATCGGACCGTCCTTGAAGTCGATCGTCGTGCCGTCCAAGTGCAGCGCGAACTTCTTCTTCGTCACCAGCCTCAGGCCGTGGTGCTCGAAACAGGCATCGACCTTGGGGTCCAACTCGGTGTCGAACCCCAGCGAGTATTGCAGTCCGGAACACCCGCCGCCGGCGACGCCCATCCGCAAAAACGTGCCTTTCTCGAGACTCTGCGACTCGAGGATCTGTTTGATTTCGTTCGCGGCGGACTCCGTAAGCGTGACACCCATGATGATCCCGTCCTCCCGTGGGTTGATCTAGGAAACCTAAGTCAATAGTATCCCGCTGGGGCCGCCGAGCCAACCCCCGGCGATCGATTCCCGCCGGGCCGCGTTGAAAGGGGACTGGCTTCGAGCCGACGAGAAGGCGGTGTATTGCTCAGTTGACGTTGCCGGCTCGGTGCCTGTCCCCCTTTCAACGGAACTGGCCGGCAGGTCCCCGGAAAAGGGGACCGTTCACGGGGGACTGTCCCGATTTTCGCGGCGCGGAGGACGTTGCCATGCCAACTACCGTTTTCGCCGCGAAAATGGGACTGTCCCCCTCGGGCCACGCGCGGGCGTATCGACGGAGCTCGATCGAAGGGGATAGGTCCATTTTTCGGTCAACGCATCCGGCGCAAAACGCGCCTATCGGCCGAAAAATGGACCAGTCCCCGGCCGGCCCGTGAACGGTTACCTTTTCCGGACGGATCAGCCCCCGCCGAACAGCGCCCGCATCGAGATCTGCGACCATGTCTCAAAGCCCTCAAGGTCGGCAAGAATGTCTTCGACCGCGCGAAATCCACTCTCGATGATGTCCGGCTCGCGGGAACGAACCTCCGGCCGCTGGACCTCGAACAGGTGAACCAGGCCGAGGTGGACTTGCCCCACCGGGGTCTGGTCGTCGTTGAGCAAGCCGACGCATCGAGCGGTGTACGGCGTGTCGATCGCCACTTCCTCGTCCAACTCGCGCCGCATGCCTTCCTCGAACGGGTGCTCGCCGCCGCCGTTGGTGTCCTCGGAGGAGATGTGCCCGCCGATCCCGACGCTCCGCTTGCTGTGCAGCCGCCCTTCGCCTTGGCCTTTGCCCCGGGTGTATTGGAACACGGTGTTCCGTCCGGCGGCGTCGCGGTGGAGGAAAATCACGTAGGGGATCAACTGCTTGAACTCCGGGTCCTCCTCCACCTCGGCCCGGGGTCGAAACGTCACGTGCCGCCGATCGAGCAAGTCGGCAAGATAACGGTCCACGTCCCGGGTGAAGCCCTGAAAGTATCCCAGTTGGCGAAACACCTCGGTTGGGATCACCAACACGCGTTCGGTCTGAATGTCCGACACGGCGAGTCCTTTCGTGATTCTTTACTGATAGCAGTATACGGATGATCGAGACGTTGCGCCAGCCCTCACACGACGAGCATCGCGTCGCCGTAGCTGTAGAAACGGTACTCCTCGCGGATGGCCTCGGCGTATGCCCGGCCAATCAGGGCGTCGCCGCCGAACGTTCGCACCAGGACCAGCAGGGTCGTCCGGGGGAGATGAAAATTGGTCAGAAGCGCATCGACCGCCCGAAACCGGTACGGAGGACGGATAAACAGATCGGTTTGCCCGTTGAAGGGGTGGAGTGTTCCCGCTTCGTCGGTGGCCGTCTCCAGCAGGCGGACGCAAGTGGTGCCGACGGCCACGACGCGGCCCCCGGCGCGGCGGCACGCCTCGATCTCTTGGACCGTCTCCGGCGTGATGCATCCCCATTCGGAGTGCATTCGGTGCTCGTCGAGCGAATCGGCCTCGATCGGGCGGAAGGTGCCCAGTCCGACGTGCAGCGTCAGCCGGCTGAGCGTCACGCCCCGTTCCTGGATCCGCTGCAAGAGCGCCTCGGTGAAATGCAGACCCGCCGTCGGCGCGGCCACCGCGCCCGGGCTTCTCGCAAAAACCGTCTGTAGCGCTCGCGATCGGCCTCGATCATCTCGCCCTTGCGGATGTACGGCGGCAGCGGCACCCGGCCCAGGCGTTCCAGCACCGCAAACGCCGCTTCGTCGGGCTCGGGCTTGGCGGCCCAGACGCCCTCGGGCAACTTCACGGCCAAGCGGAGCCGCGTGTCGTCGTTGCCATCGGGGCGTTGCAGGGTGATGGTCTCGCCGGCGGCGAGTTTGCCCCGGGTCTTCCCCAACACTCGCCAGAACCCGTCCACGCTGGCATCGAGAAACAGTCCCTCCCATCGGCCGCCGGTCGAGGTGCGATACCCGACCAGCCGCGCCGGTACCACCCGGGTGTCGTTCAGCACGAGACAATCGCCGGGCCGCAGGATGTCGGGCAGATCGCGGACGTGGCGATCGACGAGCGACTGGCTCTGGCGGTCGACCACCAGCAGCCGCGCGTCGGACCGCTTGCGGAGTGGTACTTGAGCCACCAGATCGTGGGGCAGCTCGTAATCGTATTGATCCAGTTGGGACATCCTGCTCGCCATTTCCGCAAGCTGAGCTTTACCACCACGGCGCAACCGAGTATAAGCCCACGACCGTGGCTGGGGCAGGGGGTGTGACGGGAAGGTACGCGCTCTGGTTGCCTTGGGCTGAAGAGCCATGAAGAGACTTGGCATTGCCCTGTGCATCACCGAACTCGACGTTGGCGGGGCGGAACGGTGTCTGGTCGAACTGGCCACTCGGCTGGATCGCGAGCGGTTCGCCCCGGTGGTCTATGCACTGGGACTCCCGCCCGAGGGGGATGCGTCTTGCCTGACGGCGCTGCAAACCGCTGGGATCGACGTGCATTTCCTCGGGGCAACGCGAAGCTGGCAGGTCTTCGCCGTCCTCAATTGCCTTACAACGCTGCTGCGAAAGCAGCGCCCCGACGTGGTCCAGAGCTTCCTGTTTCATGCCAACCTGCCGGGACGCATCGCGGCACGCCGGGCCGGGGTGCCTCGGGTGGTCTCGGGCATTCGCGTCGCCGAACGGCGAAGCCGTTGGCCCCTCTGGGCCGATCGCCTCACCGACCGGCTGGTCGACCGCCACGTCTGTGTCAGCCGGGCGGTCGCCCAATTCTCGCGCGACGTCGCCGGCTTGCCGCCGGAGAAACTCGTGGTCATCCCCAACGGCATCGACGCCAGTCTCTACCCGGCCACCCAAGCGGCCGACCTGACGGCCATGGGAATTCCGCCCGGACGTCGGCTGGTAACTTACGTCGGGCGACTGGAGACGCAGAAGGGAGTGCGGTGGCTCGTCGAAACCGCCCCGACATGGCTCGGCCAACTGCCCGACTGCGATCTGCTCCTGGTCGGCAAGGGGCCCGAACGGGAGCACTTGCGGCGGATGAGCGCCGACCGGGGGATCGGCGATCGGGTTCATTTTGCCGGCTGGCGGAGCGACGTGCCCGCGATTCTCGCCCGAAGCGACCTCCTCGTGCTGCCTTCGGCGTGGGAGGGGATGCCCAACGTGGTGCTCGAGGCGATGGCGAGCGGTCTTCCGGTGGTGGCGAGCAACGTGGAGGGCGTCGCCGAGTTGCTCGGCCCGGACGCCGATGCCCAGACGGTCGCCCACGGAGACACGACGGCGTTTGCCGCAAAGGTCGTCGGGATCATGACCGACCCGGCGTTGGCCGGCGCCTTGGGGGCCAAAAACCGCCGCCGTGCCGAGGCGGAGTTCAGCCTGGAGCGGATGGTGTCGGCGTACGAGGACTTGTGGGAATCGCTGGTGGAGGGGCCGTGAAAAATCCGGAAAGATTTTTCCAAGGCACTTGCGGCGTTCGCCGTCGTTGCAACTCGGTAGCTGGCAGGAGGCTAGGACGACGGGCGGCGACGCAGACCATAATGGGCCGCGAAAACACAGCTTGACGCGGCCCACGAAGTGTCTATGCTGTGGAGGAGCCGTGGGGATTTGTGGGGACAAGTGGTAGACGATGGCACTCACCGGGACGTTCACGCGCTCGATCGACGAGAAACTCCGGGTGGCCATCCCCAAACGTCTCCGCGACATGGTGGATTGCCGTCCGGGGGGGATCCTTTACGTCGCCCCCGGCACGGACGGATCGTTGGCGATTTACACGGAGGAGAGCTTCGCGCGGCTGGCCGATCGGCTGGCCGGAATGTCGCCCACCCAACAGCAGGTCCGCGCGTTCACCCGGCTGTTCTACGCCCGGGCGCAGCAGGTCGAGTTGGACAAGCAGGGTCGCGTTCGGATCCCGGCCGAGTTGGCCGAGTTGGCCGAATTGGGTCGCGAGGTCGTCCTCTTGGGCGTGCGGGACCATTTCGAGCTCTGGTCGGCCCGGCGATGGGAAAGCTATCTGGGCGAGCGAAAAGCCCATTATGACGAACTTGCCGAAGCGGCCTTCGGCCAGGTTTCCTGAGAACGGACTCTCGGAAAGGAATAAGGAGGACACGACTCGTTGAAGGACCATCGGGCAGCGTCCGTCCCTTGTGCGTGAAAACAACGGCGTCAGCTCAGGCCACCTGCTGACGCCGTGCCTCGTCGATCCTGGGCGCGGCGTGTTTTCGCGCGAGCGGGAGGCAAGACGCCTTCCCGCCGCGAACCGCGGGATCATCGGCTCGCCTTGACCGGCGACCGGCACCCCCGCGACACTCGGCCTCGAAAGGGCGCAAGGACGCGCCCCGAGGTCGGGTGTTTTTCGCGTGCCACGACATGCCCGCCCAAGTCATCCACCGTCTCGCGTAGCGACCGGCACACCCGACTCTTCCGCGGCTTCCCGCGCCGCACCGTGCCGATCGACAACCCCGACCGACCCAGCCGAATACAACCTGGTCGTCCGCCAAGTTCAATTTGACGGGTGCCACGGTTGGCTTGTCCAACCGTGCCGCGGCACTGCTGGGCAAGCCAGCAGTGGCGCCCAACGTGTCACTTTCGACTTGGCGCACCATTAGTCACCTGAGGTCATCGCGGTCGTTGCCCACGCGGCAACCGCCTGTCAGTGATGCATGTCCGAACCTTGTCCGATCCACGTGCCGGTCATGCTCGAGGACGTCGTCCGCTGGCTCGACCCGCGGCCCGGCGCGGTCGTCGTCGACGGCACGGTGGGCGGCGGCGGCCACGCCCGGGCGCTCGCCGAACGGGTGGGCCGCGAGGGCATGGTCATTGCGTTGGACCGCGATCCGGCGGCCGTTGCGGCGGCCGAGACGAACCTGGCCGGCCTGCCGATACGACTGGCCCAGGCCAATTATTGCGATTTGCACGAAGTGCTCGAAACCCTAGAGCTGACCGGCGTCGACGGCATCGTGCTGGACTTGGGACTCTCGAGCGACCAGTTGGCCGACGAGAGCCGGGGTTTCAGTTTTTCGGGCGGCGGACTGCTTGACCTGCGGTTCGATCCGACCGAGGGCGAACCGGCCTGGCGGCTGGTGAACCGACTGAGCGAGGAGACATTGGCCGACTTGATCTACCACTTCGGCGAAGAGCGGCACAGCCGGCGGATCGCCCGGGCGATCGTCCAGCGGCGCCGCGAGCGGCCGATCAAGACGGCGGCGGAACTGGCGGAGTTGGTGCGGCGCAACGTGCCGCGGACGCCCACTCGGCAGCGAATCGATCCGGCGACGCGGACGTTTCAAGCCCTGCGAATCGCCACGAACCAGGAACTCAAATCACTGGAGATTGCTTTGCGGCGGCTGCCCGAGTGCCTCAATCCGGGCGGCCGGCTGGCAGTGATCAGTTTTCATTCGCTCGAAGACCGTCGCGTGAAGGAAGCCTTTCGCGATGACGATCGCTACGAGGTATTGACGCGAAAACCGATTCGCCCGACGGCGGAGGAAGTCGACCGCAACCCGCGTGCCCGGAGCGCGAAGCTCCGCGTGGCGGCGTTGGCGGAGGCGGCCGGGCAGCCGGGGGAGGGGTGATTGCGGGATCGTCGGGGACTGGTCCATTTTTCGGCGAGAGGGCGTTTTTTGCGGGAAACGCGTCGGCCGAAAAATGGACCTGTCCCCTTCCGCATCGCGAGGGGGACAGTCCCATTTTCGCGGCGAAGGCGTCGGTCGGCACAACAACGTCTTCCGCGCCGCGAAAATCGGGACAGTCCCCGGTGAACGCAGAATCGTCCGACACGGCCGAGGGCGGCTGTGCCACATGGAATTCCGACTGGAGGAAGAAGTCATGGGTAAGGAAACCAAAATCGGCTTGGGCATCATCGCCGTGTTGGGAGTCATATTCGCCGCCGTGCTGGTCCAACGGTTGATGGGCTCGAAGGACGCCGAGGTCGCCGCGGACCAGACGCAGCCGTCGACATCCTCGAAGTCCCCGGCGGACAAGAAGCACGAGGGCGACGCCGGTGAAAGACCATTGTCCCAAAAAACGCCCACGTTCAGCCAACCGACCGTGATTGCCCCCAAGCCGGGCCCGAACCGCCACGACGGCCGGCGCGACTCGCCGTGGGCGGTCGTCTCCGACGACGGCAAGTCGGGCACGGCGTCTTCACCCCCGTCGCCGTTGTCGTTCATGCCGACGCCGGAATCGACAGGTCCCGCGAACAGTCCAGGCTCCCCGCCGGCGTCGATGCCGGGTCACCGTCCATTGCCGCCGGGCTCGGTCTCGACCCTTCCCGCCCCGCCGCCCTC
>JAPLNP010000235.1 GCA_026401055.1 Planctomycetia bacterium
GCGAACCGCAATTGCAGCTCTGCTGCGACTACCTGAGCGATACTACCCCCCTGACGGGCTTCTGGAAGCGTCGTGCCGCCAGGCAACAAGGCTTTCGCAAATCCCGTCCCTCAATCTAGCGAACCCTGTCCTGCACCCAGGGCAGGCACGAGTCGGCTCGCACCTCGGTGACGCACGACTGCCCGAGGACATTTCCGCTGCCGTCGATCCGAATGCTGCTGATGGTGATCGAGAGGTCGTCGATCGTCTGCCCCTGGTAAGTCACGTCCGGCAGATCACCCACGATGATCGCCTCCCAGCGATCAACGGCCTGTTGGACGATTTCCCGCTGGGCGGACGTGAAACCGCTCATCGTCACGTCGATCTGGAAGCCGCCCGTGGTTGGGTCCGTCGGCTCCGTGGGCTCCGTGGGCTCCGTCGGCGTCGTCGTGCTGGCGGCGGTCGAGATAGCCAGGGTGTAATCGCCGGCCGTCCGACCGTAAGCGGCCGCCTCGACGTAGTAGGTCGTTCCGGCGGTGACGTCGATCGTCACCTGGCTGTTGCGAGTCCCGCCGTAATCGTCGTTTTGGGCGAGGAGTTGTCCGTTGGCATCGTAGATGTACACGTGAGCGTCGAGTCGGCTGCCAACGGTGGCCGACTGCGTGACCGTCATCTGGCCGGAGACGGGGGCGACGATCTTGAACATGTCGACGTCGCCGGCCTGCTCGATCGTGCCCGACTGGGTCGCGCCACCGTTGGTCGAGAGTTCCACGGTCGCCGCCGCGGCAATCGTGTCTGGGAAGTCGTCCGCGACGGCGGCCGACGTAGTGAATTGAACGGCGTAGGCGCCGGCCGTCCGCCCGTGCGCGGCTGCCTTAACGAAGTACGTCGTTCCGGCCGTGACGTCAATCGTCACCTGGCTGTTTTGACTTCCGCCGTAGTCGTCATTCTGGGCGAGAAGGTGTCCGTTAGCATCGTAGACGTACACGCATGCGTCGAGTCGGCTGCCGACGATGGCAGACTGCGTGATCGTCATCTGGCCGGAGACGGGGGCGACGATCTTGAACATGTCGACGTCGCCGGCTCGCTCGATCGTCCCGGATTGGCTCCCCGCGCCGGCGGTGGAAAGGGACACTAGGGCCGCTTGGGCCAGCGTGTTGCCGTAGTCATCGCCGGCGATGGGCCTTCCCCTCTGGCCGGGGGATTGCGGGGGCCCCATCGCGCCGACACTCAGGAGCTCTCGCCGTTCGAGTTGCTCGACGCGGGGACAGTAGCTTCGATGGCGATAGTCAAACATGGCCTTCTCCTCCGTTCTCGGTTCTGTGAGATGAGTGAGTGAACGAATCGAGCACCCGCCGGTCGGCGATCCACCAGCGGCACGTCCCGGCAGATTCCTGCCCGAGGCAGACGCGTCTGGCTTGCCACACGCGGCAGACATGCCCACACCGCCCGGCGCGCACGGACCCCATGGCGCAAACCACCCGTTTTCGTGGGTCGCTCGGCTCGGGAAGATCGTTCCAATGAGTGACAAACGAGCCAAACGGGAAATTATTGCACCCGGCCCGCAGATCCAGCGGCTAGCAGCGATGGTTTTCCGTCGCGTTTCCGCCGCCCGAGAAGGCGCGTTCGGAACCGGAAGAACTGACTCGAGGGTCTTTCTCTCCGCGCCGACTCACCTTTGCGCGATTTCTTCGTTCTCTCGCCGGGACGCTAAGACGCGAGGAAGTCTTCGCGGTTGATCGTTCCTGAATGTCCGGTTCTTCCTTGCCGCCTGGCGCCGTTCCCAGGATAATGATAAGGGGGTGACACCGGCGTCGATCGCGCACCGTGAACCCGACAATCCACCGCCAGACATGAGTCACCCGACGCGTCGAGAGGTTCTCGCCCTGGGCGGCGGGCTGTTGTTGTCGACGGCGAGACCGTGGTTTGCCCGGGCGGCGGCCGATTCGGAGTTGGTCCGTTACGGCGACGAACGGACCTATGAAATCCGGCACGGCGTCGAGGTGGACATGGGCGGCGTGCCGCTGGAGTCGCTGGAAATCTGGCTGCCCGTCCCCGGAGACTGGCCGGAGCAAACCGTCACCGAGTTGACGATCCGGCCGAAGGCGCCGGTGGTTCGCGACAAGACGGGCATGGCAAAGGTGGCGATGCTCTTTGTGAAGAATCGCGAGCCGGTGCCGAGCCGGCGTTTCTCCCTGGAGCTATCTTACCGGCTCACTTGTCGTGAGGTTACGCCGGACCGGGCGGCCCTGGCTCGGTATCGCTTGCGGGACTACGAGAAGGACGTCGCGTATCGGCTTTTCACGCGGCCGGAGAAGAAGATCGAGACGGGCGACCCGGCGATCGCGGCCGTTGCCGAGAAGCTACGCGGCGAAAGCCGGCCGCCGCTGGAGATCGCCCGGGCGGCGTACGATTGGGTCCTCGAACACACCGAGTACCGGCTCATCCCCGGGTTTGGCGGCGCGGGTTACTGCCTGACCAACGCCCACGGCGAGTGCGGCGACTACAGTGCCCTGTTCGTTGCGTTGTGCCGGGCGGCCGGCGTGCCCGGCGGGAAGCCCGACGCCGGCGGCCCCGCTCCCAAGGCCGAGTTCTCCGCTGTCGGCCGGCCGGTCGAGGGGGTATAGCCGAAAGAGTTGATTGCCGGCTCCCGATCGGGTAGTCTGGGTAGAGTTGTCTGATCTCAAGAATACCGACCCAGGACCGATGCGTGGAGGACATGCCGTGCGATGCCGTTGGTGCTTTGCGTGCTTCGCCGTGTTGGCGGGCTGCGCGTTGGTTGGGGGTACCGCCCGGGCCGGAACGCTTGCGCCGGCGACGTCGTTTGATCGGGACGACCACCTGGTGGCCACGAGCGTGTTTCACTGGTTTACGGCCAGCGGCGGCCAACAGACCGGGCCCTGGCGTCCGATCGACGGCCGAGCGAACTGGACCGGGACCTCCACGTGGTGGAAGACCCAGATCAAGCAGATGATGTCGGCCAACATCGACGTGCTCTACGTCCATTTGATTCCGAGCATGGACCAGCAGCGGGTTAATCTGTTTCAGGCCCTCTCCGACCTCCGGCAGCAAGGCTATCGGACGCCCAAGGTGGCCCCGTTTCTCGATCCGATCATCACCTGGGACATCCTGGGACCGATCAACGTGGCCACGACGGCGGGCAAGGACAATTTCGTCGGGCAGTACCAGCGTTTCTTCGAGGAGTATTTCGCCACCAACACCGACGCCTACGCCGACGACTACCTTGCCCAGATCGACAATCGCGTCGTGCTCGACACGTGGCACACCGGCGACGACGTCCTTAATCCCAAGTCGCTCACCCGGCTGGACGTCCAAAGCCGGCTGGCCGCCGAGTTCGGCGCCGCCCATCCGGTGTTCAACAACGGCATCCACATGGTCACCACCGCGGGCAGCGACCTGACGTTTGCCGACGAGCAGGTCTACCAGTTTCAGGTGCATGAGTACTTCATCAAGAAGACCTACGGCGGGGTGAGCAGCGCGCAACTCAAGGGAGGCTATTGGGACCAAAACATCCGCGATCCCGGCTATCGGCTCCCGCGTGACGGCGGCACGCATTACGATGACGCCTGGGCCCGAACGCTCGCCGATCCGTCCATCAGCCGCGTGTACATCGAGAGTTGGAACGAGTACGACGAGGGCTCGGGCATCTACGCGGCCAACGCCGGCGCTCCGTATATCCGGCCCGGATCCGCCGCCGAGCGACTGGGCAGCACCGACACGTGGTCCGCGACGAACGATCCGTATCAGTACATTCGCGCCACCGCCAACGGCGCCCGGCAGTTCAACGAGACGCCCGACCGCGATGCGGCCATCGTCGCCGAGGACATGCCGCTTGAGCTCATGCCCGGCGAAACCCGCACGGTGACTCTCGTGCTTCGCAACGAAGGCGACCTGAGTTGGACGGGCGCCGCGGGATACGGCTTCGCCCAGCACACCGAAGGGGGCCAGACGCCGTTTGTGGCCGGCGGCGCGGTCGCCATCGACGACGCGCGCTATGAGATTCCGACCTACGGCGGCGTGTTTCGCGGACGGCCGATCACCATGCAGTTCCAGGTGACCGCGCCGGAGGCGGGGGGCACGTATGCCACAATCTGGCAAATGCGCCAACGCATCGTGCCGCCGGAGTACCGCAACGATCGCGTCCTCAACTGGCACGGCAACACCGAGGGCAATCCGTCCGGCGAACAGGCCCCGGGGCTCGTCACGGCGGTGGACACGTCGCCGGGCCTTTCGGGCGATTCGCCCATGGACGCCTTCGGCGCCGTCGGCGGCATCGAGCCCGAGACGTTCATCTTCCGCGATGGCGGCACGGTCGACAACGGCAATCAGACGCTGGGCGACGGCGGCGAGACGGTCGATTACCTCCACTTCACCACGAGCGTTCCCGTGACACTGGACGGCTATTCGCTCTGGTTGCCCACGGACGAAGGCCAGCAGAACGCCTATCGCTCGACGGCGCTCGTGCAATTGACAATCGACGACGTGATCGTCGACTTCTTCGACAACGACGGCCGCAACGGCACGCAAGTCCGCAGCTTCGTCGAGGGGCCGGTCACCGGCCAGGATTTCCGGATCGACTTGACGCGCGTCACCACGGGCGGGCCGAGAATCGGCGAGATCGACGCGATTCTGGCCGAAGGCTTCGAGCCTTCCACCATCGAATGGTTCGGCGCGACGTTGCACGCGAGCATCTACGTCGTGCCCGAGCCGGCCGCGTGGGTGCTGGTAACAGCGCTCGTGCTCCTGGTTGCCTTGCGACGGCGCCGGGTGGCACGTCCCTGAGGAACGAAGGGCGTGGCGAAGAGGCCAATGTCGTGTGCGTCCGGAGGGGACACCGTACACGTTTCCAGCCGCTTTCTGAGGACCGGCGAATCATTGGCTGTCGCATTGTCGCCTTTCGCTCCGCGAAAGTGGCGGCCTTTCGCTCCAGCGAAAGGCAACACTCGTTTCCGCGCCAATTCTACCCCCCTGCCGCTCTTGATTCACCGGTTGTCTCTGGTAGACTCAGTCCTGTCGGAGGAAATCAAATCACCTATCACTCATGGGGAGCACCTGTCATGTCGGCAGATCATTTTGGGGTTCACCGCGGTGGGCCGGATGCGGACATCGCGCGCCGCGATTTTCTCAAGGGTTCTCTCGCCGTGGCCGGCGCGATCGGCGGGACGCTGGCTGCTTCGGGAAGCGGCGCGGCGGAGCCGGCCGCGCAAGCGGTCCCCGGCAAACCGTGGGCGGCTGGCGACCGAATGAAGATCGGCATCAACCTCGAATACGTCCGGCACGCGGACAAGAGTCTGGCGTACGGCGTCAAAACGGCCGCCAAGATCGGCTACAAGTACGTCGAACCCTGCTTCCTGATGGGGCGGTGCCTGTTGTCCAACGCCGGCTACTGCCACGTGACCAGCCTCGACATCGACCCGAAGAAGATCCAGGACCTCGTCGATGAAACCGGCGTGAAGATCAGCGCCCTGTCGGCCCATTCGGACCTGCTCAACCCGGAGTGGGGCGTCGAGTACGCCCGCAAGGCCGTCGTCTACGCCAAGGCACTCGCCGTGCCGGTCGTGCAAATCACCGAAGATATGCACCCCCCGACCTGGATGACCGAGGACGACGCTTTCGGCATCATGAAGATTGTCCTTCGGGCCATTGCCGAAACGTGCGCCGATAACGGCGTCTTTCTGGGCGTCGAGCAGCACGGCCCTTACACGGGCAAGATCAAACGGATGAAGCGGATTCTCGAACTGGTCGACTCACCGTGGATCCGGTGCAACTATGACTGCGGCAACACCTTCCTTTCCGGGGAGGACCCCTACGAGATGCTGGAGGCCGTCATCGACAAGGTGGTCCACGTCCACGCCAAGGACATCTCCGTCAAGCAGGCCGAGGCCGAGCGCGGCAAGGTGACCGGCACCGCGGTGGGCTGCGCCTGCGGCGACGGCGTTATCGACTGGCACAGAATCGTCCGGCGACTCAAACAGGCCGGCTTCAAGGGCGTATTGTCCGCGGAGTGCGGGACGGAGCAGGAGGCAATCAGGTCGTTGGCGCACCTGACGAAGGTGCTCAACGAGTGCGAAGCGTAAGGGGGAATTTCCGACCACAATGATGGGTAAGGATTGGCGCGGAGACGAGTGTCGCCTTTCGCTCCGCGAAAGTAGCGCTCCCGCGCTCCGTGAAAGATCGCCACTTTCGCGGAGCGAAAGGCGACAGTTGTTCCTTATTTCGCCCGCTTATTGTACTTCTTCCAGTACTCCGGCATCAGCTCCTTCACCTTCTTTTCGAGTTCTTCGTCGCTGATCGAGGTCATGCGGCCGTGCTGCTCGTATTGGTCCGCGACCCAGCGGGCGACCTTGTGGCACTTGATCTTGCTGATCCGCTCCTCGTTCTTCAGTCCGAAGAATTCGTTCACCCAATGGGCGACGCCGTCGGCGCCGGTCTTGTCGGTCAGGGCGACGCGCGGCGGGCAGTTCAAGAGCTTCGTCGTGTCGAAGATGTTGTAGATCCGCTCGTCCTGGCGCAAGCCGCCCGCGTGAATGCCGGCGCTCGTGGTGTTGAATGCCTTGCCGACAAAGGGGTAGTTGTCCGGGATCGGCAGGCCGATGCTCCGCATGTAGTCGGCCGTCTCGGTAATCACTTCGGTTTGGATGCCGCACAGGTCGCCCTTCAGGGCGATGTACTCCATGACGGCGGCCTCCAGCGGCGGGTTGCCGGTTCGCTCGCCGTAGCCGAACAGGGTTGCGTTGACCGCGTCGCAGCCGTACAGCCAGGCCGTGCCGCCGTTGACGTGGACCTTGTGGAAATCGTTATGCCCATGCCATTCGAGCCGGTCGCTGGGCACGCCGCACTCTTGGTTGATCTTGTAGATCAGCTTGGGTATGCTCCGGGGCAGTTCGGCGCCGGGATAGCTGACGCCGAAGCCCATCGTGTCGCACAGGCGGATCTTGACCGTCAGATTGTCCGGCACCTGCTCGCTCATCCGCGCCAGGCGCTGAATGAACGGGAGGACGAAGCCCTCGATGTCCGCCCGGGTGACGTCCTCGAGGTGGCAGCGGGGTCGGATGCCGGCCTCGAACGCGGCGTCGACCACCTCGCAGAAGCTGTCCATGCACTCCTTGCGGCTCTTGAATTTGAGCTTTTGGAAGACGTGGTAGTCGGAACAGCTTGTGAGGATGCCGCTTTCGGCAACTTTGGCCTCGCGGACCAGGCGGAAGTCCCCCTTGACGGCGCGGATCCAGCCGGTGCACTCGGGATACTTGTGGCCCAACTCGCGGCAGCGGTCGAGCGTGTCGCGGTCGTTCTTCGTGTAGAGGAAGAACTCGGTCTGACGGATCACGCCGCGGGGGCCGCCCAGCTTGGACAGCAGGTCGTAGATCTTGACCATCTGTTCGATCGTATACGGAGGCCGGGCTTGCTGGCCGTCGCGGAAGGTCGTGTCCGTAATGAAGATATCGCGCGTCTTGAGCGTCCGCGGATCGAACTCGACGGCGCGGCCGTCGACGACCTCGGTGATCGGCCCCTCGAAACGGATCAGCGGCGGCAGGTTGTAGTCGAAGATCTCTTCCACGAGATTCGGCTCGGTGGCGTCGATCAGGGGATATTCTTTGAGTCTCTTGGTCATTCGGTCTTCCTTTCGTCGTTCAGATCTCGACACCCTGCTCTCCGCAGAGGTTGGTGATGAACGTCACGGCGTCGCCGACGCTTTCGACCGACAGCGCGGCGTCTTCGTCCATTTCGATGCCGAATTCCTCCTCGAACGACGCCACCAATTCGATCGACTGAACGCTCTCGGCGCCCAGGTCGACGGTAAAAGTGCTCTCGGGCTTGATTTCGCTCGGGTCAAGCCGCAGGACTCGCGCGGTAACCGCGACGACACGTTCCAGGACAGTTGCCATGGGATACAGTCTCCTCTAGGGGTCAGTTGCCGGCCAAGACACGGCGACCCTTGGCGATGGCCGGTTTCCGCGTCGATTCCGTCATTTTGTAGATTTCGTCCCACATCGCCTCGTCGGCCGCCGTCCACTGGCGACCGCGACGGGGCATCGCCTTCGCGGCGGTCTCGTAGAGCTTGCGCTTGCCAAAACCCTTGGTCACCACGCCCTCGAGAAACCAGGCGAAGCTCGGAATGAACTTCGGCAGGGGCTTGCCGGTCGCCGCGATCAGGGTCATCGCGCCGACGTAGGCGCCCGTGTTGAACAACGTGCCGATGGAGGTCTTCGAATGGTCGCCGATGAGCGAGCCGACCTTGGTCGAGCCGGTGTCGATGGGCGTGCGGCCGTCGAGCGTGACCGAAACGCTCGAGTAGTCGTTCTTCAAGTCGCTGTTGGTCGTCAGCGCGCCCAGGTTGACCCACTCGCCGACGTACGCATGGCCGAGAAAGCCGTCGTGGTACTTGTTCGAGTAGCCCTGGATGATCGACTCCTCGACCTCGCCGCCGACTCGGCAGACCGGGCCGATCGACATGCCCTCGCGGCACTTGGCGCCCAGCAGGATCGACTTCTTGCCGACGTAGCAGGGCCCTTCGATCCGCGTGAAGGGATGGACCTCGACGCCCTCGTCGAGATAGATCGGCCCGTGCTCGGCGTCGAGCACGACCATCGGATGGACCAACGCGCCCTTGCCGATGAAGACGTCGCCTCGGCCGCCGCGGATGGCGTTTGGCTGTTCGACGGTGCCCTCGATGCCGCTGCGGCCCGCGGCGGCGAAGTCCTTGGTCAATTGCCCGGGATTGGCCAGCACGAGGTCCCAGACGTACTTCCAGACGGGCACTTCGCAGTCGCAGGTCCCGAAAGCCGTCTTGGCCGACTCGATCAAGGCGTCGATCGACCCCGTGTTCAGCTTGCCGAGGTCCTCCTTGGCGACGCGGACCACAAGGCAATCGCCGTCGGCGTCGAACTTGACGCGGCTGGGCCCGACCGGCTCGCACGTGAACTCCTCGGCTCGGACGTTGCCGGCCACGATCAACAGATCATCGCCCGCGAGGCTCGCCGGATCGTTGACCGGCCAGGCGGTTTGGGCCCGATAGGCGTCGGCCATGTACGGCGGCACGAAGCAGGCCACGTCCGCCGCGCCGATCTTCGCCACGAGTTTCTCGCCCAGCGTGGTGATCCCGCAGCGCAGCTCCCAAATCGGCCGGCTCAGCGCCAGCGGATAGAAATGGAAACGCTTCGCGGTCGGTTGATCCAGAAGAACAAGTCGCATCGAGGAAACTCCTTGGCCATGCTTCGCAATGACGACGGCGCGGGGACGAACGATCTCCTACGGCGCGTTGACCATCTTCTCCTGGATCCACTCGTAGTATTCGAGCATCTTGAGGTTGCCGGCGGCGTCGCGGTCGATGATGGCCATCGTGCGGGGGTGCAACTGCAACGCGCTGGCCGTGATCATGCTGGTCACCGGGCCCTCGATCATCGCGGCCACCGCCGCCGCCTTCGACCGGCCGTTGGCCAACACCAGGCACTGCCGCGCCTCGAGAATCGTGCCGACGCCCATCGTGATCGCGTATATCGGCACTTGTTCGGCCGAATCGAAGAACCGGGCGTTGTCGTCGATCGTCTGCTTGGCCAGGGTCTTGATGCGGGTGCGCGAGCCGAGCGAGCTGCTGGGCTCGTTGAACGCGATGTGGCCGTCGCCGCCGATCCCGAGAACCTGCAAGTCGATGCCGCCGGAGTCGACGATCTCCTGCTCGTACCAGCGGCAGAACGCCTCGTAGTTGTCCGTCGTGCCCGACGGAATGTAGACGTTTTGCGTCGGAATGTTGACGTGCTTGAAAAGATTCTCGTGCATGAAGTAGTGGTAGCTCTGCGGATGGTCCTTCGTCAGGCCCACGTACTCGTCGAGATTGAAGGTCGTGACCTGGGAGAAGTCGAGACCCTCGTCCTTGTGCATGCGGACCAGTTCCTTGTAGAGCCCCAGCGGCGTCGAGCCGGTGGCCAGCCCGAGCACGGCGTCCGGCTTCGCGTTGAGAACCTTGGCCACGACGCGCGCGGCGACCCGGCTCATCTGCTCGGCATTGTCCTTGACGATGATTTCCATGACGCGACCTCGCCTTCTGAGGGTTCGATATTGGTGGCCGCCACGTTCGCGGCGGCTCGGCTATCCGCTGCCCGCGCAACGCACCACGGGCGTTGACTACCACGATGGAACGGAGCGAGGGGACGCACCCGGTCGGGGTCCGGGCTCGTCCTCGCACCCGGGGGCGTGCCTCATGCGGCATCGGCGATCGGCCCGATTTCCCCCGATCCATTTTCAGGGAGCCGCCCAAGGACTGGGCGAACCCGGAGTATGCGGCCTGGCCCGCGCGTTGTCAAGCGGCCGGCAGATTGAAAGAGCCTAATAGTGGGGTGCGCTACCATTATTGAGACGGATACAACCGGGCGAAATGCCGCAATCACCCCCCATTTTGCGCGTCTTTCCACCGGGTCGGTTCCGCCGACAGGGGGGCGCAACGGAAGACCGGCGTGCGGCCGTGCCCGGACGCGGAACCGGGAGACCGGAAATGGCGACAACGGCACGAACGCTTGGCCCACGGCCGCAACCGACCCCGCCGACGCAGTCGGCGGGCGTTGATACAATCCCTGCCCCCTGGTCCCTGCTCCCTGCACCCTAGATAAACAGATTGACGTTGCCGGCTTCGGCGTTTTGGAGATACGTTGCGACGCCGCCTTCTTCGACGCCGTCGAGAAGCTCCTCGCGGCGAATGCCCATCAGGTCCATGCTCATTGAGCAGGCGACCAGTCGGACGCCCGCGGCCCGGGCCTTTTCGATCAGCTCGGGCAACGAGTCGACGTTTTTCTTCCGCATGATCCCCTTAATCATCGCCAGGCCCATCCCGCCGAGGTGCATCTTCGACAGTCCGAGCCGGTCGGCGCCGCGGGGCATCATCCGGCCGAACATCCGCTCGACGAGGTTTTTTTGGACGGCGACGGGCTCGGCCCGGCGAAGCACGTTGAGGCCCCAGAACGTGAAGAACATCGTCACGTCGCTGCCCATGGCCGCCGCCCCGTTGGCGATGATGAACGCGGCCATCGCCTTGTCGAACTCGCCGCTGAAAACGACGATCGTCTTTTTCTTCGACATGGCGGCGGGCGCCGCGGCCGCGGCCGCCCGGGGAGCAGGCCGCTTGAGGACTGTCGCGCGGCAGGCCCCCTCGCTCGGCGTCACTTCCAGCAGTTCGTTGCCCGTGCTTTGGCACCATGCCACGACGTCCGCCGGAAAGCCCGGATCGGCCGCCGTGATCGCCAGCGCCTGGCCCACCTCGATGCCATCCAACTCCTCGCGCAGTCGCATGATGGGCCCCGGACATTGAAGAGACCGGGCGTCGACCTCTTTGACCACCTTGGTCGAACGATCTTTGGCCGGCGGGGGTTCGGCCTCGGCGTCGTCGTGCATCTCGCGCGGCGCCGCCTCGCCCATGGGCAACTGCCCCACGGCGGCCTGATACGTCTTGTAGCCGCCGCTGAGATTGCGGCACGAGAAGCCGTTGAGCGAGAGGATGCGGCACGCCAGATAGCCGCGAAGTCCCGCCTGGCAAAACGCGAGAATCTCCTTGTCGCGAGGCACTTCGTCCAGCCGCTCGCGCAACTGGTCCAATGGGATGTTATTGGCCCCGGGGACGGTGCCGGCGAGCAGTTCGTCCGGATTGCGGACGTCCAGAATCCACTGGTTCTCCGCCGGGTCGATCACGTTTTCGACGTGGCAAATCCGCGAGTCGCCGTCCAACACGTTCGTGGCCACGAAACCGGCGTAGTTGATCGGGTCCTTCGCCGAGCCGTAAGGCGGGGCGTAGCAAAGCTCCTCGTCCGCCAGGTCGCGGACCCCGAGCCCGGCCCGAATCGCCACCGCCAACACGTCGATCCGCTTGTCCACCCCGTCCGCCCCGACCGCCTGCGCCCCGAGAACCTTCCCTGTTTCCGGGTGGAACAACAGCTTCAGACTCAGCGGCATCGCCCCAGGGTAATACGCGGCGTGACTCGACGGATGCACGTAAACCTTCTCGTAAGCCATGCCCGCACGCTTCAAGGCTTTCTCGCTCATGCCGGTCATCCCGATCGCCAGATCGAAGACCTTGCAGATCGCCGTACCCTGGCTGTCCTTGTACACACTCTTGCGGCCCAGCGCGTTGTCCGCCGCGATGCGGCCCTGGCGATTGGCCGGACCGGCCAGCGGAATCAGCGCCTTGTTGCCGCCGACAAGGTCGCTCACTTCGACCGCGTCGCCCACCGCAAAGATGTTCGGGTCACTCGTGCGCATGTGCCGATCGACCGCGATGCCCCCGGTCGGGCCGATCTCCAGGCCACACTCGCGGGCGAGCGTCGTCTCGGGCCGGACGCCCACGGCGAGGATCACGATCGCCCCCTCGACCGATTCGCCGTCGCTTAAGAGCACACGGAGCCGGTCGCCCTCGCGAGCGATCGCGGTGACCGACGTCCCCAGACGAAGATCGACGCCGTGAAACCGGAGTTGCTGATGGATCGGCGCGACCATCTCCGGATCGGCGGCGATGAAGACCTGCTTGGCCAACTCGACCAACGTCACCTCGATGCCGCGATCCCGAAACGCCTCGGCCATCTCCAGCCCGATATACCCGGCGCCGACGATCACGGCGTGACCGGACCCAAGCTGGTCGACCGCCTGCTTGATCCGGTCGGTATCGGCGAGACTCCGCAGCGTGAACACGCCAGGACCAGCCGCCCCGGGAATCCGCGGGCGCACGGGCTCCGCCCCGGGGCTGAGGATCAAGGCGTCATACGCCTCGGCGGTCTCCTCCTGGCTGTCGCGGTCCCGGACGATCACCTGTCGCGCATCGCGGTCGATCCGCACGACCTCCGATCGGGTCCGCGCGTCGACGCGATACCGGCGACGGAAGCTCTCGGGCGTTTGCACCAAGAGCCGCTTTCGCTCCTCGATCGTCCCGCCGATGTAGTACGGCAGACCGCAGTTGGCGAACGAGATGTCGTCGCCCCGCTCGAACATGACGATCTCGACTTCCTCGGAGAGCCGTCTCGCCCGGGCCGCCGCCGAAGCACCTCCGGCCACTCCGCCGACGATCAGAATTCGCTTATGCTTGGACTCGGACATTCTCACTCTCCTTCCTGACAGGTTGCGCGGATGCAGCCGATGAGCCTGGGCAACGTCGGATGGGCAATCTTGTAGTAGACCGCTTTGCCCCGACGTTCACTCGCCAGGAGTCCGTAGCCCTGTAGCCGCCGCAGGTGCTCGCAGGCCTGGGCGGGCGGCAGTTGGCACATCTCGGCGATTTCATGGACGGGAAACTCCCCCTGCATGAGGATCTCGACCATCCGGAGACGAACCGGATGCGCCATGATCCTCAAGCACTCCGCGGCCGTGGCCAGCGTGTCGCATGGCAGTAGTTCCATGACAGTCGTTTCCCCTCATCTGCTAGTCTCGTCGCCCCACTAATAAACATATCGAAACCTATCGACTTGTCAAGGTTAAATTGACGGTGGGATTCGCTCCGCTCAGCCCGCCCTTCAGTTCGCGGGTCAATTTGTCCGAAATAGGAAGGATGTGAGGCTTCGCGCTGTTTTTCCGGTTTTGCGGCGGGCGGTGATCCGTCGCCTGGGCATGAAGGGAGTCAGAAATGGACAGGAGACGTTTTCTGCGTCGCTGTGCGTTGGGAACATTGGGGTTGTCGTTCCTTACCCCTTACTGGGGATGCCGGGGGCGACAGACCGCCCAAGTGATGGCTCCCGAGGAGCCCAGCATGGTCGGCAGCCACACCGCCGGGGCCGAGACTTACCTCCCGCTGATCGACACCGCGGTGGCCAGCCTGCTTGACCGGCACTGCCAGGGCGTCCAGCCGGCCAGTTTCAACCAACAGCAGCCGCCGCAGCCGCCCGTGGCGATGCGGATCTGCTTCGTCGGCGTCGAGAACAAGAGCGCCGAGGAGATCGGCGACTTCAAGGACCAGATCTACCAGCAGATCGACACGCGGATCGTCCAGTCGCAGGTCTGCTCGCCCGTCAGTCGCCGGTTCGTCGAGGCGGGCCTTCGCGAGACGCGGCTGCGGCCCGACGAACTGTTCGTCCCCGATAACATGCAGCGTTTCACCGATGCGATGTGGCGACAGGGCCAGCCGTTCGACTACCTGCTTTACGCCACGATCACCTCGGGCACGACGCAGAGCAATCGCGACTATCAACGCGATTACCTGCTGACGCTCGAAATGGTCGACGTCCGCAACGGTCAGTACGACAAGGAATCGGCCACGCTCCGCAAGGGCTACAACCGGTCGGTCATCGCCAAAGTCCGGAACTTCAATCCGTTCCAGTGAGAAGTTGACGGTTGACGGTTGACGGTTAACAGTGGTCAGCGGTCAGCGGTCAGCGGTCGGTGGTCAGTGGTCAGTGGATTGTTCAAACGCCCGCCGACTGCGTCGGCGGGGTCGGGGCCAGTTGTCAGTGACTAGCGGTGAGAGAAGGGCAGCGAGATGCGCCACAGGCTCTGTCTATTAGCCTTGCTCTCGGGCGTTGTCGCCGGCGCGACGATACTCTCCGGCTGCGCGACCCATGCCGATCGACTGCGTGACGTTCGGCAGCAGTTTTGCTCGGGCGATCTCGACGCCGCCGCCGCGACGATCGACCGCGACATCCAGCGACATCGCGGCGAAGCCGACGTTTGGAGACTCGAACGGGCGATGGTCGATCTGGCCGCCGGGCGACCCCGGCAGGCCGAGCAGACCCTTCGCGAGGTCCGCGACCGCTTCGACCACTTCGAGCAGCAGAGCCTCGGCGAGTCCGCACTGGTGATGGTCACCGACGACAACCGCTCCGCCTATGCCGGCGAAGACTACGAAAAGGTCCTCGTGCGGGCGATGCTGGCGCTGTCAAACCTGATGGGCGACGGCGGCGACGCGACCGCCTACGCCTTGCAGGTCACCCAGAAGCAGAACGACATCATCGAGGCCGGCGGCGTCGAGGGCGGCGAAAACCCCAAGCTGGCCTACAAACGCCTCGCCTTGGGCGCCTACGTTCACGGCATTCTGCGCGAAGAGACCCACACGGACTACGACGACGTAGAGCGATCGATGGTCAAGGTGGTCAGTTGGGAGCCCGGTTTCCGGCCCGGCCACGCCGACCTCGAGCGTGCCCGGCACGGCCATCACAGTGCCGCGGGTAACGGCGTGCTCTACGTCTTCACGCTTGTCGGACGCGGCCCGTACAAGGAGGAGACGCTCGAAATCCCCAGCACGGTCGCCCTGTTGGTGGCCGATCGGATCCTGAGCGCCAACGGCCGGCACACGCTGCCGCCGACGATCGCCCCGATCAGGGTCCCCAAGGTCGTGCTGGATTCCAGCCCGGTCCGGGCCGTGCAGGTCTCGATCGACGGGCGGCCCGCCGGCATGACCGAGACGATCACCGACGTCGGCCAGTTAGCCCAGCAACAGTACGAGGCGATTTATCCCGAGGTGATCGGCCGGGCGGTGGCTCGCCGGGTCGTGAAGAAGGGGATTATTTACGCGGGCAAGGAGGTTGTCCAGGTCGAGCGGAATTCGCTGGCCAACTTCGCGCTGGACGCGGCGGGGGTTGCGTGGGAAGCCACCGAGACGGCCGACACCCGATGCTGGGGACTGCTGCCCGACCGGATCCAAGTCGCGCGGATCGAGCTTCCCGCTGGGATGCACCAAGTCGGACTCCAGGCGGCCGGCGCCGGCGGCCCGTTGGGCACGCTGCGGGGCGCCCCCGTCGAGATTGCCGACGGCCGCAACACCTACATGCTCGCCTGGTTTCCCGACAACCAACTGGTGGGCCAAATCCTGACCAGCCGGCAGGCCGCGGGCCAGGCTCAAACCGAGCTGCGGCCGTAAGGTGCGGTCCGAGGCGGCGTGGTTCTCGCGGTCCCACGGCGCTGATCCAGCCTGTCCCGTCTGCAACTCAGCGTTTCCGCGTGAATTCCCTTGAGAGGGGGTAGGCATCGCCGAGGAAACAATGCATAATGCATCTATGAATCCGCTCGATACCCAAAACGTTGCCTTGCCCCCCCGAGGTGGTCTACGACATGCCGTCATGAAAGAGGTCCTCAAGGACATCTTCCAGGGCCGTCTGCCGGCGGGCACGCGGCTGATGGTCATGAAATTGGCGTCGCGATTTGGGACCAGCTCGACGCCCTGCCGCGAGGCGCTGGTGGAACTCGGCGCGATCGGCGTTGTCGACTTCGTCCACAACCGCGGCGCGGAAGTCGCGCCGTTCGGCCCACAAGAACTCCAGGAAATCTACCAGCTTCGCCGCATCCTCGAGACCGAGGCCACGCGGTGCGCGTGCCGGCGTATCGACGTGGGGACGCTCGGCCGTTTGCGCGAGGAGTTGCTCGAATTGCGGAAAATGCCCTGCGATGCTCGATGGTCGCGGCTGGAGACCCAGAGCGATCTGCGGCTCCACGGGCTGATTGCCGCCGAGTGTGGCAACCGCCGGCTGGCCAGCGAGATACGGCGTTACGACACGCTGGTCGAGACGATTCGGGAGATCATCGGCCACGACTTCGAGGCGGAACGACTGGCGTTGGAGGGGCATCTGGAGATTGTCGACACGATGCTCCGGGGTGACGCCGGGGCGGCGGCCGAGGCCATGGCCCGGCATATCCGAACCTCTGCCGACAAGGCGGAGGCGGCAATGTTCTAATTGGGGGGATTGGCTGCCTTGAAGGTGGAGGTACTTGACGGGGTCGGTCGTTTTCTGGTAGCGTATGCATTATGCATTTTCCGTTCGGGAGTGCGGCGATTCATCGTCGCTTTCCGGGGTAGTGCAGAACAAGAAACACGATACGCGACAGCGCCCACTGAACGTCCAAGGCAGCGGCTTGACGTCCAATCCAGTGAAAAAGCGGCGATAAACCGCCGCAATCCAGAAGTGCCCGGAGGATGCGGTGATGTACACAAAGGCTGTTCGCTCGCCGCGCGATGGTTTTATCTCTGTAGGGGCCGTTTGTCAACGGTTCGCTCAGGTTTGCTTTGGAGTGGTTGTAAGTCCTATGCTAGACTTGGGTTGCCTGGCGAAACGGAAACGGGCTCTGCGGGGACGCAACCTGTCTAGGGATAGCTGCTGCACAACTATCACCAGGCCCACAACCGCCTCCCGTACGGATCGGTCCACGACAATTACACGTGGGGCGAGATCAACCAGCACCACCACGGCAGTTTCCTGGTCCATCTCCTGCCGTTCATCGAAGAGCAGGAGCTTTTCAACCAGTGTGATTTCTCGAAGAACACGAGTTGGTACAGCCGCGGGGGACGCGGGTTCGTGCACGAGGTCTGGATCAGCACGTACCTCTGCCCGAGCGACGGAGAACCGACCTACTGGGGCGGCAACCCGTATTACCATTCCTCGCCCGCCTCGACGAAATCGCTGAATTCCGCGACGGCGAATTACGGGGCGTGCATCGGCAACCAGGCGTTTTGGAAGTGTACGACCGGCGGGAACATGTTCGGCACCGGACCGTCGGCACACTCCGACACCCTCGACGGAAACCAGATTTCCGGCGTCTTCGGCCACATGGCTTGGTCGGCGAAGTTCAACGACATCCCCGACGGGCTGAGCAACACGATTGCGGTGGGCGAAGTGCGGCCCAAGTGTTCGTGGCACTTGTGGGACGGGTGGATGCACATCAACGCGAACAGTTGGATCGGCACGACCGGCCCGATCAACTACCCCACCTGCAAGGACGAGCCCGGCTACGATCCCAACACCAGTTCCTGCAACAACGAGGAAGCGTGGGGGACGGCGCAAGGGTTCAAGTCGCGTCATCCCGGCGGGTGCAATTTCGCCCTTTGCGACGGCTCCGTCCACTTCCTGCCCGAGGAAATCGACTACGAAACCTATCAACGCCTCGGCGACCGGCGCGACGGCGGCACGGTCGATGTTACCGGGCTGTGAGGGGGAAAACACTGGGGACTGTCCCGATTTTCGCGGCGCGGAGAATGTCACGTTGTCAAGCCGCGGTTTCGCCGCGAAAATGGGACTGTCCCCTTTGCGATGAGGAAGGGGACCGACAACCAGGAGGTCCGTAATGCGTAAACGTTCACTTGCGCTGGCGATTGGGTTATACTGTACACTGACGCCGATGCTCATCGGATGCGGCGACGGCCGGGCCGAGCGCGTGCCCGTCACGGGAACCGTGGTGTACCGGGGCCAGCCGGTGGCGGGGGCCGAGGTGATGTTCATGTCCAAGAGCGGGCGTCCGGCGCGGGCGATTACCGACGAGCGGGGCCGCTTTGAGTTGAGTTCCTACGCAACCGGGGACGGAGCGATTCTGGGCGAACACACCGTCCTGGTCGTCAAGAAAGTCGAGGCGAATCCCGGTCGCACGAAGAATCCCTACGCCCCCACGCGGGACGTGCTGCCCGTGCGTTACGGCAGTCCCAAGGACTCAGGGCTGACGGCCAACGTGCAAAAGGGGGCCGAGAACGATTTTGCGTTCGAGCTGAAAGACTGAGGACTGGCGGATCGATGATTGTCGCCTTTCGCTCCGCGAAAGTAGCGGTCTCTCGCGGAGCGAAACGCCGACCAACGCTACTTTCGCGGAGCGAAAGGCGACACTCGTTTTCGCTCCGCCCCTGAAAGACGAGGAGCCCGTCATGGGAACGTTTGCCGCGGTGTCGTGTTTGTTGGTCGCGATGGCGGCCGCCGATCCGCCGGTTCGCGGCGATCAGCCTTACGCGGTCACCTTCCCGGCCGAGGAAGCACGCCTGATCCGCTTCGTGATCCACCGTGCCTCCGACGGCCAGCCCTGCGTCGACGAACTGGAGGTCTACGCCGAGGACGGGAAGCAGAACCTCGCGCTGGCCGAGCACGGAGCGAAGGCGACGGCCTCGTCCTTGCTGTCGGGCTACGCCGAGCACGCCATCGAGCATCTCAATGACGGCCAATACGGCAACGCCCGGAGTTGGATCCCGGCGGGGACCGCGGGCGAGTGGGCCCAGATCGAGCTTCCCAAGGCGGCCAAGGTCGCCAAGGTCGTTTTCTCGCGGGATCGGCAGCGTCAGTACGGCGATCGGGTGCCGATCGAGTTCGAGGTGCTCCTTTCGCTGGATGGGGCGACGTGGAAGTCGGTGAAGCGAGTGTCGACCACCGCGGCGCCGACCGCGGTGCGACGTCAGGGAGGCGGCACGGGCCCCGATGCCCAAATGCCCGGCACTGCCCCGCCTCCCCGGCCGCTTCCGCGCCCGGACGGCTCGGGCCAGGGCGGCGACGCGATGCTGCGTTACGCGATCGTCGGCGAAGAGGCCGCCTGGCTGCGGGCATACGGCCGGGCCGACCTCAGCCCGCGGTTGGTTCCCTACAACGGTCGCGTGAAGAACTACCCCCATCACGTGCCCGACGATCGCCTGCCGCTACCGGTGCTGGTCGGCACGGTGAAGCTCGACGGCGTGCTCGACGATCCGATCTGGAGCACGGCGTCCCGGGGAGTCGCCCGGGTGTCCGACCCCTACGATTTCGACGCCGGACCGCTTGTCGAATACGCGGTCCAGGCGGGCGTCATCGGCGATGATCTGCTGTTGGCCATTCGGACGAACCGGCTCCTGAGCAGCCACGTGGCCGTACTCTCCAGCGAGGGCACCGAGGACGTTTGGGTGCTGACGCACACCGACGCCGGGCCGGTGCTCAACCGGTATCTCGGCGGCACGTTGGAGGAGACCCGGGCGGTCGACGGCAAGTTCGACCCGGCGCTGACGTGTTGCGAGGTCCGCGTACCGCTGGCGTTGTTCCCCAAGTACAAAGACCTCGGGCTTCGCGTCGGGCTGGGCATGGGCGGCAAACACACCAAGCCCGCCGGACGCGAGATCGTGCTGCTCCCCTCCCGGCTTGCCATTGCCGAGGTCACGCCCTGCCTGGGCAAGACCTTCCGCGTCCGGCTCACCGCCGCGCCCAGCGGGCCGAGCGTGACCGCGCGGGGCAACGCGCCGGGGCTGACCGACGGCCTGACGCTTGCGCCGGGCGAGTCGAAGGTCATCTCCATCCCGGCCGACGGCCCGATCGGCCCCGAGCACGCCCTGTCGATCACGACCGGCAACGACGAGGCGTATCAACTGAGCCTGTTCCGCTACGACCCGCTGCACCGGACGCTCGCGCTGTTGGAGGACATGATCCGGCGGTTCGCCGACAAGGGTCGCAACGTCGACGCCGAGCGGGCCGAGGCCGCGCGGCTGCGAGAGGTTCAGAAGTCGTTAGCGTCGCTGCCGGCGCCGGACGCGGCGGCCGAGCGAAAGTCGCTTCTCGAAGCCCGGCAGATCAAGCGGCGGTTGTTCTTCCGCGACGAGGACCTCGCGCCGATCGAAAAGCTCCTCTTCGTCAAGCGTCATGCGTACGAGCCGTCGCACAACTACAGCGTGATGTTGGACGCGCCGTGGCGGCCCGGCGGGGCCATTTGCCGGCTGGAGATTCCCCGCGACGACGGATGCCTGGTGCCCGAGCGGGCGACGACGACCGAGCTGTTTGCCGCGGGCGGGGGCATCGCGCGGGACCCGATGGCCGACTTCGACGCCCGGACGATCTACTTCGGCTACCGGCCGTCGGAGGCGGGGTTCTTCCACGTTCTGCGGATGAAAGCCGACGGGAGCGGCGTCGAGCAGCTTACGGACGGGCCATTTCACGACTACTGGCCGTGCCCCTTGCCCGACGGCGGCATCGCGTTCATCACGACTCGGTGCAAGAGCCGGTACATTTGTTGGCGACCGCAGGCGGCGGTGCTGTTCCGGATGGACCCGGACGGCGGGAACATGCAGCCGGTGTCGTTTGCCAACCTGACGGAATGGGCGCCGTCGATCATGCGTGACGGGCGGATCATCTGGACCCGGTCGGAGTACGTCGACAAGGGCGCGGATTTCAGCCACACGCTGTGGACGATTCGGCCCGACGGGACGACGCCGGAGCTGGTCTTCGGCAACACGATCATCCAGCCCAACGGCTACGCGAACGGCCGCGAGGTGCCCGGCACCCACGAGGTTTGTTGCACGCTGATCTCCCATTTCGGCGATCTGAACGGCCCGATCGCGCTGGTGGACATCGACAAGGGCCGTTTCAACCCGAAGGCGATCACGAGCATCACGCCGGAGGTTCCCTGGCCGGGGATGTGGCCCGACGAGGAGTGTTTTCGCGACCCCGTGCCCGTGGCGGCCGATTATTTTCTCTGCTCGCACGCCCCGCTGCGCAAGTTCGGCCTCTACGTGATCGATCGGTTCGGCAATCGCGAGGCGCTGGCGTTCGACGAGACGTTCGGCGCGATGTGCCCGACGCCGCTTCAGGCGGTGGATCGGCCGCCGGTGCTGAGCAACATGACGTCCGGGCTGGCGATGTTGGAATCGGCCACGGCGTTGGCCGGCCAACGCGGCGCGATCGGCGTGCGCGGTCCGACCGGCGACGCGAAGACGTGCGAGAAGCCCGGCTCGCTCCCGGGGACTCCCGGGCAGCCGTCGGCGGAAGACGAGTACGGCGTGTTCGCGGTGGCCGACGTGTATCGGGGGATCGAGCCGACCGTCGCCCGGGGCACGGTCAAGTACATCCGCGTGGCGTGCGAGATCCGCTCCGACCTGGAGAAGCTCGCCAACGGCCAGTACCGCAAGGACCACGAGCCGTTCATTCATTTCTACGCCGCGCCGGTCGATCTGGTGGCGGGGCCGTCGGGCTGGCCGTCCTACGTGGCCAAGGGCAGCTACGGACTGGCCCCGGTCGAAGAGGACGGCTCGGCCCATTTCTACGTCCCGGCCGGCAAGCAACTGTACCTGCAAGTCCTGGACAAGGACTTCAACGAGCTGCAGCGGATGCGAAGCGTGGTGCAGGTGCAGCCGGGCGAGCGGCGCGGCTGCGTCGGGTGCCACGAGGACCGGCGCCAGGCCCCGCCCGTCCGCCAGGGCCTCGCCCTGCGCCGTGAACCGAGCCGGCTGGAACCGCCGCCGTGGGGCGCCGGGCCGATCGCGTACGAACGGGTTGTCCAGCCGGTGCTCGACGCCGCGTGCGTCAAGTGCCACGGCGCCGAGGACAAGCAGGGCATCAACCTGACCGGCACGCTCGACAAGGATCACATCCCCGCCTCGTACCGGACGCTGATTACGCAGGGCTGGGTCCACTATCTCGACTACGGGTGGAACTCCGGCGGCAACGAGAAGGCGCCGCCGTTGTCGTTCGGCACGGTCAAGAGCAAGCTGTGGAAGGTGCTCGACGCGGGCCATCACGACGTCAAACTGACCACCGACCAGATGCGCGGGATCAAGGTCTGGATCGACATGAATTGCCCCCTGTGGCCGGACTACGTCTTCCGAGAAGACCGCGGCGCGATGGCCCGGCGCGACGCCCGCTAGCTTGCCGTAGGTAAGTGGCAAGTGGTCAGCTATTCCGACCCCGCCGACGCAGTTGGCGGGCGTTTGAATCACCGAATCCTAGACCCCCAACTCCCAATCCCCACGACCATGCACATCCTCAACGTCTACGCACTCCCGAAACTGGTCGCTCCGGAGGAAATGGCCGGGGGGGATGCCGTGGTGTTGGACGTCCTGCGGGCGTCGACCACGATCGTTCATGCCCTACCACGACCAACGGCACCCGGGCGATGGCCCGATGCCGCGACGCGGAGCGGGCGTGGATCGGCGCCTTCGTCAACGTCTCGGCGGTCGTCCGGAAGCTGGCCGGCGCGGAGCGGATTCACCTTCTGTGCGCGGGCACGGAAGGACAGATGAGCGACGACGACATCCTGCTGGCCGGGCTGTTGGTCCATCGGCTCCAGCAGCGGGGCGACATGATGTACAAGCTCAACGCCCAGGCGGCCACTGCGTGGGAGACATGGAAACACGCTTTCCCGCTGCCGCAGTCGTTGGGCGCCGAAGAGCTTCCGCCGGAGCGTCTGGCCGCCAAGCTCCGCGACAGTCTCGGGGGCGCAAACCTCATGGCGATCGGCCTTGAGGAAGACATTCTCGCCGCCGCCGAGATCGACCGCTTCGACGTCGTGCCCGAGTTGGACCCGAAGACGATGCGTATTCGGCGCGGGTAGACGATCTCCTTGGACAGGATTCACAAGATTCACGGGATCACGTCGCTCTCGCCGCGACCAAACCGAATCAGCACGGCCGGCAGCAACAGCACGGCGCAGAGTGCCAGAAGGACGACGCCGCCGTGGTCCAGCGGGTTGGCCCCGGCGAGGATTTCGCGCCAGCCGTCGGGCCCGATTCGTCCGAGCAACACGATTAGCTCGCCGACGAAGGCGCAACGAAACAACCGCTTGACCTCATAGGCGGAAACTCGCCGCCAGGAGAAGTTCCGCCCCAGCGCTCTCAGGCCTGCCAGCAAGGTCGGGTCGGGGAAAACCTGGGGGACACCGGCCCTATAGGCGTCGAACTCCGGCCCGTGGAGCGAGGCCAGGAGCGATTCTTCCGACCGAAGTGTCGGCCCGTACGCCCAGAAGAACAGAAACGGATACGCCAGCACCAGGTAGACGTTGCCGCTTGCGAGGCAGAAGCCGGTGTCGATCAGGTAGTTGGCCAGGTAGTACGGGTGCCGGACGACGGCATAGGCCCCTTGGGTGCAGAGGACCCGGTTTCGGATCAACTGGCCCTTGACCAGCAGGTGCAGCCCGCCGCCGACCACGAGCAGGCCGACTGCCACGCACTGGGCGGCCATCCCCGGGGAGAAGAAGAACGTCGAGACGACCGCCATCACGATGACGACGTCCCGGAGCCGGCCCCGGTGGAGCCAGCGGTCGCGTCGCGGTGGGGCGTCCTGGGTCATGGCCTGCCCTGCGGTCACGTCGGCGGCGCGAACTGAAAATTCCGGCTCTGGCTCATGAACTTCAGCGGGTTGTCGTAAACCAACTGGCGGATCACGGACTCGTCGTGGCCGCGACGCCGCATCGCGAAGATCAACTCGGCAACCGCGAGCGGATTCGAGGGGCCCCAGTCCGCCGAAGAGTTCACCAGCACGCGGTCGGGGCCGTAGATCTCGACCATGTCGGCCGCTCGCTCGGGCGTGGCCTTGGTCGTCGGATAGAGCGTGATGCCCGCCCAATAGCCCTCCTCCAACGCCAGGCGGATCGTGTGCTCCTCGCAGTGGTCGATGCAGACGCGGGTCGGATCGACTCGCGGGTCGTCGCGGAGCATGTCGAGGATCATCCGCGTGCCCTTGTACTTGTCCTCCAGATGCGGCGTGTGGAAGAGCATCTGCTCGCCCGACGACAAGGCCAGGTCGATCAGGGCCCCGAGCGTCGTCACTTCGTTGCGGGTACACTTGTGCAGGCCGATCTCGCCGATGCCCAGGACGCTGGGACGCTTGAGGAACTCGGGCAGCAGGGCGATGACTTCGCGGGCGAAGGCGACATCTTCGGCTTCTTTGGCGTTGATGCCCATCCAGGCGTAGTGCCGGATGCCGTGGTTGGCGCACCGCCGTGGTTCCCACTCGGTGAGTTGGCGGAAGTAGTCGCGAAAGCTGTCCGGGCCGGATCGGTCGTAGCCCATCCAGAAGGCCGGCTCGCCGACGACGAGGCAGCCCATTTTGGCCATCGTCGCCAGATCGTCGGTCGTTCGCGAGGCGATGTGGATGTGGGGGTCGATGAATTGCATGGCAGGGATCAGGGACTAGGGGTCAGGGGTCAGGGACTGCGGGTCAGCGTCTCGGTGATATAAACGCCCGTCGACTGCGTCGGCGGGGTCGCTTGCGCAACAGCCGCGAGGCGGAAGCCCGCGGTTGGCGCCGCGCTGCGTTTTCCGCTTTCTACTCCGGCTCGCGCCATTGGGCGTCGTAGGGGAGCGAGAAGAGCATCTGGAGTGTTTCGGCGCGGTTGGCGTCGGGCGAGGCGAGCCGTTCGAGGCTTTGTTGGATCTTCTGCCGCCGCGGGTCGTCGGCGACGGAGCCTTCGGCGCGATCGAGGCGATCCAACCCGGCGGCCAAGTCAATCAGTCGTGCCCGAAGCGTGAGGAACTCCCGATCGAGCGTTTCAGAGGCGGAAGGGGCGGCAGACATAATGGTTCTCATGCGGATCGACGGATACGGTAGTTCAGCGTGGCTCCGAAGAAATGTACCTCGTCATGGGAAGTGTCTAATGCATTTAGAGAGGGGTGTGACTGGTGCCACTCACCTAGTTTCAGGCAATTGGAGGAAAAAATCAAGCGGCGACATCGGGATAGCCGTTCGGGGATATGGGGTAAATGGGTGGAGACTGCGGGCTAGACTGTAGTAGTGGTGACGACGGGCCGATCCTAGAGAGGTTGGGTTCTCCCGAACAAAGGTGGGTGCGCGTGGTGAGCGAAGGGCTGAAGACGACGCTGGAACTGCTCGCGACGAGCGAGAACGAGGCGGCGATCCAGGTACTCCTGCCCGGGCTGGACTCGCCGATCGAGCGGATTCGCGACGACGCGCTGGGGGCCATCCTCGCGCGGCGCAGCGCGGCCGGCCACCGGGAGGTGGTCCGGCGCCTGCACCAGCTCGACGACCGTCGCAAGGCGATCGTCCGGGAGCGGGGCGTCTCGATGACGCAGGCACTTCGCGAGTCGCTGTTGAGCGCCGACCGGCAGACGTGTCAAAACGCCTGCGACGTGGCCCTCTGGTTCCACGAGTACGATCTGATCCCCACGTTGCTCCACGCGCTGGGCGACCAAGGCAATCCGAATGGGACGGTCCTGGGAGCGACCTTGATCGGGCTGGCCGACGGTCTCTACGCGGAACTGGCCGGCGAAGGCAACGACCGGTCGCGGCGCGACCCCGAGTTGATCCGAGAGCACGCGGTTTCGGCGTTGGAGTCCTCGGTCGAGCGGTTTGGCGGCCATCTGCGCCGCGAGGTGATCGAGGCCTTCTTGATCCTGGTTCACCCGGACAACGCGGTCCTGAGGCTGATTCTCGGCGATCCCTTCCACGCGGCGTTTGCGACCATGGTGAACGCCCTGGCCAAGAGCGACCGCGGGGGCGTGCCGCGGCTGTTGCTGGCGTGCCTGGATGACCCGAACGCGCCGAGCGTCGTCTTCTCGGTAATCGGCAATCGCTCGGACGCGCGGTTTGTCCACTTCTTGCTGCGGAAGATCGGCCTCGAGCCGTCGGAGGCGATGGCGAGGAACTTGAAGCGGGTCGGGACGATCGGCTGGCTGGATCGTTGCGAGGCGATGCTCGACGCCCTGGACGACGCCCAGCAGCACGCGGCGGTGAAGTTCGTGATGGCCGCGGGCGTTCCGCGATCGCGGGCCCAAGGAATGATCGAGCACGTGTTGATCCACGGCAAGACGGGCGGACGGCGCGCGGCGTCCGAGGCGCTGGCCGAGTTCCACGGCGCGCGGGCCAACGCCCGGGCACTGGCGGCGCTCGCCGACGACGACCCGCGGGTCCAGGCCAACGTGATCGCGCAGTTGCGGGGTCGGAGGATACCCGGCGCGCTCGCGCGGCTGATCGAATTGGCCGACAGCCCGCACGCCGTGGTTCGCCAGGCGGTTCGCCGGAGCCTCGAAGAATTTACGTTCGAGCGGTACTTCGGGGTTTTTGACACGCTCGACGACCAGTCGCAGCGGACGACGGGGATACTGGCCAAGAAGATCGATCCGCACGCGATTGCCCGTCTGCGACACGAGCTCGTATCGAGAATGCGGACGCGGCGTCTGAGAGCGTTGCGGATCGTCCAGGCGATTGACGCGATCGACGCCACGGAGCCGCTGGTGATCGGCGCGCTGGTGGACGAGGACCATTTCGTGCGTCTTGAGGCGGTCAACGCCCTGGCCGGATCGGACTCCCAGGCCGCCGGCGAGGCCCTGCGCCAGGCGTCGGAGGACCGCAGCCAGGCGGTCGCCGACGCGGCACGCCGGATCCTCCAGCGGCGGGAGAAATCGGCCCGCCCGGGACGGCAACGCGCCGAGACGGGAAGGTAGCATCATGGACGCGTGGGTAATGCAGCTCGTTCTGTTGGCCGAAGAGGGCCACCTCGAGAGCGCCGGCAAACATGCCCGAAAGCCGGCCTCGCTCAGCAGCGAGCAAGGGTTGCTGCTCGCGGTGGTGTTCGTGCTGGCCGTGGCGGGGGTTGCCGCGTGGTCGTCGTACTTGGAGCGCCGGGCGCGATCGCGGCGCAACAGCCCGTGGCGACTCTTCTGGGAGCTTTGTCAGGCGCACTGCTTGCCGTGGCGGGACCGCTGGACGCTATGGCAGGTGAGCCGGCACCAGCGATTGGCCGATCCCGCGAGGGTCTTCCTGGAACCGCAACGGTTGGAGCCGGCGAACCTGAGCCCGGCGCTGCGGCACCGGTCGGCGCGGGTGGCGTCGCTGCGGACGCGGCTGTTTGCGGGCGTTTCGGAGCGCGGTGATTCATCACCGCTTTCTTGAGTTGCCTGAGATGGCGGATGCGTCGCGACGCACCACGAATCCTCAACAGCCCTCACCCCGGCCCTCTCCCGGAAGGAGAGGGAGCACCATCGAACCCGATCGAGCCTAGAACGTGCTCCCGCCGCTGCTGCGCGGGGGCACACGCGGCTTGAAGACCTCGCTGATCTTCGCCCCGGAGACGGCGGGCGTTCGCCCAGCGGGGACGGGCATCTTCCCGCCGCCGCCGGCAAAATCGAGGACCTGGGACTCCCGGCGCCAGCCCATCCGATCGAGGAACTTGTCCAGCGTGATCGTCTCCACCCGCAGACTCTTCGCGTCGCCGGTCATCATGCTGAAATCAGCGATCAGCGCGGCCGACGAGGCGGCGTCCGGTTTCTCACCCTCGATGAGGTACCGGGTATCCAGCGTCATCTTGCCGCGACGCTTCCCCTCGGCGTCGAGTGGGGCGTCGACCACGCCGCCGTTCATTTCGATCAGGGTGCAGAGTCGCCGCAATTCCTCCGGGTCGAATCGGCCGTCGCCGTTGAGGTCGACAAGCCCGGCAATCGCAAAGTGACGCTTCTCGCCGAGGCTCCAGACGGGCGTGAAGATTTTGTCGCCGGGGACGATGGGGTTGGCGGGCTCGTCGTCGAGGACTCGCGCTTTGGCGAGATGGTTGTCGAGCACCTCGGTCACCTCGATGCTGGCCTTCTTGCCGATCTCGGTCATGTCGCCCGTCCCCGCGGCAAAGACGCTGAAGGTGGTCTGCGGGCGCAGGGCATCGGCGCGCCCCAGATCGATCCACACGACGCCCTGATGCTGGTTGACCCAGCGGACCTCGCCCTGGAACTTGTCGGGGCTTTCGGTGTTCCCCTTGTCGATAATCTCCTTGGCCGCCTGGTAGCTGTCGCCTAACTTCTTCGCGTCGCCGGTGGCCGCGGCGAGTTTGGCGTTCAGATCGGTCTGGGCCGCGTCGCTGTCCTTGCGGGTCTGTTTAACGGTACCGTCCATTTTGGCCAGATCGTCTTCGAGCTTCTTGCGGTCGGCGCCGAACTTTTCGATCTCGCCCTGCTTATCCTGTTCGGCCTTCTTGGCGGCTTGGTCGTGCTTGGCCATCTCGCCCGTCATTCTCTCGGTCTGGGCGGCCAGTTGGGCCTTGAGCTGCGCGACGGTGGCCTGTTCGTTCGTCAGCGACTCGTCTTTCTCCTCGAGCGCCTTGGCCAAACGCTCGATCGCCGGGCGATAGAACTGCATCTCCTTCGGATAGGTCTTGGCAAACTTGTCCATGTCGCCGTTGAACTTCTCGCGGATCGACTCGTTCGTGTCGGTCGGCGCAAAGCCCATCATCCCCTTGAGCTCTTCCACCCGCGCGATTGCCTCGCGAGCGGCGTCGGAGGACTCCTTCCCTTTCTGGTCGGTGGCGGTCGCTCGCCTGTCAGCCTCGCGGTACTGGCTGAAGAAAATGAACGTGCTGACGCCGAAGACGATCGTCAGCAGGACGAAAACGATCATCGCGATTTGCAGACCCTGGGTTTCGCGCGCCATGAACTGAATGCTCCTTTCAAGCCGGGTTCCGCGTCGAAGTGGGGAGCCTCGGGCTCGTCCTACGTGAGAAGTGCCTCTTCCCGAATGGGATCCATCCCGTCGGGCCGGGAGAATCGACCTGTTCATCCGACCGGCGCCGCCCCGGCGTCCTGAGCTTCCGGGGCGATTGCGGACGTGAACTCCAGAACTCGATTGTAAACAGCCGGAAAACCGCTGTCAACGAAAAACCCCCCCAGCTTGGGAGAGCAACCGGGATGAGACGCCATGCCGCTCGATCAACCTCCCTCTTCCTCTCGGCGGGGGTCGGGATGAGGGGCGGCTGGGTCGATTATCAAAGGTGAATCCCTCACCCCAACCCTCTCCCAGAGGGAGAGGGGACTTGATTCGCCGTCCTGCGCAAACGGTGTTGACCCCGGGGACGAATGGTCAATCCGGCGTTAGCGGACCTCGAATGCCATGTAAGACGGATTACTGGCCCCCCAGATGTCCATCGCCTTGACCCCGCACGCCTTGAAAACCAACTTGGACGAGGAGTCGTCCGCCCGGACGACGGGGTTTGCCGACTTGATCTGCCGGGGGTCGGCCCACTCCGTCTCCGATTGCGGCTGGTACGACCGCCACGCGAGGCCGGTCGCGATGGTTTGGCCCTTTTCCGAAAGGATTACGCAACAAAAGCCCTTCGCGCCCCCGCGATCGCCGACGCGAACCGTGATGACGTCGCGCTTCGCGAAGGCGAAGTCCTGGGCGAAAAGCCGGGCGGGGTCCTGGCCGCGGAGGATTTCTTCGCCGTTGACGCACATGACGAACTCGTCATCGGCGGCGGCGAAGACCCGGCACTGGATCGTCCGCCCTCGTTTCGGCGTTTGACCGGGGGTCTTGGACGCGCCGGGCTTGTCGAGCAAGTCGCCCAGTCCCGCGCGGTGAAGCCCGCCGGCCGTCGAAGCCGGCTCGGGGATTTCTTCCAGGCGACCGTTTAGCTTCTCTTTAACGGAATCGGCCACCCGCGGCAACGCCGTGCGGTACCAATGGCCGGCGCGGCGCAACAGCGGCTCCTTGTCCGCGGGCTTCGTCTGTTGGGCCAGGTCCCACCAGGCGTCGCCCAGCGCGACCTGATCGTCGGGCGCCGCCGGCGGCGCGTCGAGTTACCGCCCGGCCAGCGATTGAAACGGGGGGTCGCTTCCGTCGCGCAAATGCGGCAGCCCGACCGACCACTCGTCGCGCTCGAAACAGTGCCAGCGGCCCAGCAGCAGATGGGCGTCACCGTCGGTCGGCGCGGTCTTGAGCGTCTCGGCGGCCTGCTGGACCGCCTGATACTGCTTGCGGAGTCGCTGAATCTCGTCGTGGAGCCGCTTGGCCCACGCCCGGAAATCCTTGCCTTGCGCGCGTTTGCACGCCTCGTGGACCGCTCGGGCCAGTTCGGCGGCGTCATCGTAGCGGTTGGCGCCGGCGGCCTGGTCGAGAACCGGTTCGACCTCCAGGGCCAATGAGCGAATCGAGCCCGCGTCCTTGGCGCCTTTGGCAAACGTCGTGAGTCCGTCCAGCCGCTCGGCGAGCACATCGACGTCGAACTCGTCGGCCCGGGCGTTGACCGCGCGGAGCATCAACGCCGCGTCGCTGCCGTCGCGCGCCGCCTCGGCGGCCTTGTCGAGCAGGACGAAACGCTCGTCGGCGTCGCAGTCGGGCCGGGCGGCGCGCTGGAGCAGTTCCTCGGCCAGCTTGGTTTGTTCGTCCGGCGTTCTGCTCTTCGAGAAATGGAAGGTGTCCTCCGCCTGCCCCGCGATCCGCTTGCGAACCTCGTCCGACGGCGGCGGCCGCTTGGCCTTGGCCTCTTTCGGCCCGGGGGCCTCCTTCGTTGGCACACTGCCCGGCCGGTGGTCCTCTTCGTCAAACCCCAGCGGCGACGCGGATGGGTCGGAGAAGGGCGACGGGGCGTTCGCCTCGGGCGGATTCCCCGCCGCATGGTCCGGAGACGCGCCAACGCTTACGGCCGGAGGCGCCTTGTCGGACGCCTGCGCCGTGGGCGGTTCCATGCCGCCGGGCGAAGTCGTCGGCGACGGCGGGGCCGTGGTCGAATCCGGATGGGGTCCTGGATCGGGGTTCGGCGCGGTCGGCTCCGAGAGCGTCGGGCCGGTCGGGGAACCCGCCGGGCCGGGCGCGTGGGGTCGTCTTGCGCCGACCTCGCCCCAGATGAACACCCCCAACGCGATGAGTCCAGCCAGCACGATGCCGCCAAGAACAAGAATGCGGCGCACCACCTTGCGCTTTCGCTTCAGCGGCGTCACACGCGAGTGGACGGCCGAGGGGTCTTGCTCGGTCTTGCGGAACAGCCGGCTCAACTCGGCGTCGACTGGCCCGGCGGCGACCGGCGGCGCGGGCGGGGTGGTCGCGGCCTGCCGCAGTGCGGCGTCGTAGGCGGCCTTCTTCTGGGCATTGAGCAGACACACCCGGGCGGCGGCTACCTCGTTCAGCAGCGTCTGGGATGCCGCCGCATGGACGCCCGTCTGAAACGTCCTCAGATGGGTCATCTGGCGATCGGCGGCGTGCTCGATCACCAGCGGATCGTCCTCAAACAGGGCGATCCCGAGGAGCCGATAACGATCCGGCGGCTGTTCGGCGAGCGGGATGCCGAGCCACTGGTGGTAGGCGTTGAACTCCGTCAAGGTTTTCGCTCCCGCATCGTGGCCCCGTGGGCATGACGCGACGTTGTGCTCGGACACGCCCAATACTACTATGGTTGACTACGCGGGGGTGGAATTCAAGGGGGGTCTGATCTCGGTGGGCCTCGGCGGCCTCGAACCACCCTACATGCGAGCCGCTTGACATCCGGGCGGGGGTAGTCGTAGCATATACCATTGTGTGTCTCCTCCCTCTCCCGCCCGCACGGATGACCAATGGCCGAGCGTCCGCACCAGAAGCTATTGCCCGGCATGGAGCCGGAATCCGAAGCGTCCCCACCTGTTGAGAAGCCGGTTCGGAATCCCGAGGGCTGGACGCCCTCGGCGGTTGGCAGTCCGCCGCCGGCGAGTCTCGATGGCAAGACGGTCTACGTGATCGACACCCATTCACTGGTCTACCAGGTCTTCCACGCGCTGCCGGAGATGACCAGCCCGACCGGCCAGCCGGTCAACGCGGTCTATGGGTTCGTTCGCGATCTGTTCACGCTCTTGATGCAAAAGAAACCGGACTATCTGTTCGCAGCGGTCGATCTTCCCGAGAAGACGTTTCGCCACGCGCTGTATGAGCCGTACAAGATACAACGCGCGGCCATGCCCGAGGACTTGATCCCCCAACTGCCGGCCATCCGTCGCGTGCTCGAGGCGATGCGAATTCCGATGGCGGGGCTGCCGGGCTTCGAGGCCGACGACGTCATGGCGACGATCGCCCGGGTGGCCGACCGACTCGGCGGGCAGTGTTTTCTCGTGACCAGCGACAAGGACTGCCGGCAGTTGATCACCGATCGGGTGAAGCTCTACAACATCCGCAAGGACGAGGTTTTCGGCCGGCACAAGCTCGAAGATGCCTGGGGGATTCGGCCCGAGCAGGTCGTCGATTTCCAGTCCCTGGTCGGCGATTCGACGGACAACGTGCCGGGCGTTCCACAGATCGGGCCCAAAGCGGCCGCCGAGTTGCTCTCCAAGTACGGCACGCTCGACGCGGTGCTGGATCACGCCGAGGAGATCTCCGGCGTGAAGCGGCGTCAGAACCTGATCGAGGGTCGCGAGATAGCCCTTCTGAGCCGCAAGCTCGTCCGGCTCGACGCGCACGTGGATGTGCCGATCGACTGGGAGGCCGCCCGGGTCGGCGGGTTCGACCGCGAGCGGCTCGTCGAGTTGTTCGCCGAGTTCGGCTTCCGAAGCCTGACCGAGCAGGTCAACGCGCTGGCGGGCGCCCCGGCGCGGAGCACGGCGCCCGAGATCAAGCCGACGTATCGGCTGGTGGCCACGCCCGAGGCGTTCGACGAGTTTCTGGCCCAGTTGCGGCGGCAGAAATGCATCTCGATCGACACGGAAACGACCCATATTTGGCCGCGTTGGGCCGAACTGGTCGGCCTGTCGTTCTGCTGGAAGGACGACGAGGCGTGGTACCTGCCGGTCCGGGCGCCGAAGGGCGAACCGTGCCTGGACCCGGTGGCCACGCTGGACGCGCTGCGGCCGGTGATCGAGGACCCGGCGGTCGAGAAGATCGGCCAGAACCTGAAATACGACATGATCGTGTTGCGCGGCTGCGGCGTGCGGCTGGCCGGCGTGGCGTTCGACACGATGGTGGCCAGCTACCTCCTGGACGCCGGCGAGCGGAACCACAATCTCGACGAACTGGCCCTACGGTACCTGGGTCATACGACGACCAAGATCAGCGAGTTGATCGGCAAGGGCAAGACGCAGAAACGCATGGACGAGGTGCCGGTGGCGACCGTTTGCGACTATGCGGCCGAGGACGCCTGGGTGCCCTGGCTGCTGCGGCCGATCCTGGCCAAGCGGCTGGCCCGCGCGAACCTCGAAAAGCTGTTCGTCGAGTTGGAGCTGCCGTTGATCGACACGCTGGTCGAGATGGAGTTCAACGGGATCACGGTGAGCCGGGAGCGCTTGGCCGAGCTGAGCCGGGGCTATGCGGCGCGGATCGAGCAGTTGCGCGACGAGATCCACGAGATGGCCGGCCACTCGCTGAACATCGCCTCGCCCAAGCAGCTTCAACAGGTGCTGTTCACGGAGTTGGGGCTGCCGGTGGTCAAGAAGACGAAGACCGGGCCGAGCACCGACGTCGAGGTCCTGGAAGAGCTTGCCCGGCAACATCCGCTGCCGGCCAAGATCATCGCGTACCGGCAGTATGCCAAACTCAAGAGCACCTATGTCGACGCCCTGCCGGAGATGATTTTTCCGCCAACCGATCGGGTGCACGCCTCGTTCAACCAGGTTGTGGCGGCCACCGGGCGGTTGAGTTCCAGCGATCCGAACCTCCAAAACATCCCCGTGCGGACCGAGGAGGGCCGGGAAATACGCTCGGCGTTCGTGCCGGGTGAGCCGGGCTGGAGCCTCTTGGCCGCCGACTACTCGCAGATCGAGCTTCGGGTGCTTGCGCATTTCTCGGGCGACGAGAACCTTCGGGCGGCCTTCGCCCGGGACGAGGACATCCACGCCCGGGTGGCCAGCCAGGTCAACCACGTCCCGCTGGAAGAGGTCACGCGCGAGATGCGTCGCGACGCGAAGGCGGTCAATTTCGGGGTGGTCTACGGTCAGAGCCCGTTCGGGCTGTCCAAGCAATTGGGGATCGAGCGGGACGCGGCGGCGGCGTTCATAGATGCCTATTTCGAGGGGTATCCGGGCATAGAAGAATTCCTGCGCCGGACACTGGCGGATTGCGCTCGGACCGGGTATGTTGGTACTATTCTCGGTCGACGTCGGGCGATCCGCGAGGTCCGCGCGGATGCCGGTCGGCAACGGAACCTCGCCGAGCGAACCGCGATCAATACGGTCATCCAAGGTTCGGCGGCCGATCTGATCAAACTTGCCATGATCGCCATTTTTGCGCGCCTCGGGCGGGAAGGCTCGGCGGCACGCATGTTGCTGCAAATCCACGACGAGTTGATCTTCGAGGTTCCCCGCGACGAACTCGACGGACTCGCGCGACTGGTGACCGAGGAGATGGCCGGGGCGTATCGGCTCGACGTCCCGCTGAAGGTTGACGTGAAGGCGGGTCCGAATTGGGCCGAAGCGGAACCGTTGCCCCCATGCACATAATTGGAATCCTTGGCGGCGTGGCCAGCGGCAAGAGCCTGGTGGCGCGGCAGTTGGCCGCCCTGGGTGCGGGACTGCTGGAGGCCGATCGAGCGGGCCACGCGGTGTTGGAGCGGCCGGAAGTGGAGGCGGCGGCCCGAGCGCGTTGGGGAGAGCGGGTGTTCGCGCCGGACGGCCGGATCGACCGCGGCCGGCTCGCCGAGATCGTGTTCGCCCCGTGGCCCGACGGACCCCAAGAACGAGAATACCTGGAAGACCTGACCCATCCGGAGATCGCCCGACTGCTTCGCGCTCGGGCGAAGGCGCTGGCGGCCGAGGGTTGTCCGGCGGCGGTGCTGGACGCGCCGTTGCTGCTGGAGGCCGGGTGGGAGGGATTATGCGATACGTTGGTGTACGTTGATGCGCCGCGGCCGTTGCGAATGTCGCGCGCGGTCGGGCGCGGTTGGAGAGAGGAGGAATTTGCGGCCCGTGAGGGCGTGCAAAAATCGTTGGACTCGAAGCGCGCCCGTGCCGATGTGATTATAGACAACTCCGGTTCTCCGGAGTCCACCCGCGCTGCGGTCGAGCGTTTTTGGCACACCCTCGTCGGCTGAATTTCCCCATATTGGTTGCCGCCGGCACCGCGTGCGCGGCAGCGGCGCGCGGCATTTCGGCGGTCGACCGGTTTGGGTTTTATCCCCTTCGAAGGCTCTTCGCTCCGCACGCTCCAAGAGGTTGGAGGTCATGGGGCCGCGTTTACGCCGCGGGCCCGTGTGTCCCCCTCGCCCCGCCAATCCTGAATCCACGACCCCAAATCCCCTAACGCGGCGCACGCCCGCAACCGACCCCGCCGACGAAGTCGGCGGGCGTTTGCATCACGGAACCCATTACGGTACTTGTTGCGCGGACAGCCCGTGCTAATCCCCAACCTCTAGTCCCCAATCCCAAGCCTCTAGTCCCTACCCCCCCCACCTTGGCACCGTTCGCGTGCCGCCGGATCGATTCGCTCAGGAGCGAGAACATGGCAGCCAACGAGTCTCAATCAGACGCCGCCTCGCAGGCACGGTTTCACCATGACCGCGACGTGCCCCGGCGCGAAGAACCGGCGACCGCCGCCGACGCCTTCGACGAGCAAGACGAGCCAATCTCCCTGGCCGAGGAACTCGCCAGCGAGATGCGCGGGCGGGGAGGCGACGCGGACCGGCGCTACCAACAGCTCAAAGAGTCGGATGATACGAACGTCGCCGCGCTGCAAAGACTCTCCATGCCCGAACTGATCGAGGAGGCCCGAAAGGAAAACCTCAGCGACTACCACGGCGTCAAGCGACAAGACCTGATCTTCCGAATTCTCAAGGAACGGGTGAAGCTCAACGGGCTGATGTACGGCGAGGGAACGCTCGAGGTCCTACCCGACGGCTTCGGGTTCCTCCGCAGCCCCGATTACCACTACCTCTCCTGCCCGGACGACATCTACGTCTCGCCGAGCCAGATTCGCCGGTTCGGATTGCGGACCGGGGCAACCGTTTCGGGCCAAATCCGGCCGCCCAAGGAAAACGAGCGCTACTTCGCCCTGTTGCGGGTCGAGGCGATCAACTACCAGGATCCGAATCAGCTTTCCGAAAAAATCTTCTTCGACGACCTCACCCCCTTGCACCCCGACTCGCGAATCGTCCTGGAACACGACCCCAACGACATCAGCATGCGCGTGGTCGACCTGATCGTGCCCGTCGGGTTCGGCCAGCGAGGGCTGATCGTCAGTCCGCCGCGGGCCGGCAAGACGATCCTGCTGCAAAAAATGGCCAAGGCCGCCCTGGCCAACTATCCCGACCTGTACGTCTTCATGCTCCTGATCGACGAACGGCCCGAGGAAGTCACCGACATGGAGCGGCAGGTCAAGGGATCCAATTGCGAGGTGATCAGTTCGACCTTCGACGAGCCCGCCGCGCGGCACATCCAGGTCTCCGAAATGGTGATCGAGAAGGCCAAACGCATGGTCGAGTACGGCACCGACGTGTTGATCTTCCTCGATTCGATCACGCGGCTGGCCCGGGCGTGGAACTCCGAGTGTCCCCACTCGGGCAAGATCCTCTCCGGCGGCGTCGACGCGAACGCCTTGCAGCGGCCCAAGCGATTCTTCGGCTCCGCCCGCAAGGTCGAGGAAGGCGGCTCGCTGACCATCATCGCCACCGCCCTGGTCGACACCGGCAGCCGGATGGACGAGGTGATCTTCGAGGAGTTCAAAGGCACGGGCAACCTGGAAGTGGTGCTGGACCGCAAGCTGGTGGACCGCCGGATCTGGCCGTCGATCGACATCAACGGCAGCGGCACCCGCCGCGAGGAGATGCTCCTGGACCCGGAGGAGTACCGCCGCGTATGCATCCTGCGGCGTGTTCTGAACGAGATGAACCCGCCGGAGGCGATGGAACTCTTGGTCACGCGGCTGGCGAAGACGCGCACCAACGCGGAGTTCCTGATGAGCATGAATATGAAGTAGAAATCCGAAAGCCGAGAGCGAATTGAGTGGCACGCCCTGAGGAACGAAGGGCGTGGCGGACCGGCAAACCACGCCCTTCGTTCCTCAGGGCGTGCCACCCCGTCGAATCCCCAACCCCCAACCCCTGATCCCCAACCCCTGATCCCCAACCCCCAATCCCCACCTTGACCGTTTACGAAGGAAAACCCGGTGCCGTGGACGGTCGTTTTGCGATCGTCGTCGCGCGGTTCAACGAGACGATCACCTCGCGATTGCTCGACGGGGCGGCGCGGACGCTCGGTGAGCACGGCATCGGCGAGGATCGGATCGACGTCGCCTGGGTGCCCGGGGCGTTCGAGATTCCCACCGTGGCCAAACGCCTGGCGGCGAGCGGCCGGTACGTCGCGGTGATCTGCCTCGGCGCGGTGATCCGCGGCGAGACGTCGCACGACCAGCACATCAACCGCGCGGTCAGCGGCGCGATCGCGGCGCTCGGCGTCGAGTTCGGCTTGCCCGTGATCTTCGGCGTGCTGACGTGCAACACGCTCGAGCAGGCCGTCGCCCGATCGGGCGGCGACCCCGGCACTCGCGGCAAGGACCGCCCGGACAGCCACGTCGGAAACAAGGGTTCCGAGGCCGCCGAGGCCGCCCTGGAAATGGTTGCCTTGATGAAACAACTGTAGCCGCTGCCGGGGACTGTCGCGATTTTCGCGGCGAGGAGGACGTTACATCGCCAATGGCCGTTGTCGCCGCGAAAATGGGACTGTCCCCCTCGTGCCGCGGAAGGGGACAGGTCCATGTTTTCGGCCGACGCTTGCCCGCAAAACACGTTTTCGGAGCCGAAACATGGACCAGTCCCCAAGCCAATCCGGATAAGATCGCCGTGGTCAAACGTAGTCAAGCAAGAGACGCCGCGCTGCAAGTGTTGTATCAGGACGACCTGAATCCCCGGGTCAGCCCGTCGGTTGGCGAATCGCTGCTCGAAGAACGTCTGCCGTCGGAGGAGTTGCGAGACTTCGCCCGGGAATTGGTGGCCGGCGTGCGGCGCAATCGCGCGGAACTGGATCGGCGAATCGCCGAGTCGGCGGCCAACTGGGCGTTGGACCGGATGGCGGTCACCGACCGCTGCGTGTTGCGGCTGGGGGCGTACGAGATCCTTTTCGGCGACACGCCCAACACCGTGGCGATCGACGAGGCGATCGAGCTGGCCAAGCGTTTCGGCACCGCCCAGTCCGCCAATTTCGTCAACGGCGTGCTCGATCGCTTGATGCACTCGGAGGAGTGACCGCCCATGGGCCTGCTCGACAAATTCCGCCAGGGTCTGAAGAAGACCACGAACCTGCTCAAAACAGACATCCGCGACCTTTTCAAGGGCGAGGGGCAGTTGGTCGACGAGGAGTTTCTCGACCAGCTTTTCGGCAGGCTGATCAAGAGCGACATGGGCGTCCAGGCCGCCGGCGAGACGGTCGAGGAGATTCGCTCGACGTACCGCGGCCGCGTGACGCAAATGGAAGACGTCGTCGCGACGATCAAGGCGAAGCTCAAGTCGCTCCTGGCCCAGCCGGCCGACCCGATCCGCTTCGCTCCGTCCGGGCCGACGGTTATCATGGTCGCCGGCGTCAACGGCTCGGGAAAAACCACCTCGATCGCCAAGCTGGGCCAGATGCTCCTCGGCCGGGGAAAGACCGTCGTGCTCGGCGCCGCCGACACGTTTCGCGCCGCCGCGGTCGAGCAGTTGACCATCTGGGCGAATCGGCTCGGCGTGGAAATCGTCACCGGGCCGCCGCGCTCCGATCCGGCCAGCGTCGCCCATAAGGCCGTCGCCCGGGCTCTGGAAATCGGCGCCGACGTCTGCATCGTCGACACGGCCGGGCGGCTCCAGACGCAGCAGAATCTGATGCAGGAACTGACCAAGATTCACCGCGTGCTGGGCAAACAAATCCCCGACGCCCCGCACGAGGTGATCCTCGTCCTCGACGCGACCACCGGCCAGAACGGCATCTCGCAGGCCAAACACTTCACCGAGGCGGTCCATTGCACGGGCATCATTCTGGCGAAGCTCGACGGCACGGCCAAGGGGGGCATCGTCGTTGCCATCCGCGGTCAGGTCGGGCTGCCGGTGAAGTACATCGGTGTCGGCGAAAAGGCCGAGGACCTCGCACTTTTCGAGCCGGAGCCGTTCGTCGAAGCCTTGTTCGAAGACGTCGGGTCGCTGGCCAAGCCGAAGTAGACCATGAGTGGAACACCGGACAACGGGTCGGACCTATCCCGCGACTCCCTGCTTGCGCAGCTCGGATCGTTCGGCGCCGTCTACTGGTTGGCCAACTGGATGGAGATGGTCGAGCGTTTCGCCTACTACGGCGTCCGCGTCGTGTTACCGGTGTTCATGGTCGCCGCGTTCGAGCAGGGCGGGCCGGAACTGACGCAGATCCAAAAGGGCAGCATCTACGCGGTCTGGGCCGTCGTCCAGTCGTTCATCCCGATTCTCTCCGGCGGTTTCGCCGATCGCTACGGCTACAAGGTCAACATCGCCATGTCGACCGTGCTGAAAGTGATCGGCTATCTCGTCATGGGCTACTCGCTCGTGATCGCCGAATGGCTCTGCGGCATGACCCTGCGGGAGGCGAGGCCGCTGGGGGCCGATCGCGTCTACGAGATTTTCTTTGCCGGCGCGATGCTCCTGGCCTTCGGCACCGCCATCTTCAAACCGGGCGTCCAGGGACTGATCGCCACGAAGATGCCCAAGAACGCCGCCTCGCTGGGTTGGGGCGTCTTCTACCAGATGGTCAACGTCGGCGGGTTCCTCGGACCGCTGCTGGCCGGCTACCTCCGCGTGATCAAGTGGGAATACGTCTTTCTCGCCTGTTCGGCCGCCATCATGCTGAACTTCGTGCCCCTCTTCTTGTTCAAGGAGCCCGCGCGTCCGCGGCAGGCCGACAGCCCCGGGCCGCTGAGGCTGCTGTACGACGCCGTGCGTGGACTGCTCGAACCGCGACTGTTCTTCTTCACGATCAGTTTCGCCGGCTTCTGGCTGATGGCCTACCAGTTGTTCGACATCCTGCCGAACTTCATCGACGATTGGGTCGATTCCCGCGGCGCGGCGGGCGCCTTGACAAGCCTGTTCAGCGCCGGCCCGATCCCGACGGTCAACGGCGGCAACCTCACCCAGGAGTGGATCCTCAACTTCAACGCGCTGTTGATCAGCGTTTTCGCATTCGGCGTCGGCTATGTGACCGGCCGGCTGCGATCGCTGACGGCGATTGTCGTCGGCATCGCCCTGGCCGCCGTGTCCATCTACGCCCTGGGCATGAGCATGAACGGATGGTGGACGCTCGGCGCCATCGGGCTGTTTTCGCTGGGCGAGATGATGGCCAGCCCCACGAAATTGCGCTACCTTGCCGGAATCGCTCCGCCGGGCAAGGAAGGGCAGTACATGGGCTACGCCAATTTCACCGTCGGCATCGGCTGGTCCGTCGGGAGCATCGTGGCCGGCCATCTCTACGAGTACCATGGCGACAAGGTCAACCTCGCGCGGCGCTACCTCGTCGACCACGCCCACGTGGCCCAGAGCACGGTCGACGCCGTCTCGAAGAACGACCTGTTGCCCTTCTTCGAGAAGACCGTCGGCGTCGATGCCTGGCAGACCCGCCAGTTGCTCTGGGACACGTACGAGCCGTACTCCATGTGGTGGATCTTCACGCTCATCGGCGCCGCGTCGATGGTGGCGATCATCGTCTACAACCACGTCGTCACCGCCGCCGCCGCGAATCCCGCCCACTCGTTCAACACCCACGGCCAGTGGTGGGTCCGCATGTTCCTGGCGCCGATCTACCTCGTCTTCCTGGCCGCGACCTGCTACGAGTTCTCGATCGGCCTGGCGCTCAACACCGCATTCTTCCTGCTGATGCTCGTCGTCTCGCTCGCCCAGACGGACTCGCGAGAGGCTAAAACCGACGATGGATGTATCCGTGGCGATTGAGCCGACGGAGGAAGGGGAGGGAGCCGTGGATGAACGCAGATGAACGCACCCCAACCGGGTGGGGTGGCGGAATCAATCTTGACACCATTGGGGCAAAGCGGTATCTAACTCAGCCTCACCTTTCTTGGACCGTGGCGTGGTGGTTCTCCCGCTCGAACAGGTTCCTTCCTGGAAACCGACCGGAGGTTCCTTGTGGCCAGCATTCCTTGCGACGATAGGCCGAGTTTCACACAGTACGTGAGGCATGCGCTCTGGTATCTGAAGCGGCCGCGGCTGTACCCCGACTTCGTTCGCCAGGTGGGACGCACGCTGCGACGGGAGGAGGCGGTGCCCGAACAACGCGCGGAGGCAGTGCGATGGTGTGGTGAAAGAGCCGTTCCGTGGACGGAAGCCATGCAAGCGATGACGGGGACATCGACGATGCGTCCATCGGTCCGTGATCGATTCAAGGAGTCATTTGCCCTGGCGGACGCCAACGCCAAAAGGTGCCCCGTCGAGATGGGGGGACCCGGGTGCCTGGACCTGATTTACTGGACGGCGGAATGGCTCCAGGCGATGCGCGTCATCGAGACGGGGACCGCGTATGGCTGGTCCTCGCTGGCGGTGCTGTTGTCGCTGAAGAATCGCGAGGGCTCGCGGTTGATCAGCACCGACAGGCCGTACTTGGGCCGCGATAACGATCCGTACGTTGGCTGTGTGGTCCCGGACGATTTGAGATCGCATTGGCAAATCCTGCGGCAGGCTGACCGGGAGGCTCTGCCGAAGGCTTTGGCTCAACTGCCGTTGATCGACCTCTGCCACTACGACAGTGACAAGAGCGTTGGGGGACGGCGGTGGGCCTACCCGCGCCTCTGGAAAGCGCTCAGGCACGGAGGATGTTTCTTGTCGGATGACATCTCGGACAATCTCGCCTTTCGTGATTTCTGCCGGCAGGTTGCGGTGGAACCCATCATCGTCCGAGTGCCCGATCCTTTCTTCCGTGGTGAGAAGTACGTCGGAGTGCTTATCAAGGCAACGGCGGCCGCGCCTGCCACCTCCTGAAGGCCGGCGGGTTCCGACTTCGACGCGAGGCTTTCCGAGTCTCCCCACGGGCTCGTCTCTCGGCGGCCCGCGGCCCGTAATCTCCCGAGAATCGTCCAGCCGTCGATCCCCGGGAGCATCAGATCGAGGGCGTCGTCATCGTCGTCGATCTCGACGCGTATGTCTATCTCTCATTCGCGTTCATCCGCGATTCCCTCCCCGGTTGTTCCGTGGTCCGCTCCACCTCACCGTGGCATGGGATTTCGAGTCGGACTTCGAAACGCCCGCCGTCGTCGGAAGTCGCGGACAAGGACGCACCGAGCAGTCCGGCCAGTTCCTTCGACAGCGGCAGTCCCAAGCCGGCGTGGCTGCCCGTGGCTTGACGCGAAGCGTCGCCGCGCGAGAACCGGTCGAACGCGCGGGCGACCTCATGCGGGGCCAGGCGACTCCCGGTGTTGCCGATCACGATCGTGGCTACGCCGTCGCGAGCCTTGGCGACGACGTCAATCGTTCCACCCGAGTCGGCGTAGGTGACGGCGTTGTCCAGGAGGTTGCGGAGAATCAACAGGAGCTTGTCCGGGTCGGTGTCGGCCGTCAGATCGGGATCGACATTCCAGAGGATGCCGAGGCCGCGGGATTCGGCCGGCCCCGCCAGCGGCGTCCAGGCGCGGCCCAGCACGTCGTCGAGCCGAACCGTCCGGCGATGCGCCGCGGATTGCCCCGCGTCGATCCGCGCGAGCGAGAGCAGGTTCTCGACGATCCCTTCGGTTTGCCTGCAAATCTCCAGGCACGTGGCCAGCGCGTGCCGATACTCGGCGGCCTCGCGCGGCCTGGTTAGCGCGACTTCGATCGTGCCGAGCAGACCGGCCAAGGGCGTGCGCAATTCATGGGCGACGTTCGCCGAAAAGGCACGTTCGCGCCGGAAGGCCGCGTCGAGACGACGGAGCAAACCATTGAGGCAGTCGATCACCGATTGCACCTCGGCCGGCGCGTCGGCGGACGCCAACGGCGCGGTAAGGGTCCGGCTGTCGATCGCTTCGATCCTCGTCGAAATCGCTCGCAACGGCCGCAAGCCGACCCGGACGATTGGCGCGGCGATCGCCAGCGCGGCAATCACCGCCGCGCCGAACACGACCACGAGCAACATGCGGATTCGCCCCAGCGCGCGATCCAAGTCGAGCGTGTCGCGAGCCAAAACCAGCGTCACGGCCATCGGAAGCGACGCGGCGACGGAATCCGGGCCCGGCTCGTCCGGCGCAACCGGGTCGCCGTCCCGGCCCGGGGTAAACGTCACCCCGATCATCCGCCCGGGCCGTCCGTCGGGCAACGTGGCGAAGCGGATTTCCGGGCGTTCAAGCGTCCCGGCGATCGGCTCCCAATCGTGCCCGGACAACCGCGTCGAGCGTTCCAGGACGGTGCCGTCCCGGAGGCGAAGTTCGTAGTAGTCGGGCCGCGCGGCGCGCTGGAACCGCTCCATCGCCCGCTCGGCCATCTCCGATTTGACCCGGGTGCCCTCTTGCTCGACCAGGGTTGCGAGCGTTCGCGCGTCGGCGTCCAGCGAGGCGTCGAACTCGCCGACGAGCGCGGCCCGGAGCAACGCGTACAGAACCAGCCCGGCGACGACCAGCACGGCCATCGAGCCGGCGCCGACGCCGAGCAGCAAGCGGGTTCGAAGCGACCGGATCACGGCAGCGCCCCCAGCACGTAGCCTTGTCCGCGACGCGTGTGGATGAGCTTCGCAAGGCCCGGAGCCTCGATCTTCTTGCGCAGGTAGCCCACGTAAACGTCGACGACGTTGCTTTGCGAGTCCGAGTGGAAATCGTAGACGTGCTGCCAGACGTCGGTTCGCGAGACGACCTGGCCGGAGCGAGCGGCCGAGTATTCCAACAGCACGAATTCGCGGGCGGTGAGGTCCAGCAGCCGGCCGCCGCGTCGGGCGGTTCGGGCGGCGGTGTCGATTTCGAGGTCGGCGACGCGGAGGACCGGGTCGGGAAGATCGTATTTTCGACGGACGAGCGTTCGCACCCTCGCCAACAGTTCGGCGAGCGCGAACGGCTTGACCAGATAGTCGTCCGCGCCGCTGTCAAGTCCCTTGACGCGGTCCTCCAACTGGTCCTTGGCAGTCAGCACGAGCACGCACGCGCGGCGGCCCGCGGCCCGAAGCTGTTCGAGGATCGTCCAGCCGTCGATCCCGGGAAGCATCAGGTCGAGGACAATGACGTCGTAATCATTGCCCTTGGCGTACCACAAGCCTTCGCGGCCTTCGGCGGCCTCGTCGACGGCGAAACCGGCCTCGCGCAAGCCCTGCGCCACCGCGTTGCGGATCGGGGCGTAATCCTCAATGACCAGTAATCGCATCGGGCGTCATCATCGCTGCTGGCCGCGGCCGGGACCGCGCGGCGGCGGTCCCGGCCGCGAAGTGATTTCGCGCGGAGCAGTCGATACTACTTGTCGTCCGCGTCTTCGTGGTCTTCGTCCGCTTGGTCGCCTCCGTTATCTTGGTCCTCGTCGTCGATCTCGACTCGTTGGCCCGTGGGCGCGACGAGAATCTCCTTCTCCTTTCCATCCACCGTGGCTTCGATTTCGTACAGGACGATCGTTTTGCGTTCGACCGTCAGCTTCGCCCCCTCCGCAAATGCCTTGGCCGCGGCGTCCTGCACGGCCTTGGGGGTCTTGCCGAGGGCGACTTCGCTGGTCCTCTCGACGAGATCGCCGTCGGCGGTGACCATGGCTTCGTGTTCGGCGTTCTTGACCTTCCACGAGCCCTCGTACAACGTGACGCCGTCTTCCTCCTCGACGCCGACTTCCTCGATCTTCGCTTTGCCCGCGAGCTTCACCAGTGCCGCCTTGGCGGCCTCCGGAATCTGGTCCAACGAGACCTGTTTCTCGCCTTGCTCCTTGTCGTCCTTGTCATTGTCTCGCGCCGCTTGGGTGATGGCCACCCCGACGCCGACGACCACAACGCCCAAAATCACAACCATGGTCCTGAACATCGTCACAACTCCCTAACAAGAGGTAATCCGTCCGTGCCCGCAGCAACGTGCTCCGGCGCGCCTTCGCGGAGTGTAGCGAACCGCGGATGAGAGGACGATGAGAGGCGGAGATATTCCGGCCACGCCGTCACGCCACGGCAGCCCGAGGACTCGTTGGCAGGCGCGAGGTTTCGCCGCTACGGTCTCTTTCGCTCGGCCTCTCGGCTTTGCTGCATCTCGCGCTGCGACATCTTGAGGTGTTCCTTCCGGATCTTCTCCATTTTGTCCGGATCGGTCGTCTTCTCAACCTTCTTCTGGCAGCCGAAGGGAAGGCAGATCGCCATCGCAAGCGTCGCGGCCAGCGCCGCGCGGCAGGCATAACGGGCGAGAATCGCGGTCGAACTTTTCATGCTCTTTCCACCCCGGGGGTTTGTCAATCGTGCATTGAAGCGCGGCACGGCCGCCCTCGACCGTGCGGAATCGTCCGATACAGCCGAGGGCGGCCGTGCAACATGAAACTCCGATGGGCCCTAGGGCAGGTTGAGCGACTCGCCGCCGTTTCGCGTGCCGGCGGCGGTCCATACTTCGGGGTCGATTTCGTCGCTGACGTTATTCACCGCGCCGTCGCACAGGACGACGACGCAGAGGCCGGGATGGTAGCTGCTCGCCGGCGAGACAATTTTCCAGAAATCGCCGCCGGGCACCCAGCAGATGCTGTTGGGTCGGGTCAGGTGGTTGTACCAACCTCTCCAGACGCTCCCCTCGGTGAAAGGATAACCGCGCCAACGCCAGTCACCGCTCCAGGGAATCGAGGCCGAGTCCCAACTCCCGGCGTCGAACGCGGCTCGGGCCTGGACCAGCGTGGTGGCCGAGACCGCGCCGCAGTCGAAACAGTCGAACCGCGACTTCGGCGCCTTGGACGAGCCCGCCCCGTTGACCACCTCGGCAAACGCCGCCGTGTGGCTCAGCCCGTCGGTGATCTCCGCCACCTTCAACGGCGGCAGCGCGGGCGCGCCGTAGGTTTCCTTCGTTTCCTCGGGCCCGAAGACGCCGTCCCAGCCGCGCACTTGCACCCAACTGCCCGCGTTGGCGTGGTAGTTCGTCCAGCCCATCGGTTCGATCTTGCCCGGGAAAGGATCGCTCGGACAAACCATCACCTCCGGCTGCGTGCATCCGGTCTCGAAATTGGGCGAGTCGTAGATCGAGAGGCTCGTGTCGAGTTTGTCCGAAATGGTGCCCAACTCGAAATAGGGCAACAACAGGGCCTGCGCCGAAAAAATCGTATAGACGCTGTTCTTCTGGGTGAGCCTGCCCGTCGGAAAACTCCGATGGGCGTTCTCGAAATTGTGCAGTGCCACGCCAAACTGCTTCAGGTTGTTCGTGCAAGCGGAACGGCGCGCGGCCTCGCGGGCGGCTTGGACCGCGGGCAGCAGCAAGGCGATCAGGATGCCAATGATGGCAATGACCACCAAGAGTTCGACCAGCGTGAATCCCCCGCGTCCGGCTGACGGAGACGTCATAACACAACCCTTTTGAGACAATGGCTCCCGCTGGCACGCCATGGCAATGCCAATACCATGGTAGACGGTGCGATCGGCGCGTGTCAAGGGGATGCCGATCTCGGGTGGCTTGTTCCCGAGCCCGAGGCGATAAGGGCGTGGCGGGTGAGGCCGTGGCGCGGTACAATCTCGGCGTGCCGTTGCCTTGATCCGGGAGACGAAAATGACGTTGGCTCGCGTGGCAATTGGGGGCGTCGTCTGCCTTGGGCTTCTCGTCCGCGGACTGCCGGGCGCCGAGCCGTCCCGCCCGACGGCCCATGCGTTCTCCGAGGATCGCCAGAAGCGGGAGATCGCCGCCGACTGGATCGCGCGGGACGGCATCGCGGCCGGCGACGGCTGGCCGGAGAAGTTGATCCGTCGCGTTCTGGACGAGTCGGGGCCCGCCGCCGAAGAGCTTTGCCGACAGTTCGACGAGCTTGCCAAGGCCGGCTCGCCGCCGGACGATCCGCGGTGGACAACGCTCTACTTCGCCGCGTGCGAGCGCCGCCGCGCCGCGCGGCTCGCGCCCCACGCCGACCTCTTGCGGCGGATCGTCTTCACCAAGCACTACGACCTCGGCGGATCGCACTACGCCTACACCGAAGGACAGTCGGACGCGCAGCGCGAACGGCATTTCGAGCCGGGGAGCAGCCTCGCGCTGTTCGAGATGGACGGGCTGTACGGCGCGGTCCGCGCGCTGCTGGACGACCCCGGCGGCGTGATCCGCGACCCCGACGTCTCGCCCGACGGCCGCCGGGTCCTGTTCGCCTGGAAGAAGTCGCTCGACGAGGACGATTACCATCTGTACGAGATGACGCTCGACGACCGCCGCGTCCTGCAGATCACCGCGGGCCGGGGCTTCGCCGACTACGAGGGCATCTATCTGGCCAATGGAGACCTCCTGTTCAACTCGACCCGGTGCGTCCAGACGGTCGATTGCTGGTGGACGGAGGTCAGCAACCTGTTCACCGCGTCGGGCGACGGCCGGTTCCCGCGGCAGGTCGGCTTCGACCAGGTTCACACGAACTACCCCGTGCTCGCGCCGGACGGCCGCGTGATCTACACCCGGTGGGACTACAACGACCGGGGACAGATTTTCCCGCAGGGGCTCTTTGCGATGAACCCCGACGGCACCGGCCAGACCGAGGTCTACGGCAACAACTCGTGGTTTCCGACGGCGATCCTCCACGCCCGGGCGATCCCGGACACGAGCAAGATCGTCTGCGTTCTGTCGGGGCACCACACGCTCCAGAAGGGTTGGCTGGCCGTCATCGACCCGCGACGAGGACGCCAGGAGAACCAGGGCGTCGAGTTGATCGCGCCGGTCCGCGACACGCCGGCCGTGAAAGTCGATCAGTACGGCCAGTCGGGCGACCAGTTCCAGTATCCGTATCCGCTCGATGAGAACACGTTTCTCGTCGGCTTTCGACCGGAGAAACCGGGGGAACCATCGCCGGGAGCGACAAACCATTTCGCGATCTACGTCGTCACCAGCGACGGCCGGCGGGAACTGCTGGTCTCCGATCCGGCGATCTCCTGCAGCCAGCCCATCCCGCTCCATCGGCCGGGCGTCGCCGCGCGGGTCGCCAACCGCGTGAACTACCGGCAGGACACGGGCACGGTCTACCTTCATGATGTTTACCAGGGGCCGGGGCTGGCCGGCGTGCCGCGCGGCTCGGTCAAGCAATTGCGCGTCGTGGCCTTGGAGTTCCGCGCCGCGGGCGTCGGCGAGAACCGCAACAGCGGACCGGGCGGCTCGGCCCTCATTAGCACGCCGATCTCGATCGAAGGCGCCTGGGACGTCAAACGCGTGCTCGGCAACGCGACCGTCCACGAGGACGGCTCGGCCTGCTTCACGGTCCCCAGCCGCACGCCGCTGTACTTCCAGGCCCTCGATGAGAAGGGGCAAATGATCCAGTCCATGCGGAGTTGGACGACGCTCCAGCCGGGCGAGGCCGTCTCGTGCGTCGGATGTCACGAGAACAAGAACACCAGCCCGCCGGTCGGCCGGGCGAGCCTCGCGATGCTGGCCGGGCCGCGGGCGCTTGCCACGCCCTACGATCCGGCGCGCGGGTTCAGCTTCATCCGCGAAGTCCAGCCCGTGCTCGACCGGCATTGCGTCCGGTGCCACTACCTGGACGAGCCGCCCCGTTACGCCGAACCGTCGACTGCGCGGATCGAGCCGACCGGCGTTGACGACGCGATTCGGCCGGCATTCAGCCTCAAGGCGACCCAGACGCTCGACACGACGAGCCAGCGGAGGTGGAGCGACGCTTACCGGGCGCTGGCCGACCGCCGCGTGTGCGACTGGATCAACGTACAGTCCGCTCCGCCGATGCTGCCGCCCTACCACGCCGGCGCGTCGCAAAGCCGTTTGATGCGGCTACTGGAGGATGGCCACCACGGCGTTCGGCTTTCGGAATCGGAGTTGGACCGCTTCCGCGTCTGGATCGATCTGTTGGTGCCCTATTGCGGCGACTACACCGAGGCGATGGCCGACGAGGACGTGGCCGGGTACAATCATTTTCTGGACAAACGCCGTCGCTGGCACGCGGAAGAGACCCGCAACATCGAGCAACTGCTCCGCGAGGGACGTTGAAGATCGCGTAGGCCGGGTCGTGACCCGGTTTGGTGAAAGGCATTCTTGTACCCGAGACCTCGTTGTTACACACAAGACGTTTGCATACGACCCTTTTCTCTAGCCCAGGCGTTTACGCCTGGGTGACGGAGCCAAAGTATCATTTCCCTTTTTCTTTCAGTCCCCCTTCAGGGGGCGCAGAGGGTTGATTCCGTGCCAATCGACGCCGACAAACGAACTCCCGCCCCCTAAAGGGGGCTTCAAGAAAAAAGAACGATCCGCGATGGCCTCTCGGTCCGCAGGCGTAAACGCCTGGGCTAGAGAAAAGTGCCAAAATGGAGAATCCGTCGGGAACTCCCACACATCAACTTGTGTGTAACAACGAGGGCGTTGCCCTGGGCTGGGCGAACCAGGCCCCTTCGCTCGCGGAGTTCGCGCCGCGAGGCACGGCACGAAACCGGCGAACCGTCGTCCCTCAGCTTTGACAACTCGTGTATGTTCACGTTCAACTCAGGAGACAGTCATGTCTAGCATTACTGAGGCCTTCTTGTCGCAATGCTTTCTGAACCAGGCGCCATCGCCACGTCCGACACTCCGTGCCGGCGTGCTCGTCGTCCTCGCCTTGGCCTGCCTGGTCACCGCTGGGGTCGCTCGGGCGGCCGACGACGCCGCGGCGAAGATCGTCTCCGTCTCGCCGACGGTGTTCTTCGTCAAGGAGAAAGACTCGCTTTGGCAACAGGCCGAACTGGTCGTCGAAAACGGCGCGGCGGAGCAGGAGTTGACGATCGACATCAAGGCCGGCTCGGCCCAGCGGTCGCTGTCGCTTGGCAAGGTCAAGCCGGGCAAAACCACGCACGCGATCCTCGTGCCCGACGTTCCGACGCCGACCTCCGTCGCGTGTACGCTCAAGGCCGGCGACAAAACGCTCGATAGCCGGGCGATCGACTGGCGGCCGGGGCGACACTGGCGGATCTTCTACGTCCCCGTCACGCATCATGATCTGGGATACACCGACACGATCGAGAACGTGCTGGAGCAATACAACGGCTTCTACGACAACGTGGTGCGTTTTTGCGAAGAGACGGAGGACTGGCCCGAGGAATCGCGGTACCACTACACCGCCGAGGGCGCGTGGTCGCTGCAACACTACGTCCGCAACCGGCCGGAGGCGGCAATCGCGAAGCTGCGCAAATACGTCGGGCAAGGGCGAATCGAGATCCCGGCATTGTACGGAAACGAGATCAGCGGTCTGTGCGGTCACGAAGAACTCGTCCGGCTGACGTATCCGTCGTTCCAACTCAAGCGGCAACTCGGCGGCGAGATTCGCACCGGCTCGATCACGGACATCCCCGGCGTGAGCTGGGGGCTGCCGACGATCCTTTCCGGCGTGGGCGTGAAGTACTTCTTCGCCGGCTTTCCGACGTACTTTCAGTGGAGCGGCCAGAACGTCCACGAATTCTGGGACGCTTCGGCGGTCCTTCGCCACGGCCGGCCCGACGCCTTCCGCTGGGAAGGCCCCGACGGCGGCAGCGTGTTGCTCTATTACCAAGGCAGCTACGGCATGCTCGCCGGCGGCGTGGGGCCGAACTCGTACAAGGAAATCTTCGACGACCTGCCGGCCACCCTCGAGGACATGCAACAACGCGGCTCCCCGTTCAACGTCGCGCGGTTCATTCACAACGGCGTGGACAACTATCCGCCCGACGTGCGGATCAGCCACGTCGCCCGGGAGTGGAACACGCGTTGGGCCTACCCGCGGCTGATCGTCGCCACGAACACGATGTTCTTCGAGGCGTTGGAGAAGCAGTGCGGTGACGTCCGGGTGTTTCGCGGCGAGGTTCCGCACACGGACTATGCCGTCGGGGCCACTTCGACGGCCAAGGAGACCTGCATCAACCGCGGGACGCACGATCGGCTGCCCACGGCGGAGAAGTTCGCCACCATGGCGTGGCTTCTGGCCGATTATCCCCGCCCGCCGGCGGAGGGAAAATGGGTTCGGGAACTGAGCAGCTACGACGACCCGACGCGGAAACTCGGCGACGCCTACGACAACATGCTCCTGTACGACGAGCACACCTGGGGGATGGCTCATCCGGCCGGCGTCCGGCAGGATTGGAGTTGGAGCGACAAGAGCCATTACGCCTATCGTGCCGCCGGGCTGGCCTCGTCGATCCTCGACGGCAGCGTCCACGCACTGGCCGACCGCGTTCGGCTCAAGGACGACGGGCGGCACATCGTCGTGTTCAATCCGCTGTCGCTCGCGCGGTCGGACGTCGTGCGGGTCTCCGGCGAGTTCGGCGAGGAGCCGTTCGAGCTCGTGGACGTCGAGACGGGGGCAAAGGTGCCCGGCCAGTTCGTCCGGCTGGACAATCCACTCGCCCCGCTGCCCTACGCCGCCGACCGCCACGGACGCGGTCAATTCAGCCCCGCCGAGTTGTTCGACTTCGTCTTCGTGGCCGAGAACGTGCCGCCGATGGGCTGGAAGACGTATCGTTTCATGCCGTCCAAGGAGGCGGCGCCCGCGGTGGCGCCCGTCCAAGTCGGCGATGGCGCGCTGGAGAACCGCTTCTTCAAGGTCACGCTTGACCCGCGGCGCGGGACGATCCGGAGCATCTTCGACAAGGAGTTGCAGCGGGAACTGGTGGACCAGGACGCCCCGCACCAACTCAATCAGTTGATCGTCCGCCACGTGGCCGACGGCAAGCTGGAGAGCCCGGTGGACGCACGAATCGAGAAGGGGCCGAGCGGCGCGGTGTTCTCGAGCCTAACGGCAACCGGCGCGGCTTTCGGGTGCCCCCAGTTGGTGCAAGAGATCACGCTCTACGATCGGATCAAGCGGATCGACCTGGCCAACCGCGTGCTGAAAGACTCGACGCCGACCGTCGAGGCCTACTTCGCGTTCCCCTTCAAGATGGACAAGCCCGAGTTCCACTTCGAGGCGTCCGACAGCGTCATCAAGCCGTTGCGGGACCAGTTGCCGGGCTCGAACTCGAATTACTACTCCGTGCAGCACTGGGCCGACGTCGCCGACGGGAAGCTGGGCGTGACGCTCACCGGCGTCGATTCGCATCTGATGGAATTCGGTGGGCTGTGGCCGTGCTACGTTTCGCAGGCGCACCACGGCGTCACGGCGCCGGACTTCGGCCGCCCCTTCGCCACCGCAGAAGACATGGCCAAAGGCCACGTGTACGCCTTCGTGCTGGACAGCAATTTCCGCACGAACTTTCCCACCGTCCAGCAGAGCGACCTGCTGTTTCGCTATTCGATCGGCGTTCACCCCGGCGATTGGAGGAACGGGTATCCCCGCGATTTCGGCTGGGCGGCGTGCAACCCGCTGGTGCCCGTCGTGATCGGCGGCTCGCGCGAGGGTCCGCTCGCGCCGCGTGGAAGCTTCTGCGAGCTGGCGGAGACGAACGTCATCGTGCTCGTGCTCAAGCGCGCCGAGGACGGCCGCGGCGTGATCCTTCGGCTGATCGAAACCGAGGGCAAAGCCGCGACGGCCTCGGTGCGTCTGCCGCTGGTAAACGTCAAGAAGGCGACCCAGACGAACCTCGCGGAGGAAGACCAGGCGGAGTTGACGTCGGAGTCCCACGTCGTTCGCGTGCCCATCAAGCCGTTCGGCATCGCGACGGTGCGGCTGGAGATGCAGTGACCAGTCACCCTTACTGCCGTGACACGGCCGCTACGCACTGAACTGCCGTTGCTCGTCGATCAAGTCGGACTTCGATTCGATCCAAGCGGCCATGCGCGAGCCGGTGGGAAAGTGCAGGGCGACCGCGACGATCGTCGCCATGGCCGCGATCAGGTTGACCGCCTGGCCCTCGACGAGATAGGAGATGAGAAGGAAGAACGTCGCGCCTTCGAACATCGCGCCGCCGATGATCGTCTTGGTCGTATAGAGCTTCACCAGGGGCATCAGGTCGCCGCCCGCGGCGTCGGACGGCGCATCGGTCGCCCCGCTTTGGCCCCGGGCGATCTCGCCGCAGCCGCGGTTGGTGATCGTCGGCACGATGACGATCCTCGCGAGGACGACAGACGCGCCCATTGCCAGCGCCACGTAGCTGATGATCGGCATGTCCGCCGCGTTGGCCATCGCGCCGCGTTGGACGACGTTCGCGATCGCTATTACCATGAAGAGTACGCAACCGGCGCAGAGCGCGCCGACGATGATCTGCAACTGCCGCGTCGGCGCGGCCAGTTCGTCTTGCCAGTGGTGATTGAGCATTGAATGCTTCCGGGGAAGACGGCGCGAAAACGGCGTCAAGAGCAGTTCCCTGACGACGTGGGTGACAACGACGGTTCCCAACGAACTTTTGTCGGCCCGTCGCGCGTCATGGCGCGCATGGCCGGGGCACGGTCGCCGGAATTGGCACGAACTCATCACCGGTGCACGGCTGAAATCCGTTGGGCCAGCAAGCCTGCATCCGGCAGAGCAGTCGATTCTGGAGCGGCGCGTCCGGGTTGACTCGCTCCACGGATAGTTCGATGAAATCAACCTCGCATTTCTGCACCAAGGTCCAGACATCGCGCGCCAGGTATCGGGGAACGTAGCCGAGCAACATCCGCTCCGACGCGGTGCGCACGGCGACCGCACGCGGATCGGCGGTGTTCTGGAAGTCCGCCATCAACCTCAACCGTTCCCGCGTTTCGAGACGCGCGATTCGTTCGATCACGGCCGGCGGCATCCAGCGAATCCCGTGCAGGAAGAACTTGTTGAGAAAGCACCCATTGGCGTCCGGCACGGGGCACGGAAACACCTCAATGGCATCGGTTTGGCGAATGCCTTCCGTGACGCTCAACACCACGATCGGGTCCGGCGCGCTGTCGGGGTCAAAGCCGCTCCAGCGAAGGTACGCCTCGTACTCGGGGCGCGACCGCGACAGAAGACGATTGGCGAACAGCGGAAACAGCGCCTCCGATTCGTACACTTGTTCCATCCGCTTCATCTGAGGGAACGGGCGAAAACCCGGCGTGCGCGCCCCTTGGGTGTAGCAGAAGCGATACAGCCCGCCATCGTGTTCCAGTCGCGCCACGGGCGTCCATCCGGCCTGCTCGGGCATCTCCGGTCGCCAGGCAACAAACAGTGAATTCATTCGGGGTCCCTACTCCAACAACCGCTGTTGGTTCGTGAGCAACAGCTCCAGTGTAAACCGCCTACAGGTCTCCGACATGCGTTCCGGAGGCACCCGTTCCAGGATACCACATAACGCGTCCCGGTTCACCGTTGCCAGCCGCTCCAGCCAGCCGCGATTGGCGCGCGGAACCACCTGTCCGAAGGCTTGGAATGCCTCCATCGTGCCCAGCGGTCGGGCATCCGCCGCCGATCGATAGAATGCCGATCGCCCAGCCTTGGCAAACGCCAGGATTGTCCGGTTCCGGTCCCTTGTGGACAGCCGCTCACCACGCTCCTCGTCCGTCAGGTTGCGCGCCAGCGCCGCGCCGTGGTCGAACGTCGGTGCGAGCCAAATGTCGTCCCCGTCGCTCAGTGCCCCCCAATTCTCGTGGTGCCGATCCTGGTTTGCGATCCAAGCATCCAGCATGACATACCCGGCAAACACATCCAAGGCGGTCTTGATGTTCCTCGGAACACCCTCCATCCAAGGGGCGATGGGCGGCGCGAGGGCGCCGACGATCTCAAGAACCGCGTCCACCGTGTGCTGGCGAACCTTGAATCGTTGGGCTGCGGGATAGTCGCTGTCGAGTGCCAGCAGTAGCTCGTTCCCATGCACCAGCCGAAGGGGCGGCGGGGCCATGTTCTCGCACACCACCCCCGGACGGCAGTAGCGTTCCCCGTCGTATTCGGCAGCCAGTTCATACTCGACGTGGGGCAGGCCGAGCAATTCGCAGAAATGGCACGAGGCGACTTCGGCCCAGTCCTCGCCCGTGCCGCGATCCTCTGCTTTGAAAAGCAGCCGCCTCTCGCCTTCCTGGAACCAGAACTTCGGCTTGCTACCGAGCGTCTCGACCGCTTTGGCGCGATTGCGATCCACGCGGCGAATCGGGAATGTGCTCATGGCATCCTCAACGGATCTACGGCCTGGGAGCTCAGGCCGCTCTGCCCAGCGGCGGCCGTTCGACCTCGACTTGGCGCGCCTGCCAGGTTTCAGTCCAGAGGCAGCCCGCCCAGGAGAGGCCCACGCCGTAGCCGGCCAGCAGCGACCGCTTGCCCGGGCGGAGGCGGCCGGCGGCGCGCAAGTCGTGGGCGAGGATCGGCAGCGTGGCCGAGACCGTGTTGCCGATGTTCTCCAGGTTCCGGGGCATCAGTTCCTCGTCCAGCCCGAGTTGGTCGCCCAAGTGGTCGAGCATGGTCGCCGTGGCCTGGTGGACCAGGAACAGGTCGACGTCGTCTCGGGTGAGCCGGGCGTCGGCCAACAGCCGGTCGACCATCGGCGGCACGGCGGCGAGTGTGAACTTGACCAGTTCCGGCCCGTCCATGAAGAGATTGCTCTTCCAGCGCTTGCGCTTTTTGGGTTGCAGGGCGTCCTTTTCGGGCCGGAATCCGCCGGCGGTGGCCATGAGGTGGTGCGCGCCGCTGCCGTCGGTGCCGAAGGCGAAGGGTCCCAACGAGGGCTCGTCGGCGGCGTCGATGAGCGTGGCGGCCGCGCCGTCGCCGAAGATGGTCCGCAGCGAGCGATCTTCCGGATCGATGTATTTCGAATAGGTCTCGGCCGTCAGCAGGAGCACCCGGCGGGCCGCGCCGCTACGGATGAGACCATCGGCCAGCGCAAGCCCATAGACAAAGCCCGAGCAACCCAGGTTGAAGTCCAGCGCCCCGATCGAAGTGGGCAGGCCCAGGCGGTCCTGGATCAGGCAGGCGGTGGTCGGCAGGAAGTAGTCGGGCGTTTGCGTGCAGAAGAGTAGAAAATCAATCGAGCGGCGATCGACGTCGCAGTCGTGGAAGAGTCGCTCGGCCGCCGCCACGCCGAGGTCCGAGGCACACTCGTCGGGCGCTGCCACGTGCCGCGCGCGGATGCCCACCTTCTCGTAGATCACGTCCATCGGCCAGTCCGGAAACGTCGCCTGCAAGAGAGCGTTGTCTTCGACCCGCTCGGGCAGGTAAATGGCCACGGGACCCAACGACGCGTATTTCATGTCGTATCCCTCGCGCCACGAGGGGGTAGTCCCCCGTGAATGCTCGTGTCCGGCCGAAAGCACACCGGGGGTGTGCCGATTGCCGGAAAGCGGCGGAGGCTACCACGTGCGGGCAGCCCGGGTCAACGGCAGTTGCCCTGGGGGTGAGATGGCCTACCAACTGATCGGGTGGGTAGCACGGGATGGCCGGAAGGCGGCTTCCTCCTCTTGCCGCTCGGCCAGGACCGGCGATGGTCGGTTGCGGTCGTAGTCCGGCACCGGCAAGTAGATCGAGGAACCGAACTGCTCGGCCGGCTTGGGCTCGCCGCGAAGCTGCTGATCGAACGACCACTGCGGTGCCGCCAAGCGGGGGGTCTCCGTCATCCTTTCGCCGGGCGACATCGCCGGCATCAACGGCTTCGCGGAAAGCCGTTGCGGCGCGATGTCTTCTTGAGTGATCAGACTCCAGGTGATTCGGTCCGGGCGGATGTGGTCGGGCCGGATGTCCGGCTGCGAAAGTGTGCCCAACTCGATCCGGTCCGGAAGGTCGTTGCGGTTGTGGTAGTGCGGCATCGGCTCGTAGGGCTTGCTCGCCTTGGTCTCGGTCTCGATCGGGGCTCGACGCGACGGATCGGGGTCGATGCTCCGGGTGGAGATGTCGCCCGGGTTGATCCCGTTGAAGATGATCTGGGCACGAGCGTCCCCGGCCCCACCGATGGTGGCGGCGAGGGA
>JAPLNP010000555.1 GCA_026401055.1 Planctomycetia bacterium
AACAGAAGGGTGGCGGGGGACGGGGGATTGAAGATTGTTGATTGCTGATTGTTGATTGCTGACTGACTGGCCACTTTCTCCCCCGTCCCACGTCCCCCGCCCCCCGTCCCCAGATAGAAATTCTCCAGCGGGTCGCGGGCCGGGTGCTCGATCGGGATGTTCAACGCGTCGAAGTTGTGCCAGAGATCCTCGACCTCGGGCCCTTCGGCCACGGTGAACCCCAGCCGGCCCATGATGTCGCTGAGTTCCTCGATCGTCTGGGTGATGGGATGGACGTGGCCGAGCTTGGGGCGCACGCCGGGGACGGTGGGGTCGAACACGGCGTCTGCGTGGCTATCGAAAGCAACGAAGCTGCCAGCTTGGACACTGATGCCCCGTCCTGCGGCAAGTCGCTTGACCGCAGCCGCCATCGCCGTTTCCAGCAGCCCCTTGACCTCATTGAAGCGTTTACCGGCGGCGGGTTTGTCGGCCTTGTCGACGGTGCCCAGGCCCTTCTGCGCGCTCTTGAGCCGGCCGCTTTTGGCGCCGAGGAATTCGATGCGAGCGGCTTCCAGGGCGTCGGGGTTCGCGACGGCGTCCATCGCGGCGGTTGCCTGCCGAGCGAGGTCGTCCAGTTGGGCCAGGAAGTCCGCCAGTGCCATGATGGTACCCAATAACGAGAAGAACGAGAGACAGGACGTGCCCGCCTCTCGTTCGTGTCCGGTTTGGTATGAGGTTCCTTCGCCGGGCGGGCGATCAGGCGGCCGGGGCGTCCTTGACCTGCTGGACGATCTGGTCAAAAGCCTCGGGATCGCGGACGGCGATGTCGGCGAGCATTTTTCGGTCCAACTCGATGTTGGCCTTCACGAGTCCGTGGACGAACTCGCTGTATCGGAGTCCGCGCTGGCGGACCGCGGCGTTAATGCGGATGATCCAGAGCTTGCGGAACTCGCGTTTGCGCGTTCGGCGGTCGCGGTAGGCGTACACGCCGGCGCGGATGAGCGTTTCCTTGGCGGTTCGCAGCAGACTGCCGCGGCCGCCGTGATAGCCCTTCGTTTTGCGGAAGAGCCGACGTTTGGCCTTATTTCGGGCCGCACCTTTAACGGTTCTCATGAGAGTCCTCACCACGCTGAAGCGGATTCAAGGCCCTTCCACGCCGAGGGTGGAAGCGTTGTCCTGCCCGACCCGCGATCGGTCGTTCGACTAATCTTCGATCAATAGCTGTTCCCGCAGAGCGCGTCGCGAACCTTCTTGGCCTCGAGGCCGTCGGTCGTCGCGGTTCCGCGGAGGTTGCGTTTGCGCTTGTGGCTCATTCGCGCGGCCAGGTGGCTCGTTCCGCTCTGGCGGTGCTTGGCCTTGCCGTTGGCCGTCAATCGGAATCGCTTTTTGGTACCCTTATGGGTTTTCTGCTTGGGCATGATTTTCTGATACTCGACGGATGGGCCAAGGTCGGAAGCGGTCAAACCAGCCATTATAGACGATCCACCATCCTGGGAAAGGGGGATCGACCAAAACGCCGGGAAGACGTGACCGGAGAAAACGCGAAGACGAATCTGGGGTCATAGGCCAGAAGGGGGGACATCGGCACGCGGCGGCGACACTGCGCAATCCGAAGCATCCAGCCGCCAAACAACGAGACGCCCGTGCCGCCTCTCCGGGTTACTTGGGGGACAGTGTGCAGGTGATTCGCCGGCCAAACTGCGCCGGGGGGGCTTCCGTCTTCGCCACCGCATCGAGCAGCTCGATAATCTCGGTGATCACCTTGCGCCCCTCGGCCACGTGGGCCATCTCGCGGCCGCGGAACATCACCGTTACCAGCACCTTGTCTTTGTGTTCCAGGAACTCGCGGGCCCGGTTGACCTTCACCTCGATATCGTGCTTGCCCGTCTTGGGACGCACGCGGATTTCCTTAACCTTCATCTGGTGCGTGTGCGTGCGGTGCTGCCGCTTTTTCTGCTGGTACTTGTACTTGCCGTAGTCCATGATGCGGCAGACCGGCGGTTTTTCGGAGGGGGCCACTTCGACCAGGTCCAACCCAGTCTCCCGAGCCGCCGCCAGTGCCTCGGAGATAGGAAGGATCCCCATTTGGTCCCCCTCCGCCCCAATCACCCGCACTTGCGGCGTGCGAATCCTCTCGTTGATGCGTTGCTTGTCCGGCACCTCGGCCTGCGACCTCGCCTTTCCCATAAGCACTCCCATTGAATAAGGATTTGAAACGTGATCTGTAGGGTGAAATGTGATGGTAGGTGGGCCGAGCGGAGCGAGTCCCACCAACGAGCGATGGGCCAGATTCCGGTGGGACTCGCTCCGCTCGGCCCACCTACCATTTTTCACCGTCCACAATAGACTCTATGAGTATTTCGGAATGACCCGGCAGAGTCAACCAGCTTCACGGGGAAATCGGGCCTCGCCCCGGACGGGTGGCATGGGCAGCTTGCTGCCCTTGTCCGGCACCGGCTGACAAGCAGCCAGTGGCGCCCGGCCATCTCATTTCTCCCCCCGCCCCTTGTTGGCAATCTCCGCCTTGAGCTTGGCGATGGCTTCCTCGACGGGCATCGCGCCAAGGTCGCCCTCGAGTCGATCGCGGAGGGCAACGGTCCCCGCGTCCCGCTCCCGGCCACCGATCACGAACATGTAGGGGATCAATTCGAGCTGGGCGCCGCGGATCTTCGCGCCGATCTTCTCCGCCCGATAGTCCCCCGACGCCCGCAGACCGGCCTCGCCGAGCCGCCGTTCGACCTGCCGGCCGTACTCCTCGAACTTCTCGCTGACGACCAACACGCGAACCTGCTCCGGAGCCAGCCACAGCGGAAACGCCCCGGCGAAATGCTCGATCAACATGCCCACAAATCGCTCCAGCGACCCGAACGGCGCCCGGTGGATCATCACCGGCCGGTGCGGCTGGTTGTCCGGGCCGATGTACTCCAGGGCGAAGCGTTGCTCGCTCGGCAGGTTGTAGTCCAACTGGACCGTGCCCAACTGCCATTCGCGCCCGATGCAATCGCGGGCGACGAAGTCGGCTTTCGGCCCGTAGAAGGCTGCCTCGCCTCGCTCGATCTCCAAGTTGGGGAGCCCCAGCTCCCGGCAGACCCCTTCCAGCGCCGCCTCGGCCTTCTCCCACACCTCCGGCTTGCCCACGTACTTGTCGCTCGCCGGATCGCGGAACCCCAGACGCACACGATAGTCCGTCAGCCCCAGCGTGCCGAGCACGAACTGGGTCATGTCGAGACAGCCGCGGAACTCGTCGCCCACCTGATCTTCGGTGCAGAAGATGTGGGCGTCGTCCTGCGTGAAGCCACGAACCCGGGTCATCCCGTTCAATTCGCCCGACTGCTCGAAGCGATGCACGAGGCCCAACTCGGCGATCCGCAGCGGCAAGTCGCGGTAGCTCCGCGGCTTGGACTGATAGATGCGGATGTGGTGCGGACAGTTCATCGGCCGAAGCAGGTAGCGGTCGCCGTCGGCCATCTCGATCGGCGGGAACTGGCTGTCGGCGTAGTACGGGTAATGGCCCGAGATCTCGTACAGGTGAACCCGGCCGATCGCCGGCGTATAGACCGGCTGGTATCCCCGCTTGATGAGTTCGGCGTAGATGAAGGCCTCCAGTTCGCGGCGGACGGTCGCCCCCTTGGGCAGCCACAAGACCAGCCCGGAGCCGACCTCGGGATCGATCAGGAACAACTCGAGTTGCTTGCCCAACACGCGGTGGTCGCGGCGTTTGGCCTCTTCGAGCCGATGAAGGTGTTCCTCCAGGTCCTGCTTGCTGAACCACGCGGTGCCGTAGAGTCGCTGCAACTGCCGGGCCGAAGCGTCGCCCTTCCAGTACGCACCGGCCACGGACAGGAGCTGGAACGCCCCAATCGCGCCGGGCGAAGGCAGATGCGGTCCCCGGCACAGATCGAGGAATTCGCCTTGCCGATAGAAGCTCACGGTGGCCTCGTCGGCGAGCCCCTCGTTGATGTGTTCGACCTTGAGCGACTGCCCCAATTCCTCGCAGAGCCGCACCGCCTTCGCGCGCGGCGCCTCGATTCGCTCGAAGGGCTCGTCTTCCTTGATGATCCGGGCCATTTCGGCTTCGATCTTGGGGAAGTCGGCCTCCGAGATCGGCCGGTCCATCGAGAAGTCGTAGTAGAACCCGTTGTCGATCGTCGGGCCGAACGCCAGCTCGACGCCGTCGAACAGCCGCATCACCGCTCGGGCCATCACGTGCGCGCAGGAATGGCGCATGATGTCCAGCGCTTCGGGGTCCTTCTTCGTGAGGAGTCGGAGATCGACTTGGCCATTTTCCGGCAGGGGAGAATCCGCCCCGACCGTCCGACCATCGACCACCGCGGCAAGAGTCGCCTTCGCCAGCCGAGGCCCGATGTCGGCGGCGATGTCCATGGGGCGAACATGACGAGAGTATTCCAGAACGTTTCCGTCGGGCAGATTGACTTTGAGCATGTTCTCCAAGTTACCTTTGTGAACATCCCCCGAAAGAGGTGCCATCGGTACAAAGGACGGCAAGAAAACTCCCGTCGGGGTCCCTACAGCAGTAGTATAGGTTGAGAACCACGATTCTATCAATAGGACAGGAACGCCTCCAGCAGCGGCACGATCCGCTCGTGGGCGTCCTCGACGACGTAATGGCCGGCGTCCTCCAGGCGGTGGACCTTGGCGTCGGGGAAGAAATCGAGGAACCGCTCCAGGAAGGCCGGCGTGAAGCACCAGTCCTTCATCCCCCAAATCAGCGACACCGGACGCCCGCGAAACTGCCCGAGCCCTCGCTCGACGTCCAGTAGCGTCTGGTAGCTCGGATGCTCGGGCGTCATCGGGATGTCGAGCACAAACTGGTGGATCGCCAGGCGGTGCGACCACGAGTCGTACGGGGCCAAGAGCCCGGCGCGGACGGCCGGCGTCATCCGCTCATGCCGGCAGACGGCCATGCGGATCGCCGCCCGGGCGAACAGGTTGAGCCCCTGCACGGCCAGCCGGGCGGGCGGGCCCATGCGGCACAGGCGGATTCGCCATGGCATCGTCGTCGCGCGGAAGGCCGCCGTGTTCAGCAGCGCGAACCGCCGGAACCGCTCCGGCGCGGCCACGGCGGCGCCCATGCCGATCGCCCCGCCCCAGTCGTGAGCCACCAGCGTCACGTCCGCGAGATCGAGCCGCTCGATCAGTTCCCCGAGATCACCGATCCGATCGGCCAGCCGGTATCCATAGTCCGCAAGCGGGGGCTTGTCGGACAACCCACAGCCGATGTGGTCCGGCACGACCACGCGATATCGCCCCCGCAATGCCTTGACCAGCTCCCGCCAATAGAACGACCAGGTCGGGTTGCCGTGGACCATGAGCACGACTGGCCCGACGCCTTCGTCTAGGTAGTGCATCCGCCGGCCGCCGATCGAGAGGAAATGCGACTCAAACGGATAAAGGGCCCGCCAAATGCCCGGGCTATGGTTCTCGTGATCTTGTCTTGCCATTTCGAGGCGGTGTCCGTAGATGTCGCCCTGGGCCGTCCGACAATCCTGAACGACCGGTCGAGTTTGTCCGCCAAACGCCGTACATTCATCACATATCGACTAAGGATTAAAAAGATTGGCCACAGAACAGGTGTTGTCCGAGCGTCAGATTCTGCTATACTTCAATTAGCGACCAGTATGGGCCGGTCCTCACCGACTCAGGACATTGTCCCTGGCCGCTTCTTTTTTTCCTCCGACGTGATCCACTCGAGCATGTCGCGCAGGGCTTCGTCGCCGTGGTAAACGAGCGGCTCCAACAACGCAAACCCGCCATGGTGCAGCGCGTTGTCACGGAAGCCGGCCTTCGCTTCCTCCATCTTCCGTAAGGTGAAAGCACATAGGTCGCAAAGTTGGAGGACCAGGCTCTTGGACGAATCGATGAAGAAGCCTTTCTCGATGATTCGGCCAAGCTTCAACGAACCTTCGACGCCCCGAAGAACCTTGATCGACTTCTCCACATCCCGGACAATTTCCTTGTTCTCATCCGAAATGATGATCCCGAGTGGAGAGTCCGGTTGCGAGTCGAGCCAGTCGTTGATCACGCGGGCCACAAGCGGGAAGGCAGCGACATGCGGGTTGATGGCGATCCCGACGCCGAACGTATCGTGTACCCACTGTTGGAATCGCTTCTTCGTTATGGCTCGGTAAACGAGGGTCAGTTCATGCTTCACGGCAACCGAGAACCAAGCGTCTCGGAAGGCGACGCGGTTATCCAAGGGGATGTCTTTGTACGACTGCCGCCCCGCCATCAGGTCGGCAGCATGGATTTCGAAATCGTCCGATAGAAGCGTTGGAAAGAACTTTTCGATGTCGACATGTAGGTCCTGCTCGACCTGCAACCATCTCGACTCGGGCACAGCCAACGCGCATAGTACAAAAACGGGCTGCTGGACATCGTTGAGGTTGGTACCCGTGTTGCCGGACTCGTCGAAGTAAATGAGATACATGAGTGTCACCTCGTAGAGTCTCCCTCTGCGCCTTAGCGCTCGGTTCCCCCTATCGTTCTCCCCCGGAGACGCAAAGACGCGGAGATCGACTTTCTCACCCCTCGACGACGACCTTCGTTCCCATCAGCGTCGCCAGGTCGCGGATGGCTTGCATGTGGTCGCCGTAGAACACGACGCGGTGCAAGAGCGTCATCACGCCGCCCGAGAGCACGCCGCCGCCCCAGTTGAGGAACATCGCCCGGGCGTCCGGCACTTCGGTCCAGAACTGGGTGCGACAGCCGGTTTCTTCGTGGGTGACCTTGAAGATCTTGCCGGTCGAGATCAGCATCGTGTCGGCGTTGATGAACTTCGCGCACGTGACCGGCTGACCGATCCGGTTCTCGACCTCCAGCGACACGCCCTGGTCGCTGTCGCTTTGCGTGCGGATCGTGAACGGCAGCCGTTTGCCCCCCGGACCGTCCATCTTGGTCGCCGAGGTGCAATGGAAGTGGATCAGGGCCTTGCTGGCGGTGTCGAAGACGGGGTCGGTGATGAAGCCGGGCAGGCCGAAGGCGTACTGGAACATGAGCATCGTCAGCGTCGAGTCCATGTCGCCCTCGCAGGCCCCCACCATGCCCAGGTCGTTCAGCTTGCTGTAGCTCAGACACCCCTTGGCCGGCGCCCCCATGCAGTGCGAGCTGGTGGTCGCCCGGGCGCCGTGCTTGAGCATCAGCCCTTTGAGCGCCAGATACAGTCGGGCGGAGTTGATGATGTCCTCGCGTTTGGGCTCGCCGATTTTCTTCGCTTGGCTGAGCCAATACGCCTCCGCCTCGGCCTCGGCGGCCTTGAGATCGATCGCCTGGTGGGCGGCGATGACTTCCTCGTTGGCGATGGGGATCACCACGGTGCCCAGTTTCTTCTTGACGTCCTCGATCGAACAGGCGGCCTGGGTTCCCAGGCGGTCGCCGACGGCGAGGATCTTCGTCTCGCGCATTCGCGGCGCTACCCGCATCAGACCCACGACCCGGTCCAGTTCGCTCCAATCGCTGGTCGGCAGCAGGACGACCTTCTTTCCGGCCTTCTGCCAAGCGGGGAAGTACATCCAGCCGTGTCCGCTGAAGGGCTGCGAGAAGACGGCCGTCGGCAGTCCGACGTCGATCAACTTTCCCAGGACAGGCGCGTCGCCGCCATGGCCCGACAGATGGAACAGCAACACCCCGTCGGCCTCTTTGAGCTTGCCGGCGACCTGGTCCACTTCAGCCGGAGGGATCAAATCGCCGCCGATAAACTTGACGTCGCCGAGCTTCTTCTCGACGCCGGCGAGGTACTTTTCGAATTTCTCGATTTCCTCGGTCGGCCGGGAGAGATAGTTTGCGCCGGTCCGGCCGGCGTAGACCCTATAGATTTTTACCGGCGGCAGCTTGGGCCACGCTTCGTCCTCGGCGGCCGCCAACGGTCGGGCGCCGATCTGACCGGCCAGAAGTACGCCGGCCGCCGCGGTGGTTCCGAGGAATTGTCGTCGACTGAGCGAGTCACTCATGGTGAGCTCCTTGTGTCTGGATGGACGAGAGTGGGGGGCAACGTGGAAGTGGGCAGCCGGCGGGCCGTCGCCTCGGTCATGGGCCGATTCAAGCCCGCGCCGCTGATTGTATCCCGCGGCGGATAGCCCCGCAACCAATCGACGCCGCGCCGGCGGTCTTCCTTCGGAGAAAACCCATCCGAGGGGGATGAAGGCACTGAGTGACGTTATACGCCTTCCGGCGGTCTATGAAACAAAATGGGTCTGGCATGATATCGGGAAATAGGGATACTGGGCCGGGGCAAGCCGCCACAGAGGCGGAAGAAAGGTCTCTTGGGGGAGCCAAGGATGGCCAGGCCGCTGTCGTTTGTGGTACGGGAAGAAGATATCGAACGGATCGGAAAACTGCGCTACGAGCATCCACATCCGCGGGTGCAGCAGCGTTG
>JAPLNP010000593.1 GCA_026401055.1 Planctomycetia bacterium
ACGACAATCGCCTGGTCCAACACCTGAAAACGCGTCCCGGCTACCCCTTCACCCGCCGCCCCAAACCCGCCAGTCCCCCAACCCGAGATCGCAAAAGCTGACGTGCACCCCGATCGGGCCGTCAGGATGACACCAACAGCCCGCGAAATCTTGTGACAAGTCGGTTTCGGGGTGACAGCTAGTTGTCACCCCCGTTCGCTAGACTTGTCACCATGGAATCCGCCAATCCCCTCGCCCGATCACCGAGCCCACCCCACGCCGACGGACCGTGGCGACTGCTGGTCGTGGACGACCATGCGTTGTGTTGCGCGGGCATGGCCATGATGTTCCGCACGGTGCCGGAGGTGGCCGAGGTGGCGGTGGCATCGCATCCGGAGCAGGCGCTGCGAATCGCCGCGCTCTTCCGGCCCGACTTGGCCCTGGTGGACTTCACCATGCCGGAACACGGCGGCCTGGAGACCGCGCGACGACTCCTGACGCCGCCGTCGCGGTGCCGCGTCCTGTTTCTGGATGACGAGGTCGAGCACGGGCACGTCCGGTCGGTGTTGCGGCTGGGCGCCTCGGGCTACTGGACCAAGCACGCCACGTTCGACGAGATTGCCGTCGCCGTCGCCGATGCGATCATGGGGCGGCAGACGTTCTGCCCGGCGGTCGAGGAGCATATGATCCGGACGCCCGTCGGGCTGTGGTACCGGCCGAGCTTGATCGGCACGCCCTTGGAGACCCTGACGTCTCGCGAACTGGAGGTGTTGGTCCACCTGACCGACGGTCTTTCGATCAGGCAGTGCGCCGACGAGATGAGCCTGCTGGAGAGCACGGTCGCGGCGCATCGGACCCGTCTGATGCGTAAGCTGAACGTCCCCGACGTCGTCGAACTGGTGAAGCTGGCCGCCCGAAAGGGACTGCTCGATTGGGCCAACGGATACCGGCGGCCGGCGACGGAAGGTTGACGGTTGAAGGTTGATGGTTGACGGTTGACGGTGTTCAGCCAAAACGCCCCCCGACTGCGTCGGGGGGGGGGCCTCTACGCATCTTTCACTTTGTGCACCGGCTACGGACAATCGTGAGCCGTCAACCGTAAACGGTAAACGGTAAACGGTAAACGGTAAACCGTCAACCGTAAACCGTCAACCGTAAACCACTACCCTCCCGCCGCGACGGCTTGCTCGTGGCTGCGAACCAGATGCGGCATCCACAGGGCTTTGTCGACCAGTTCGAGGAGGACCTCGGGGTCGAACGGCTTGCGGAGGTAATACGTCCCGCCTACCGCGTGGCTGCGGCGGATGATGTCGGGGATCTGGGCGCCGGAAAGGAACATGATGGGCACGTCGTTCAGGGCGTGGTCCCTTTTGATCCGCTCGCACATCTCCAGGCCGCTGTGGCCGTCGAGGTTGATGTCCGAGATGATCACGTCGGGCGGATTGGCGGCGGCAAGCCGGATGGCCGCCTCGGCGTTGTCGCAACACTGAAAGGCGTAGCCCGCGCCCGCCAACACCGCCGCAAGCTCGCCCAGGACTTCCGGTTCGTCGTCGACGACGAGGACCAACGGTGGATCGGGTTTGTTCATCGGGACCATCCTGCTTCGTTTCTCGGATTGTTCTGTGGGGAAGTGCCGCCGGTCGTCCTACGGTCCACTATCTCTTGTTTTCGTCTCGCCGTGCCGAAGTCCCCAGCAAAGTTTCGCGAGTTGACCCAATCGCGCGCATCGTTTTAACCGTTACCCCCCTTTTTTTCCGCGAGGATCGTACCTCTTGTGATCGGCCCGCGGTTCCGGTAAGCTAGGAGCCTACTCGATCCCCCCAGGAGGTCCCCGCATGTCTGATTCGCCGAGACCGTGGTACCAGGAACTCAACCGTTATCACTGGTTCGTCCTGATCGTCTGCACGCTGGGCTGGCTGTTCGACTGCGGCGACCAGCAGCTCTTCGCCCTGGCCCGAAAGCCAGCCATGACCGAGCTTCTGGGCGTGCCGCCCGGCGATCCGGATGTGGAACGGTACACCACGTTGGCGACCTCGGTCATGCTGATCGGCTGGGCGACGGGCGGGATCCTCTTCGGCATCATGGGCGACCGCATCGGCCGGGCGAAGACGATGGTCTGGACCATCCTGTCCTATTCGGTGTTTACCGGCCTGGGTGGGCTGTCGCAGGGGCCCTGGGACTTCATGTTCTTCCGTTTCATGACGGGCCTGGGCGTGGGGGGGCAATTCGCCGTGGGCGTTTCACTGGTGGCCGAGGCGATGCCCGACCGCGCGCGGGCGCCCGCCTTGGGCATGCTTCAGGCATTCTCCGCGCTGGGAAACGTCTCGGCGGGGTTGGTGGGCGTGGGCATGAGCTACCTTGCGCTTCAGAGCACGTGGCGGTGGATGTTCGCCGTGGGGATCCTCCCCGCCTTGCTGGCCATCGTAGTCATCACGCGGCTCCGCGAGCCCGAGAAATGGCAGAAGTCGGTCGCCGTGGATGGGCAACACAAGCAGCGGGCCGGTTCGGTGCGAGAGCTGTTCGGTGTTCCGCGGTGGCGCAGGAATGTGATCTTGGGGATGTTGCTTGCGCTCTCGGGCGTGATCGGATTGTGGGGGATTGGCTTCTTCAGCATCGACCTGAATCAGTCCGTGTTCCGCAAAATCGCCGAGCAGCGATACCGCGACCAAGGTGGCGCCGAGAAGGATCGTGCATTCCTGCGGCAGGTCATCCGCGCGCCAGCGCTCCTCGAACAGGTCCAGACGAACGTCGCCCCAGAGCACCTTCTGAGCCTCGACGCCTCCAACCGCGACGCCTATCGCCTCTACGAGGCCGCGCTGACGCTCCGCAAGGAGAGCAAGGCGGTTTCGGTCGAGGCGGTGCTGGCGTACCTCGATCGGCCGGGCGAGTCGCGTCCGGCTCAGTCCCAGGAGGATCGTCGCCGCCGCGCGGAGTACCTGGGAGGCGATGGGCAGGGCAAGATCGAACTCGCGCCCGAACTCGAACGCATTACTCAGCGCACGGCCGAGATCAAGGGCGAGGTCGGCGGCTGGGCGGCCTGGACCTCGATCCTGTTCAACCTCGGGGCGTTCTGCGGCGTCTATTCCTTCAGCCGCGTGACCCAGAAAATCGGCCGCCGGCCGACGTTCGCCATGTTCTTCTTCGCCGCCTTCGTGAGCACCGCGATCACGTTCCTCTTCATGGACAACGCCGTCGACGTCTACTGGATGGTGCCCATGATGGGCTTCTTCCAGCTCTCCGTCTTCGGCGGATACGCGATCTACTTCCCCGAGTTGTTCCCCACGCACTTGCGGAGCACGGGCACGTCGTTCTGCTACAACATCGGGCGGTTTGCCGCGGCCACGGGGCCCTTGGCGCTGGGGTTGCTCACCAGCGTGGTCTACAAGGACTACGACGAGCCGATGCGTTACGCGGGCGTGACGATGTGCTCCATTTTCCTCTTGGGCATCGTCGTGGCCTACTTCGCCCCCGAGACGAAGGACCAACCGCTGCCGGAGTAGGCGCCCGGCTTTGCCGCAAACCTTCGTCCAACCTGTCCGTTGGGGTGGATTGGCAAGAGAATTGATCCGGTCCGAGGCGGTCCATTTGGGTGTGGCGTGGCTCCATGAGTGCCATGCTTCTGGATTTGCGAAGCCACCTGCAGGTCGAAGAGGAGTCTGTCCCAATGCCAGCGGAGGCGCTGACGTGTCCGATCCACGGTAGCGGGCGGAAAGGTTCCCGAAGACATCGAGCCGTTCTTGCCCTGGAATCTCTCTGACAAGCGTCGCTTGACGCTTGGTGCCCGAACCACCGCTGTCTCATCCCACGACACCTCTTGACGTCCTCCGTCACCCCTTTATCTTTGCCCCGGGCACGACCGTGCGGAGGTCGCGGAAGACGCCGGCGGTTCCGTCGGCGGCGATCCGACCGATGTTCCCGTTGCCGCGGAAGTTCACCACGAACAGGTCGCCCGCCGGATTGAACGCCGGCCCCTCGGCGAACTCGAAGCCCGTCGCATAGAGTTCCGGCCGCACCTGGTCCGACGGCGGCAACTCATCGCCGGCCGGCGCAGCGGTGGCAAGTACGCAGAACGAAACCAACGACAGCACGCACGGCAGAGACACACGGACACGGTTAGTGATGGTCATGCTCCAGTCTTGAAGGTCAGGAAGGTGTTCTGCGTCTCGGTGTTCCGAGCGACAGTTGCCATGTGAGAATCGGTGGATTATCGTTCGGCGCGCACCAATCGCACAGCCGACGGGGGGCGATTCCTGCCTCATCCTTCGCGCCGAAGTCGCTCAAACACGAAGACCTGGTCGGAGGTCACGCATAGCATCCGGCGCCTCAGGATGCCTTTCATCCCCAGGACGTTCCACTTCGGAACGTCACTCCACCATTCCCAGCCCTCTGGTCCAAGTCGTACCGGAAACAAGACCTTGACGGGCAAGTAGTCAGGGCCGATGGAAAGCCACACGACATGGCTGCCCCACGGTCCGTTGAAAGGCCCTAGGAAGGTATCGACCCACTGGTAAAACGGCTGGAGAGGCGGTTGCAAATGCAGACGGCCGGCAATCCCCCCCTGGAAAATGGTTGGCCGAGTGTCGGTGCTGACGTGGCACTTCATCGGAACGGCATGTTCTAGAAGAGGATAATCTAAGGGGTCTGCCGGGTTGGCCGCTGCCCGAATGCTGATGACGCAGTGATCCGCCTCTGTCGTCAAATTCTGATAATCTCGTCCACGGCCAATCACATCGGAATTGAATTGGTGTGATGGTCGTGGTTCGTTCCTTATGTAGATCGCCGGTCCACCGAGGGGCATTCTTAGGTCTCCTCCTGCGGTTCATGTGGCAGCGCGCCGCCCGCGGGGATGAACACAATCCGCGGAATCTCGCCGAGAAGAGGAAGGTTTCTGGCGACAAGGCGCACGAGGTTCTCGCGATGCTCCTCGCTGATGATCGTGAGCCCGGCGCGCTCGGTGCCCGCGATTCCCAGCGTCGATGCCTTTTCAGACGCCACGAAAGCCACCCAACGATCAGCGAAATCTTGGCAGAGCCATTCGTAGTTTTGGCCGAGCCAGGCGTCGTCCGGTACGTGATGTGTCTCGCTCGGTTCGGCCTTCGTCAACAAACGGCGACAAGTCTCGACCAGTTGGTCGATGCCTCCTTCTTCGGTCCCTTCGTACGTCTCCTGTGTCTTCTTGGGAAGATAGGCGGCGGCGCCCGCTTGCATTGCCAACACACAATTCCCATAGCTGGGGTAGGCTGTAAAGACGATCACTGGACGCAGTGTGAGTTGATTACCTCGCAAGAATCGAATTCCCGCGTCTTTCGCCGGTGTGATGGTGTTCTCATCAAGCGGCATGTGCATGTCGAGTATGATCAGATCCAGCGGTTCCGCGCTGGCGTCGTCGTGCTCCGCCGCGAGCAGGCACGCCTCCTCGACGTTCTTGGCTTTCAAAGGCTCCCGCGTCGTTAGACGCGCCATCGCTTGGGGAATGGCTCGTTCCCGGAACTCCTCATCGTCGTCGGCTATCAAAATGAGCGGCTGCACTGTAACGTCATTCATGTTCTTCGCCCTCCACGGTTGGTATTCGCACCACGAAGTGCGCCCCATGTTTCCACGTCCCAATCTCGTCCATGCTGCCGCCATAGGCCTCAACCACTCTCGCCGCATAGGAAAGCCCCAGACCCATGCGCGTCGCCGGGAAGCACTTGAACGGCTTGAAAAGGTCCGGACGCAGTTCCGGGTGGATGCCCGGACCATTGTCCTTGACGTCCACGCGAGCCATCGCGCCTTCCGCGCGGATGCCGACCTCAATACGGCCGACCTGGCGGTCGGCGAAGTCGCACGCATTCCACAGCATTTCCAGAAGCACGTCGTCAATATACTGTCGTTCCGCCAGAATCCAGGTCGGCCGACCAGCCCGCGTCACTGTGATGCGGTGGTCCGCAAGCACAGCAACCAAGTCATTCAGCACCGCATCCAGATCGATCCTCTGCGTCTTGCCGGGAGGGACTTCCTCAAACCGCCAGTACTTTATGGCAAGGGTGCCGACCCGGCCGAAGAACACTCGCACCGCGCGCTTGAGTTCCTCGATTTCGGCCTCGTGCCCGCTTCCCAGCGAGTAGGCGAAGTTAGCTATTCGGGCTTCGAACGCGGCAGCCCGCGTGCGCAGGGAATAGCTGATGCCTCGCGCCAATTCCTTAGCGACTACCGCCTCCTGCTCTTCGCGCCGCAGCTTGATCGCCTGGAGCATCAGCGCGAACTCGCCGGTAAGCAGGAGCAGGAGATCGAGTCGGTCCTTTCCGATTCTCCTGTCCAGCAAGAACGCCCGATCGGCCATGACCACGCCGACCACTTCGCCGCCGACAACCAAAGGGGCGAGCACGTATTCGCTGTCTTGGCCCGGCTCCGGGCAAAGGGCCGCAACGAGTTGTTCCTCGCGGACCACGTGCGACTGGCCCTGTCGGCGGACGACCATTCTCCCGTCCTCAAAGGCACGGAGAATATCCGGGTTCTGTCGCAAATCCATGGCCAGTTGGCCAATCAACTCCCGCAGGTCGCCAGGCCGAGTTAGCGGAGTCTGGCTGCATGCCTCCACTTTTCGGCTGAGCGGAATCGCACTCGCCTCCTGCCATTGCTGTTCCGCGACGGACCGCGACCGGGCTCCGACCGCCTCGGCGGTCACGAATCGATCGGCGTCCTGACACAACAACAGCATCGCGCGGCTAAAACCGAGACATTCATCGGCGGTGACACCCAGAAGAAGAAGCCGATACAGCATGCCCGCGTCCGACGTGCGGGCCATGGCCGCCGTGATGTCGTTGAGTGCGATTCTCGTACGTGAATACCAATTGAGTTTGCGCATCAACTCCTTGGCTTCGAGGCACAGGCCCGTCTTGAGAGCAAACTCGCGGACGACTTCCTCGTCGTCGGCGCTGAGCCAACCGGGAATCGAACTGAGGGCGACGAGCACGCCCGCCACGGCCTGCTGGCGCCCAAGGACGGGCTCGGCGATCTCCGAGCCCACCCAGCGACAGAACTCGCCTTCCGGCCCCTTCGGGAAGTGGGCAAGCAGACGATTGCGGACCGTTTGCCAATCACTGGTTCGATAATCCCATACGCGATAGCCTTGCCGATTGCCAGCCGCGCGTGAAACCACGCCCACATCCGCGGGAATGACCTGTGGCAACGCCATGTCCTTGGGCACTGACCCCTGCGTGGCGCCCGAGACGAGCATCAACTTATGACTCTGGCCATCGTAACGATAGTAAGCCACGATTTCCGCCGCCGTGAGTTCAAAAACCTTGGAAGTGATCTGGGTGAGCAACTCGTTTTCTTCTTCTTCCGGGTGCTCGGACCGGCGGAACATCAGCCGGTCCAAGTCCTCGGAGTACTCTCCCACAGTGCGTCGCTGGTGCGCCCATTCCAGGCTTCCCAGGGCATTTCCCAGCGCGCTGGCCATGGCCTCGACAAAGGATCGTCTGGCGGGCGATAACGGCGAATCGTCGTCAAACTGGATGCACAGCGCGCCCAAGACGCGGTCCGCACACACCAGCGGCAACGTTGCGTGGCCCGCAATCCGCTGAAGGTCGCGCTCCTCGTCCGCGGTCAATGGGCGGCCCACGCATTGACGGTCGTACGCCACATCGGCGTGCTCGCTCCAAACGATCTCCCGGCGCGCCGCCACCTTCCCCGAAGCGACCCCATCGTACCGCAACTCTCGGGCCGCGGGCGCCATGTTGTAGTAGGGCCCAAACCCGTTGCGCTTCACGAGCGTACTGGTTCGCCGATCCAAAGTGCGGACATACATCGACCAGGGGTGCAGGGCTCTGTCCATACACTCCACGGCCGCCTTCAGCACTTTCTCAAGGCTGGCTTCGTCGCGGATGCCGTTGGCCGTCTTAGCCAGAAAACTCTCCAGGAAAGAGTTGGCGCTGCGTTCGAACGCCTTCTCCCGCGACTCGTGCGCCGCGTCGAAGTTCTCGATCACGTACTGCCAGTACGGCCGAAGGTCCTCGGTGAAGAGTCCCGCCGCCTTCTCGTCGGCATAGAGTACATCAATGACGACGTCCCTCTCCGTCAAAGACGTCCAGCCTGCCCAAAGGAAGTGCCGCCGCGCAACGTCGTCCCCGGCAATGTCGTCCCGGGCTACGTCGAGGAATCGCGGCTGGCGATCCTCCAACACATCACGGTAGGCGGTCGCCAATTCGGCGAGACGCACGACCTTAGGGACATCGTGGCCCTCTTGGAATGCCGAGTCGAAGAGGTGTAGATCGTCACCGCCCTTGGGACGGTAGTAAACCGAGACCGCCGCAAACGACGGGGCCCCCTCGCGTTCCTGCCCCAAGACGCGGGCCGCCGCGATGACCTCGTGGATTCGGTCGTGGGCCTCGGTCTTCTTCTCCCACTCCTCGGTGACAATACGGCTCGCCTCGATGATCGCGAGCACCCTGCGCTTGTCGCGGCTGAGAACCGGCGCGGCGTTCACGTCGACGCACGCTACTTTCCCCTGGACCGGTAATATGTGGGACCCCGTCAGTCGTCCGTTGTCCCCGATGCTGCCAGCTTCGATCTTGTCCTGGGCAGCCCGCAACGCAAGTCCTGCCGTACACAATGCGCACACGCACTGGCGATGGTAGAACTTGTGGTATCTGCCCCAACACGACTGCCGCGTCTCGTCGGCCTTATCAACGAGTGACCTGAGACGCCCGTTCGCCCAGAGGACGCGCATCTGCGGGTCCACGATATTGATGCCCAGGTTGATCGTGTGGACGACGCCCGCCACCGTCGGCGTAAACTCACTCAGTCCACCAATCTCGTCTTCCAGGAACACGCCGTATACGGCGGCCTCGACATCTTCCAGACTGACACAGGCAGACGCGCCGGCCGCAGTTGCGTGCTCGCGGACCTCTGCGAGCAGCCTGTCAGTGTAGGCAATGACGGGAACGCTCGGCGCCTCGCTGCGGATTCGCTCGATCAATCCGCGCAATTCCGGCACGCCGGCCTCGACCTCGGGCAGGAGACGCACGAGAACCACGAGGACCTCTGTTTCCGGGTCTTCCTGCAGCGATTTGAGCAGGCCGACCGCCTCGTCGCTCTCCCTCGGGGTGAATACGCCTTCGCTCTCGCCAAGACCAAGCCTTACCCGTTCGGCAACCGCCTGACGACTTGCGGGATCGTCATCGACAATCACGACCGCGCCGACGAGAAGCCGCTCCTCGCCTGCGACCTTCCTGCGTACCTTCGACATGACACCATTCCCCGTGAGAAAACCTCGTGTCTTTTCTGAGTCCTTTCGTTACGGGAACCGATGTGTTGTCTCGAAGATGTCTCCGCCAGAGAAGTGCCCGAATTCCAGAGACTCCCAGGATAAACGCTCGCGACGGCCAGAACCGTCCCCCCGCGGCGTCTACGCTCTTCAATAACCTAAGTGTACCCACCAGCAGTGTAGTGTCAACGACCTGGCCACGAGTCCTCGCGCGATTTGCCTCGGAGGCCAGGCTATCCGAACGCTACGCGGACCCACGGCTCGTGGCGTCCGCCCTACGACATGCGCGGATATGCCGGCTGGGTAGACGGGGTAGCTGGCGACGCCGGTCGGCGACGGAGTCGCCTCCTAGTGCACCGGCCGAATCCACAGGTTGCGATACGCCACGGGGCCGTGGTCGCCTTGGAGCATCAGGGGGCCGGCCGGCTTCTCGTCCTCGAACACTGCGGCGCGCGTGGGCCCGGTCACCTCGACGTTCTCATGGATCACCACGCCGTTGTGGACCAGTTTGACGAACTTGGCGTTGGCCACCTTCTTGCCCGACGCATCAAACCGCGGGGCGCGAAAGATCACGTCGAACGATTGCCACTCGCCGGGGGCGCGGCTGGCGTTGACCCGGGGCGGGCTGCCCTCGTAGCCGCGGCCGGCCTTCTCGTCGTAGCGCTGATAGATGCCGCCGCAGTCGCCGTACTTGACGTCTTTGACGCCCCAACTGTCGAGCACCTGGACCTCGTAGCGGCCCTGGAAGTAAACGCCCGAGTTCGACCCCTTGGGCACCATGAACTCGACGTGGGCTTCGACGTCGCCGTGCTCCGCCTTGCTTTGGATGTTGACGGTTCGCCCGGTCGGCCCGTTGACGGCGACACCCCGGCCGGGGCTGGTCGCGATCAGCTTGGGATCGTCCGTGCTCATCTTTGCCTGGCCGACGATCACCCAGTCGCCGGTCTTGCCTCGCCATGCGGACATGTCCGCAGTGTCTTCGCCAAAGAGAACGATCTTCTTCGCCTCGTCGGCCGAGCCGATCGCCGCGGAGAGAATCGTCACCAGCAGCAGACCGCCGGCCGACGCCGGTCGGCGCCAATGCGTGTTTCGCGTCATCGTAAGGACTCCGTCGTTCGGGGATTTGGGTTTCTCCAACCGCGCCATTTTCACGCGCGCCGCCGCGCAATACCAGAGGGGTGCGGCCGCTGGCCGCGGTCGAGTCGCTCTGTAACCATCGCAACGCATAACGTAACGTCTGTGATAGCAATAGGTTACGACCAAACAACCCATCTTGCCGCGCCCGCGAGAATGAGTATTCTTTCGGCCATCGGGTTTCGCTATAATCCCGCTCCCTTTTTCCGCTGGGGCCACGGGCAAAACGAGCGAGGGAATCGAATGCGATTGCGGCTAGTGACAGCCATGGTGGTCTTGGGAGTCGTCGCCGGATGCGGCACGACCCGATGGACCGATACCGCCAGGACGGCAACCGAACAACTGCTCATCTCCGACGCCATGGATCGAGCGGTCAGCCGACTCGACCTTCGGGCGTTGGCCGGCCGGACCGTCTATCTCGACGCGACACCGCTGGGCCAGGCCACCGATCATCTCTACCTGGTCAGCACGCTTCGGCAGCACATGCTCGCCTCCGGCTGCATCCTGAAAGAGAAACGCGAAGAAGCCGACTACGTCGTCGAAGCCCGGGCGGGCACGATTGGAACCGACAAACGCGAGTTGATGTTCGGCGTCCCCTCGATTTACGGTGGCACGAAGCTCGCCGGAGACTCCCTGAATCTCCCGTTGGTCAACCATGGGGAGGATTCGAGCGGGGAACCCAGCAACTTGGCGGTCGCCGACGAGGCTTTCTTCAAGGAACCGAACCCCCAGGTGGCCGACCAGAAGGATCCCAACCAAGCAGACGCTCAGGTGGCCAAACAGACGCCCCCGGCGAACGCGGATCCGAAGGCGCCGAATAAGCCGGAGAACCCGGTGGCCGAGCAGAAGTCTCAGCCCCAAGGCCCGCCCGAGTCGGCCAAGGATCCAGCGGTCGTACCCGCCGGACACACATCCGGGCCGGGCAGACTGCCGCCCGGCGCATCCCCCGCCGCCGCGCCGGCCTCGCCTGCGCTAGGCGCAGCCGACCTGGTGGCTCCCTGGCCCTTTGAGGAGCGGCCCGATCGGGTTCCCTTGCGGCTGGTCGCGCCGGCCAACGCCGTTCCCATACCCGTGGATCGGCGCCCGCCGCTGGGAACCACCGGCCAAACCGGGACTCCGCCGGCCATGCCGAGTCTTCCGTTGATCGATCCTTCGGCGGTCTTCGACCCGTAGGCGAAGGGGCGACGCGGAGTTTTCTGTGGCACAGCCGCCCTCGGCTGTGTAGGATGTCCCGAAATGGGGACGGGCTCCGCCGCCCCGGCAAGGTCATGTGGCACGGCCGCCCTTGGCTGTGCAGGATGCCTCCGCACAGCCGAGGGCGGCTATGCCACACATCCACGGCGAGAGGACGGACGATGCGAGTGGCTTACTTGGATTGTGCCAGCGGGATCAGCGGCGACATGACGCTCGGGGCGTTGGTCGACGCGGGCGTGGACTTGGGTGAACTGAACGCGGCGGTCGGCTCGCTCGGACTGCCCGGCTGCCGGCTGGTGGCCGAGGAGGTGCGCAAGCAGGGCTTTCGCGCGACCCAGGTGACCGTCCAGTACGAGCCGGAGCACACCCATCGCCACCTGGGGACGATCCTCGCGATGATCGACGGCAGCCGGCTCTCCGCCGCCCAGAAGGACGTGGCCGGGCGGATCTTCAGGCGTCTGGCCGAAGCCGAGGCGAAGGTACACGGCACCACCGTCGAAAAGGTGCATTTCCACGAGGTGGGTGCGGCCGATTCGATCGCCGACATCGTCGGCGCGGCGGTCGGATTCGATCTTTTGGGCGTCGAGCGGGTCGTGGCGTCGCCCGTGCCGACCGGCTCCGGCAAGGTGCGGATTGCGCATGGGCTGTTGAGCATCCCGGCGCCGGCCACCGCCGAATTGCTTTGCGGCATCCCGTTGGCGCCGTCGGCGGTGCAGGTGGAGTTGACCACGCCAACCGGCGCGGCCATCCTCGCCACCTTGGCCGACGACTTCGGCCCGCTGCCGGCGATGACGATCCAGCGGATCGGCTGCGGGGCGGGCCGGCGCGACCTGGACGAGCAGCCCAACATCTTGCGGCTCATGGTGGGCACAAGCGTCGAGCAGCCGCCCGGCGAGGATCAAGTCTGGGTCCTCGAAACCAATCTGGACGACCTGACGGGCGAGATGATCGGCTATTGCACCGCTCGGCTCTGGGAGGCCGGCGCGCTGGACGTCTTCACGACGGCCATCCAGATGAAGAAGAACCGGCCGGGCGTCATGGTCTCGGTGTTGTGCCCCGCGGAAACGGTCGGCGCGATCGAGGCGATCCTATTCGAGGAGACGACCACGCTGGGCGTGCGTCGCCGGCCGGTGAGTCGCCACGTTCTCGCGCGGCGGCCGCATTGCGTCCGGACGCCCTGGGGCCCGGTCGAAGGCAAGGTGGCCTGGCTGGCCGACGGCGTGCCGCGGTTCGGATGCGAGTTCGAGTCGTGCCGCAAGATCGCCCAGGAATACGGCGTGGCGTTGCGCGCGGTGTACGAAGCGGCGCTCAAAGCGTTCGATCCGGCGACGGTCGACGGTGAGCGGTAAGTGGTAAGAGGTAAGTGGTAAGTGGTAAGTGGCCGGCAAGTGCTAAATGCGGCGTGTGTTGCGTTTCCATGCGAGCTTGCCATAGCCGCGCGGCGGAAAGCCGCGGTTTGAAGTGGTATGCGTTGTCCCTATCGCCGGCCGGCTCGGGGCCGCCGTCGGCGAGGTCGAGCGAACTCTCCGCAAGCGTCCGGGTGGCACGCCCTGAGAGGGCATGGTTGACTTGGCGTCAATGCAGACCACGCCTGGGGCCACAGAATGCGCTATCCGTCCGATACGTCTGTCCGCTTCTCACTCGCGATTCGCTAGCGAGTTGCGCTGACTGTCAACGCTGCATTCTCACCGAGGACGATGTAATACGTATAGTCCCGCCCACGACCTGTACGGCTGATCGGAAATCGGCGATGCTCTAAGGACGCAGGCCATGCTCCACGACAGTCTCGACGCGCTGGTCAATATGGACGTCGCCTTGGCCAAGTCGGTCTGCGCCCGCGACGACGAGATCGACCGCATGAAGCACGAAACCCGCGAGGGCATCGAAGAGATGATCCGCCGTGATCCCGAGCGGGTGCGGCCGCTTTTGCGGCTTTCGGCCGTTTCGCGTAACTTGGAGAGAATCGCCGACTGTGCGACCAACATCGTACGACGATATACGAATTCCCGTGATCGAGAAGAACGTAACGAACTTCATCCGTACCCTGTTTCAGATTCAAGCGGCAGAGCGCCAGCGTCTTCCACAAATCGCCGCTCTCGCCAAGGGAGGCTGCTTCCCATTTCAGGTCATCAGCCGGTCGAATGTCCTTCTTGGTGTTCCACGTTAACACGCCGCCGAAGAACGGACCAGACCCCGCGAAACGAACCTACGTCCTGGACGGCCGAGTCTTGATCTTGCCACGCCCGGCGGTTAGACTTGGGGGTGTACCCGCTCGCCGTTAGCTCGGTCGCTGTTACCCGGTTGCCCGCGACCGGCCGCTTGGAATTCGCGAAGGAGTGACTGGCGGACTGTATTACGCCGGTCGCAGGCGACCGGGTTAACGAACCCCACCTTCACCTTCCCTTCCGGAGCAGTCCATCATGAAACGTCATGCCGAAACGAACTCGTCGTCACCGAAGTGTTCCCGTCGCGACTTGCTCAAGGCCGGCTCGATGGCGGCCGTGGCTTCGACGCTCGCCGGGGTCGTCATTCCCAAGGTCCACGCCGCCGAGAACAACACGATCCAACTCGCCCTGATCGGCTGCGGCGGTCGCGGCAGCGGCGCGGTGGGCAACGCGATCGACGCCTCCCGGCTCGAAGGGGCCGGCTGCTTTGGTCCGGTCAAGCTTGTCGCCATGGCCGATGTGGTCGAAGGCCGCCTGAACGCTTCGCACGGCGCGCTCGCCAAGCAGTTCGCCGACGCGGTGGACGTCCCGCCCGAGCGCCGCTTCGTCGGCTTCGACGCCTATCGCAAGGCGATCGACTGCCTCCGGCCCGGCGACGTCGCCATGCTCACCACGCACGACGGCTTCCGCCGCGTCCATCTCGACTACGCCGTGGACAAGGGCATCCACGTCTTCATGGAGAAAGGGTTCGCGCCCGATCCGGGCGGGCTGAAACGGATGCTCCGCGCCGGCGAGCGGGCGAAGCAGAAGAACCTCAAAATCGCCGCCGGTCTGATGTGCCGCCATTCGCCCAACCGGCAAGCCCTGATCCAGAAAATCCGCGACGGCGCGCTGGGCGACGTCCTCATGATCAACGCCTACCGGATGGACGCCACCTACGCCATCGGCCGCCGGCCCGCCGACCACAACGAACTGCTCTGGCAGATGCTCAACCCGGCGGTACACAGCTTCCTTTGGGCGTCGTCGGGGATCATGATCGGGCTGTTGATCCACCAGATCGACGAGTGCTGCTGGATCAAGGACGGCTGGCCCGTCGAGGTTCACGGCACCGGCGGCTGCGTGCCGAGCTTGAACGACCACGGCCAATGCCACCACGCCTACTCGATGGAATTCACGTTCGCCGACGGCGGCAAAGCCCTGGTCACGAACCGCAACATCGCCAACTGCCACAACGATTTTGTCACGTATCTGCACGGCACGAAGTGCGCCGCGAGGTTCTCGGGCCCGATCCACAAGAGCAACGCCTGCACGTACAAGGACCAGCGGCTCGACAAGGACGGCATCGCCTGGGAGGCTCCGCAGGAGACCCGGCCGTTGCACCAGTACGAATGGGAAGTGCTTCTGGACGCCATCCGCAACGACAAGCCGCACAACGAAACCGAGCGGGCGATCAAGGGCAACCTGGCGGCCGTGATGGGCCGGGCGGCGGTACACTCGGGCAAGATCATCACGTGGGACGCGGCGATGGCCTCGGACTTCGAGTTCTGCAAGGACGTCGACAAGCTGAACTACGACAGCCCCGCCCCCGTCCAGGCCGACGACCAGGGCCGCTACCCGGTGCCCGTGCCCGGCGAGTGGAGCGAGATCTGAGGCGGCGTTTGTGGCACCGCCGCCCTCGGCGGTGTGGGGCAAGTTGTAGCGCGGGCCGAGCGCAGCGAGTCCCACGATCCATGAGCTTCGGCGGGACGGCGGCCTTCAGAGTCGCCGCTGCCCGCGGAGTCAGTTCGACTGGGCAAACGGCGTTGCGGCGCTCACTATTCCTGGGGTCGCTATCCAGCGGGGTCTTGCGGGGATTTTGCGATTTCTTGGGGGGGGGGGGCGAGCGAAATCGTCTTGACAGGGGTCGAATACCGGCTAAGGTGACCATTACGCTCTGTATAGCTCGACTTCGTTCGGACGGCGAGTGCCGCTGGCGTTGCCGGTGCCTTCTCGCCGGGCGTCCCTGGCTTTGCCAGGGCGTCTCGCCGGTCTCTTTGCTCGGGCAGGAGGATTAGGGGTGGCAGGTTTCCTGGGCGGCCTTCTCGGCGCGAATCGCGGAAAACAACGCTGCGGAAGTGTTTCTGTCCGCAAGACGGCGTGGAGCCTGATCGGTCTGCTGGGCGTTGTGATCATAGTATCGTTTTGGTGGTACAACAGGATCATCGCGGTGACGGATGGTTTGGTTGTTCCAGAAGAAGACCTTGATGTCGGAATGGTCTGGTCGCAACGAGCGTTTCCGTGGACGTTGCACGTGCACAACCCAACGGACCAAGCCATTGAGGTACGGGATATCGCGACATCGTGCAATTGTGCGAAAATCGAGCCTCGATCGTTCGTTGTCGATGCCGGAGCTATGGTACCGGTGCAATTGACTCTGCATCTCTGGCCTCGCGGCAGGGAGGAAGCGTCAGAACCTATCCTGGAATTCCGGACGGAACTTGTACCTCGCTTGCGCGATTCAACGTCTGACAACTTCATATGGAAGCTAAAGGGATCGGTTCATCGATGTCCATTTCTTCTGCTCCGGGATTTCGTCGAATTTGGTCGCGGCTTGGTCGAAGGTAATACCTTTCCGACGAGGCAGGTAGACATACAATGCCTCATTCCAGTCACCGGTTTTACTGCGAGTTGTGATGAATCGCTGGCTACGGTTGCCGTTGTGCAGCCGACGCAGGACGAGATTCTGCATCGGCTGGCGATATCGCTTCGCCCGAATCTCGTCGCTGGCGACTACGAGTTCAACGTGAACCTGAAGCCCATCATGTCTCAAGAGAGCCTTCCCTCCCCTGGACTGGGACCGCCGCCTGATTATACGGTGGAGGTTCGCGCTTCGGTCGGCCATGATGTGTATGTGTCGCCGACGCGCATCGACTTCGGTGCCCTGAAGATCGGCGAGAAGGGGAGGTGCAAGGTGACATTCCGGTCCGCGCATGGCAAGCCGTTTGATATCGTCGAGGCAACGGCCGAGCCGACCGCCGGTGTCGAGATGGATCGCGTTGCCGGCAGAGAAGGAGATAATGAAAAGGTGTTCGAGGTCGTGCAGAGAACTGTTCGGTCAGGCAATCAATCGGGGCGAGTGAGGTTCGATGTGAAGCAAGAGGATCGCCCACTACCGTATGGCATCGACGTTGAGGTCTTCTACTACGGGTTTGCCCGATGACCGTGCAACGATTTCAGCGATCTTGGCAGACACTGGTGCTAATCGAGCATGACTGCCGGGGGATCCTACCATGAGAGGAAGAAACATGCTTAATCGCTTGCGTAGGTCGCGCATCGTAGCCGCGGTGCTCGTAGTTGTCGGGGTGTGCATGCTAGTATTCTCCGGTGACGGAACCGTAATGGGAGAATCCGTTCCAACCATAGATCAGGTCTCAGCGGCATGGAAGGCACGCCAGGAGCGTATACGCTCAGGCAGATTTGAATGGAAGGAAACGGTCTTGATCCCAAAAGGCGTAGCGATCGCCATGCCGCAGGGTGACGCAACAGGCAAGGTGGATGTCGCGAAACTCGAAAGGCTGCCCGCAACCGATGTCTCAGTTGAATGTACCCGGACGGTCATCTTCAATGGCACCATGCTGCGCATGGACTGCGAGGGATCGTACTGGAATCCTATTCGTGCCGAAATTGCGCAAGACCCTATTGTGAATACGTTCGATGGAGAGGTCGGAAAGAATCTGTTCGACTACAGAAAGAGTACTGGCGAGATTCTGGGAGCCATTGACAAGGAGGCCCGCAACCTTCAATGTCGTTCCCCCGTGTTCTTGGTACTAGCGCTTGCCTACCGGCCGTGCGATCTGGATATGGGTGGCCTGAACCTGAAAAAGTATACGGTAAGTCCTAACATGGACACGATCGACGATCGAACTTGCGTCGTCCTTTCTCCAAATCCCCCTTCTCCGCACGGTGAAGGCAGAACGCTGTGGCTTGATCCTCATCGCGATCTTCTTGTTGTAAGGTTACAGACCGCAATGCGAGACAAAGCGCGAGTTACGACCTATGATATCTCTTACCAAAAAGATCCGTCGCATGGCTGGGTGCCGTCAGAGTGGAAGTGGATTGCCACGGGAGGTGGTCGTAGACTGTTCGAGCAGGGCGCTGCAAGGATGAAAGGATACTCCATCAACACCGATATCCCGCGATCGGAGTTCCAACTGGATTTTCCTGTTGGAACATATGTGACGGATTTCAGAAGCATGAAGAGATACATCGCTCGACCAGCCGGAGAACCGCGAACGGTAACGAAGGAAGAACTTAGACGGGGAGCGCAATATGAAGACTTACTTTCTACAGAAAGCGGCATGGCACGCAGCGAGCCAACTGATTCCGGCGGCGCACGTTTGACGCTTCTGTTGCTGTCCATGGTGATCATTGTCACGTGTGTCATCGCTTTGTGGGTTCGGCAGATTCGGTTACGGCGACAGTCGGTGTGACGGTTCTGATTTCGTCTTCACCTTATCACAAGGAGTCTGGTATGATGTGCAAACAAACGAAACGTGCTCTGACAATCATGGCTATTCTGCTGCCCTGTACATTGCTCCTCGCGGCCATATTGATTGTCATTGGGCTAACATGCGGTAGCGCCCACGCTTTTCCCATGGGATACGATTGTGGTTGCGCGTGTAAGTGTTATGATAAGGAGTGCTTTCCACTAAGTGACTGGTCTTCACTCTGGTGGTATTGGCCGGACAAGTGTAACAGGTCTATGGTTTTGGGGGGCGGTGAACCGAACGTGGATGCGAGTTTCGCGGTCCTGGGATTCGCACATACGGAGGCCGTTGACGGATACTATTGCCCGTGCAGCGTTGTGACTGGTTTTGAACGGATACAGGAAGGGAATGACACGATACAGCCTCCGTACAATCCAGGTGACCCCCCCGACGATCCGCAGAATCCATTCTGGTTCGAGATAAACTACATGCAAGAATGCGGCGAGGGAGAATAGAGCAGACGGCGCTGTCGCTCGTATTTGGCTCGTTTCGCAGCCGGGAACTAAGGCTTGCAGCGCCGGAGATTGTGGGCTGGCTTGTTCTGGGGCGTCGCAGGCAACAAGGCCCTCGCCCCGGGAATCGAGCCATGGATGTTAGTATCCTCGCGAAGTCTTCGGATGGCACAAGCTTGTGGTCATAATCTCACGAATTGAAGGACGCTGCCCTGTTGTCCCCGAGTCCATCTCTGGGGTCCTAGCAGCCGGAGGATCAGCCGTGGCGAACTCCAATAGCTGAGGGGCCGGAAACTGAGTGATTTCGCCCCTTGTTCTTGCGGTTTTCTGACATCCATCTATTCGATTGCCACGTCGACAGCTGGCAATCCAATTGAGCAGTGAAATTCATCTGCGGGCCATCTCAAAAGCTACGACATCGCTCACGATCGCTCGCGCCCACTGAGTAGCATTCTGACGATTGTGACGGGAAGGAGTCTCGTTGAGTGCCACGGCTATGATAAGGGCGATGGTGTTCATTGTGATGGCCGTCCACGCGGTGATTCTGGCCTGGGGTGCATGCCACAACAGCGCGACAAGGAATGAAATCGACCATCTCATCGCTGGGATCAGTCACTGGGAGCTTGAAAAGTTCGGGTTGTTTCGCGTCAATCCACCCCTGGTTCGCACGTTGGCCGCAATCCCCGTGCTCGCCGTGAAGCCAAGGACGGACTGGAGAGGCTACGACGCGAGTGTGGGGGTTCGAGCGGAGCGTTTTATTCGAGACGATTTTGTCGAAGCCAACCGGGATCGCGTCTTTCGGCTGGTGACGCTAGCTCGGTGGGCGTGTATTCCGCTAAGCCTGCTCGGCGGCTACGTCTGTTATCGATGGGCCTGTCGGTTGCATGGCCGTATCGCGGCTTTGTTCGCCTTGAGTCTTTGGTGTTTCTGCCCGTACATCCTTGGTCACGCACAGTTGATCACGGCCGATGTCGGGGCGGCGGCCTTGGGGGTGACAGCGGCATATGCCCTCTGGATGTGGTTGAGAGAGCCGAGTTGGCTTCGCACGCTCTTAGCCGGGACCGGATTGGGTTTTGCAGAGCTTACCAAGACCACGTGGATTCTGCTCTTTGTGCTGTGGCCGGTTCTTTGGCTTCTTTGGCGATTGCCCCGGCCGAAAGGCGTTACCCCAACTTCGCGAATTCACGAGTTCGTCCAAATGACCGTGATCGTTGGTCTCGGTCTCTCTATACTCAACTCCGGCTATGGCTTTGAAGGCTCGCTGACGAAGTTGGGTGATTACGCTTTCGTGAGCAAGACATTGGGCGGGGCTGGAGAGAATTCGTTACCCGACCGGCAAGGTGGCAACCGTTTTGCGGGCACTTGGCCAGGGCAGGTGCGTGTACCGTTGCCCATTAACTACCTGATGGGTATCGACATCCAGAAACACGATTTCGAGCGCGGGCTGCCGTCGTGTCTGCGCGGGCAATGGTCGGACCACGGGTGGTGGTACTACTATCTCTACGCGCTGGCGGTCAAAGTGCCGCTGGGCACTTGGTGCCTGGCCGCGCTTGCCGTGGGCATGACGATCTTCAGCCGAAGCTACAACGCTCCTTGGCGAGACGAACTGATACTGCTCACGCCGGGCTTGATGATACTGGCATTTGTGAGCAGTCAAACCGGCTTTTCGGTCCATTCGCGCTACGTGATTCCGGCGATGCCCTTTCTCTTTATCTGGACGAGCAAGGTCGGTCGGGTGTTCGATATGCGGCCTTTCACGCGAGGACGGCGTGCGATTGCCACGATGGTTGTCGTGGCGCTGACTTGGTCGGTCGGCAGCAGTCTTTGGGCGTATCCGCACAGTCTGTCGTACTTCAACGAACTGGTCGGTGGGCCGAAGAACGGCGGCAAGCATCTTCTGGACAGCAACATCGACTGGGGTCAGGATCTGCAATACCTGAAGGATTGGCTCAGCACGCACCCGACGGTGAGGCTCGATGGGTTGGCATACTGGAATTCCTATCCGGCCACAATCGCGGGCATTCCGGAGACGCCACATCCGCCGCCGGGGCCTCCGTTGCGCTATTCTATGGCCGCGGGTGACAATGGTATGAATGAATTTGGCCCCCGCCCTGGCTGGTACGCGCTGAGTGTGAACGAAATATACAGTCGCGACCGCCAGTATTGCTACTTCCTCGACTTCGAGCCCATCGCGTCGGCCGGCTATTCGATCTACATCTACCACATCACGCTCGACGAGGCCAACCGCGCGCGGCGGGAGTTGGGGCTGCCGGAGATTCAGGAAACAAAGGAACCGGGCTGAGTACCGCCGCCTGACGATGGCGAGTTATGAGCCATCTTGGTTGGCCCCCGCCGCCGCTCGACCAAGATTGCGATCGCGGACCCACTTCGGCGAGACGGCAGTTTGCGGAATCGCCCCGAGCGCTCGGCGGCCTCGACCCACCCCACTTCACTGACTCCCGGCCGAGGGCGGCTGGGCCACACTCTAACCTTCCCCCACCTCCTCCGCCCCCTTGTACAACTTCCGCCGGAGGTTCGCGTTGTAGGCGGTCCAGGGGCTGTCGACGTTCGGGTCGTCGCGCAATTGCTGGGCGAACGAAGCGAGCTTGGCGTCGAGATTGTCCAGGTACGCCAGGGCGATCGCTTCGAGCGTCATCGGCAGCTTGGGACTGCCGAACTCGTATTCGCCGTGGTGGCTGACGATCATGTGCTTCAGCCGCAAGATCGACTCTCGCGGGATCGGCTCGCCCGAGAGCTTTTCGGCTTCGGCCACCTTGCCTTCGAGCAATCCGACCGCCATCACCAGGTGGCCGACCAGTTGCCCTTCGTCGCTGTAGGCGAAACCGCGATCGTAGGTCAGCTCGTCCACCTTGCTCATGTCGTGGACGAAGGCGCCCGTCAGCAAGAGATCGCGGTTGAGTTGCGGGTAACACGGCGCGATCCGCACGACCATCTCCATCAAGTTGACCGTGTGCTCCAGAAGGCCCCCGAGATAGGCATGATGATTCTTCACGCCCGCCGGCGCGCGGGTGAACCTCGCCATGAACGCTTCGTCGAGGAGGAAGCACTCGGCCAGGTTGCGAAGCGCCAGGTCGTCCATCGTGCGGAGCATCTCGCCGAGCCGCGCGACCAGCCGGTCTACCTCGACGGCGGCCAGCGGCTGGAAGTCGTCCTCGTTCACCTCGCTCGGGTCGACCTTGCCGAGCCGGGTGATGATCATCTGCACGTTGCCCTGGAAGAGCTGCGTCGAGCCCTCGATGTGGACGTAGTCGCCGTTGTCGAAGCCGCGGTAAACGTCCTCGGTGGCGTTCCACATCCGGGCTCCGATCGTGCCCGAGCGGTCGGACAGCTCCACCTGAAGGTAGAGATTCCCGTTGCGGTTGGGCCGAAGCTGCTTCTCCGAGGCGAGAAAAACCTGGTCAATCGTGTCCTGGGGGCCGAGTTGGTTGACGTAGCGTCGCGACATGCGGTTCCTTTCCGGGCTTTCCATCGTACCCGTCACGCTCCGCGTGGCGGCGTGCGTCACGCGGAGCGTGACCAGTACACGTGGGTCACGCGGAGCGTGACGGGTACAGTGATTGTTTCGCGGGTCCAAACCGTTATTCTAGGTTCCCACGCGGGATGCCACAAGTGGAAGCGACCGTTGAAGACCGACCTTCAAAACCGAGCCGCGACCGT
>JAPLNP010000247.1 GCA_026401055.1 Planctomycetia bacterium
GGCACGCCCTGAAAGGGCGTGGCTGAGTCGGCAACGATGTCCGCCACGCCCTTCACCTGGGGCTCAGGGACGTGCCACCCGTTCGGTCTCACTCGGTTGGTGTGATCCGGATGTTGCGGAACGCCACCGGGCCGTGGTTGCCCTGGAACATGATCGGGCCCCGGGCGTGCTCCTTGCCGGTCACGCCGCTGGGCGTCGGGCCGGCAAGCTCCAGGTTTTCGTGGATCACCCGGCCGTTGAGCACGATCTTCACCAGCCGGGCGTTGGCCGTCTTCTTTCCGTTGGCGTCGAACCGCGGCGCCCGAAACTCGATGTGCATCGTATTCCACTCGCCCGGCTTGCGATAGCGGGGGTTCTTCGGCGGTTGGGCGCCGTAAACCGCTCCCATGTCGCCCGGGCCGGGCTTCGCGTCCTGGCCGAAGCTGTCCAACACCTGGATTTCGTACTCGCCGTGTACGTACACGCCCGAGTTGGAGCCCTCCGGCACCATCACCTCCAGGTCGATCGTGGCATCGCCGTGGGTGTAGTCGCTGTAGATGTCGACCGACTCGCCGTGTTTGGCCGTCGGCAGGCAGTTCACCAGATCGCCTTCGCCCTTGTCGACGACCAAGAGCTTCGGATCGTCCGGCGACACGCGGGCGACGCCGGCCTTCCACTTGCTCTTCTCGGCCGGCCCTTGGAACTTCCATCCGGAAAGGTCCTTGCCGTCAAACGGTTTGTCCGGCCCGGCGGCCTGAAGCGGCGCGGCAATCAACGCGACAATCATCAACACCAGCGCGGCACAAGAGACTCTCATGGTGGGAATGTCCTTTCTGGAGGGATCAGGGGAGGGTGGGCAGGCATCGCCCTGGGCTTGGAGAACCGCGCCCCGTCGGGGCGGATATATCAACACGATACAGCAATTCCACGGGCGCTGTCAACGATAGGCATAAATCGCCAGCCCCAGCAGCGCGTGGGCGGCGTGGCGGGGGTAGAAGGTCGTGTTGCCCTCGCCCTTGGGGCCCTTGGGATCCAGACGCAGCTCCAGCCACGGCCCGTAGTCGCGGTCGATCGCCTCGAACGTCCGCCGGCCTTGCTCGGGGTCGCCCCACTTCGCGTAGAACGCCAGCGCCATGCCGACGCTCCACAGAGTCGGCGGCGACGTGCTGATCGCTCCGCCCGGCTCGGCCGGCGCGTCTTGCGGCAGTGCCAACATCCGCCCGTCGCGCCAAAAACAATCGACCGACGCGATCGCCTGCGCCCGGGTCCAGGGCAGCTTCACCCGGCCTCCACAGTCGCGATACGTCTCCACGCCCCAGAGAATGTACACGTGGTGAACCAGATCGTTGTCCTGAATGTTGTTGTATCGGTTCGGCGCCGGGGCGTACTTCCAGAAGGGAAGCCCCTCGCGCGGCTTCACCGTCTGAACGACCGCCCGGGCAAGGGCATCGGCACGTTCTTGCACGAGTTGCCGCTCGTCGTCCGAGAAGACGCCGGGCTGTTCGACGAGCAGTCGGGCCATGCTGCCCAGGAACATCACCGAGGCGTTGATGCCGAAGACTTCGTCGTTCGGGTCCGGGCTGTACCAGAAGTAGCCGCCGCCGTAGCCCTCCGACCACAGTTCGCGGCACCATCGCAGGACGATCTTGCGCATCAGGCCGCGGATCTCGTCGCGCTGGGCGTCGGTCCAAAGCTCGGGCACGGCCAGGGCGTCGAGCAGGCCGTCGAGGCAGATTGCGGTGGTGATCGTGTAGGGTTGATGGGCCGGGTTGGTGGTGCCGTCGGCCCAGGCGTCCCACGTCTGCGGCAGTCCCCATCCCGGTTTGCCGTCGCCGTCGAGGTCATGGTTCTCCAACAGCCACGCGGTCGCCTTGGTCACACGGCGCCGGCTATCCTCGTTCGGAGCATGTTTCAGGCGGATCGCTTCGGCCGAAAGCACCAGCCCGTAGGTCATCGGCTGATGATCGACCGCGCCGAGGTGCGTGTCGACGCCGAAGCCCTGCCGATCCTCGGGGAACTTGGCGATGAGTTTCTCGTAGGCTTTCCGGCCGGCGGTCCGATCGGGCGCGTCGGCGCCACCGGCACGGCCCAGCCCGGCGACGAGAATCAGCACACACGGAAACAGGGCGACTTGGGACAGGCGTTTCATCGTGCTTTCTCCGGAACGAAGGAATGGCCATTTGCAGGGGACTGTCCCGATTCTCGCGGCGCGACGAACATAGTGTTGCCAATTCGCGTTGTCGCCGCGAAAATGGGACTGTCCCCCTTACGCGTGCGTTGAGGTTTCATTATAGCAGCGGTAAATACGCCAGCAACGAGCGACTCCAATGACGGTCCGGAAAAGGGTGCAGGCACCGTCGCCGCCACGCGTGGCGCGGAAGGGCCCTGGGCTATGATGCGCAAGCCCTTCGGGCTACAGCAGCGCAACTCACGGCCGCGGCGCCGAACCGCGGAACGGGAGCCGGAGCGATTGGAATCTCGCGGCGTAGCGAGACCAGGCCTCGCCGATTTGCCCCTTCTCGGCGGGGTCGAGAATCCAGTCGGTCAGGATCGCCAACACACCCAGGGCGAGCATCGCCATAAGCACGGTCCATGGGCCGATGCACAGCAAGGCGGGCATGGCCAGCACGAGCACCGTCGCGCGGTGCAGCCGGAAGCCGAGCAGCCGGTTGAAGGTCGACATCAGCACCAGGGCCACCACGTTGGCGACCATCGTGGCCCAAACCGCCCCGACCAGCCCGTAGCGCGGAAGCAGGACCACGTTCAGGATGATGTTGACCCCCAGGCCGACCACCAGGGCAAGGCTTCCGAGCCGGGCCTTTTCGGCGCAGAGCAGGTAGTTCTGCGAGACGAGCGTCATGCCGAACCAGATGCAGTAGGTCAGCGTGTGGGGAAGGATCTCGCGACCGCCCTGGAATTTGCCGGCCAGGGCCCAATCGAACAGGATCGGCGCGGCCAAGAGCACCATCGCGGAGCCGCCGCAGAGCGCGAAGGCGAGGAGTTTCAAAAACAGGTTCAGCCGCGTCTTGACCCGATCGCGAAGCCCTTGCTCCCAGTCGTGGCTCAGGTGGGGCGTGATCATGGTGCCCAGCATCAGGGCGATCGAGATCATCAACAGCGGCACGACCCGGCTGCTGTGATACTGGCCCACCAGGGCCAGCGCCTCGCCCGGACTGTTCGTCGAGTAGTGGACGATCATGTACCGGTCAACGATTTCGAACAGGTTGGCCATCAAGCTGGTCAGCGAGACCCAGCCGACGTACGGGAAGATTTTGGCCCAGAAGTCCCGTTGGGGCAGCGGCGTGCTCACCGCCGGCAGCGCGCGCCACGTGGGCCACAATCGCCAGAGAACCCAAGCACTGGACAGCAAGCACGCGCCGCCGTAGGCCAAGACCACGCTGCCGGCATCCCGCGCCCAGCCAAACAGCAGGAGCGCGCCGAGCACGGCAAACGCCAGGCTGTTGGCAAACTGCACCATCGCCAGAAACCGGACGTTGCGCAGCGCCGTGAGCAATTCCAGGAAGTAGTGCGTCGAGACGACGATCCAGAGCGTGCCGGCCATCAGGGCGACAAGGTGCGTCTGGTCCGCCGAGCCGAAGATCAGTTGAGAGAACCACGCCCGGCCGAGATACAGCACGCCGCAGGCGATCGTGGTCAGGCCGAGCACGGTCACGGCGGTCCGACCGATCAGGGTCCGCAAGTGCCCCTGCTGGCGGTAGTGTTCCAGATACCGCCCAAAGCAACTGGGCAGGGCCAGCATCGACAGCGGCGCGGCCAGCATCAGGAAGCTGAAGGCCATGTCCCACTGGCCCAGCTCCTCCGGCGGCAGCCACCGGCAAAAAAGCACCGCCCGGCAGAATAGCAGGATAATCGCTTCTTCAGATTCCAGGGCGTTCAACGGGCCGATACCTTCCAGAACCGGGCAGGGGACGTTACCTGTAACTATCCCTCAAATTCCGCCCGAGGCAAACCGCCGGGGGCGAAACGCCGGATGAAAACGCGCGGCGCGTACCCCTCTTTTGTAGGAGGCGACGCCGTCGCCGACGGGCTTTTGATCTCGGCGAGGTCGGCGACGGAGTCGCCTTCTACAGAAGATGTTGGTGGGACTCGCCGCGCTCGGCCCAGCCTACTCGCCTTCGCCGTGGCGGACGATCTTGCCTTCGACCATGTAGATGACGTCTTCGGCGATGTTCGTGGCCAGGTCGGCGACCCGCTCGAGGTTGCGCGACGCGGCCATCAGGTTCAGGATGGCGGCGACGTGTTCGGGCTCGCGCCCGATCATCGCCTCGCTTGTCCGGCGGATCTCGCGCTTCATCGCGTCGATCTCGTCGTCTCGCCCGCAGACGTCGCCGGCCAGCGCGACGTCCATGTTCACCAAGGCGTCGATGCTGTCGCGCAACATCGCCTGCGTCTTCTCCGCCATGCCGGACAGGTCGAACGGGTTTTCGATCGCCGGCAGCACGGCCAGCCGTCTCGCTTTTCGGGCGATGTTGACGGCCAGGTCGCCGATCCGCTCCAGGTCGTTGTTGATCTTCAACACCGCGACAATCAGCCGCAGGTCGATCGCCACCGGCTGATACAGCGCCAGCGTCTTGAGGCATTCCTCTTCGACCTCGATCTCGAGCTGGTCGATTTCGGCGTCGCGCTCGCGGATCGTTCGGGCGAGTTCCTCGTCCCGATCGAGCATGGCGCGGACGGACATCTGGAGTTGGTCCTCGACGATCGCGGAGAGCGAGAGGACGCGTTTTTTGATTTTGTCGATTTCTCGTTCGAGATGGACGGACATCATTCTGTGCTTTCGGGGATAGGGTGCGCCTGGACGCACCACAACTCGCCACGGTCTACGGGTCTGGTGTACCTCGCGAACCGCCTTCTCGCTGAATTGTACTCGACGGCAAGAATCACGTTAAGCCGGCGGCCGAGGCCCACCAAATTGGCTCGCCATGGCTTTGGTGGGCCTCGCAAACCGCCTACTTGGCGTGCAACCGTCGGTCGTGGCGGCTGCCTGGTCGCCGCGGAGCAGGAACTTCCCGAGCCGATCGCTGTCGCAACGATCCGTCTTCGCCTCGTGCTTGGCCAGGGCGCGGATGACCGGCGGATGCCCCAAATGGACGGCATAGTCTAGGCCCTCCAGCAAGTCGGCGACCCCGGGGCCAGCCAAACGTCGCCTCCAAGGCGACCGGAATCGTCGGGATCCAGCCGCGCGATGAACCCGGGCGCGGTCCAGCTCTACGCCGACCACGGGATCGACCTGGCGGCCGAACCGCTGCGCAACCGCGCGTTGTGCTTTGCCCATGCGGTTTACCTCGATGCCGTGCGTTTCGCCGTCGCCAGCAGCGTGGGCGGTCGCGGCTCGGCCGTGCCGGCGGGCATTCACGTCTCGTAGATCTCCCCACTGCGAAACCGCGCCCAGGCGGTCTCGAACCAGAGGTCGGGCTCGGGAATCGGGCGGCGGGGGACCCAGCGGTGCTCGATTCGGCCGGACGCGATGGGCTGGGTTTCCTGGACCTGCTCGCGGAAGGCCGGCTCCTCCCCGGCGATTCGCCAACGCTCGCCGAGTTTCTCATGGATCGGCTGGCCACGCTCGTCGAGCACCATCGCCGAGCCGCGACTGCCGACGCCGCTGGCGACGGCGAAACGCACGGCGTCGAGGTAAACCGCATGGGCAAAGCACAACGCGCGGTTGCGGAGCGCCTCGACCATTTCGTCCGAGTCGGCGCGTCCACCGCCGGTGCGCTCGATCCGCTCGAATTGCCGCCATGCTTCGGCGACGGCGGCGTCCAACTCGCCGCGCGAGCGGACGTGCGCGCCGGCGCGGCTCATCCGCTCCTGCAGTTCCGCCCGCTCGTCTTGCCAGGACTTCGCGGCGGTTCGACCGCGTTCGATCCATGAGAGAATACCGGCGGCGGCCCGGGCGGCGACCGCGCGAATGGTCGCTTCCGAGATTCGCCACTGGGCATAGCGCCGGGCAATGAACTCGGCGGCGCGAAAGGCGCCGACCTGGCCCGCGTTCAAGGCCGAGCCGCCGGGCCGAGTGACGCCGTGCGAGCCGCTGACCTCGCCGATGGGGAACAGGTGCTTGATGTTGGTCGATTCCCACCAGAGATTGCCCGCCAGACCGCCGTTGTTGTGCTGCGCGCAAACCGCGATTTCCAGCGGCTCGGCCGCCATGTCGATCCCGTGGTCGGCGTAGAGTTGAACCGCGCCCGGGTTCATCGCCCGGAGTCGCTCGATCGGCGTATCGAGCAGGGCGCCGGATCGCGTGAGATACTCCCGGGCTTCGCTTTCGAGCTTGTCGAAGCGGAATCCGTCGGGGTCGCGGCGGAAATCGAGGAACACGCGGCGGCCGCCCGCGACGGTTTCGAGGTACACCAAGAGGTCGATGATCGACGAGCCGCCCAGCACTTTGCGGGAATCGAACGGCCACTGGTAGCCTTTGAGGAACACGAGCGAGTGCATCCGCGCGGGGTCGTCGAAGTAGTCGCGAAGGAACTCCCGTTCGTCGCCGGCGCCGTCGGGCGCGGTACTGATAAATCGCGGCACGACCTGCATGAACGTGCCGGAGACGTTCCAGCGGAAGCCAATCGAGGCCATGCCGTACTGCGACTCGGCAAGGCTCTGGGCCGTCGCGCCGGCCAGCAGGGCCACGCCGATGCCGCCGGTGTGAACTTCGGGATAGACGCTGGCCTTGTACAGTCCGCCGGGCCCGCCGGTGGCGAAGACGACGTTTTCGGCGCCGATGATTTCCAGCCGCCCGCGGCTGTCGACGGCGATGGCGCCGGCCGCCCGTGTGCCGCCGTTCTCCTCGACGGTGAGCAGTTCGACGACGACGCGATTCTCGCGGACGGCGACGCCCAACTCGCCCGCGCGGCGGATCAGCACGCGGCACATCTCGCGCGACGTGTGCGGTCCGATCGAGGTCGCGCGCTGCCGAGGGTCGTGATCCGTCTTGTAGCCGACAAACTGGCCATGGGCGTCGCATGGGAAGGGCACGCCGAGGTTGACCAGGTGGAGGAACGCCCGGGCGGAGAGGCTCGCCTCGACCAGCGCGAGGTCGCCGTGCATCGAGCCGCCGTCGAAGTAGGTTTGGGCCATGATGGCCGGCGCGTCGGCGTCGGCGCCGCACATGGCGAGCTTGTAGTACGTCTGCTTGTCGCTTCCGGTGTTGATCGAGGTGCCCATGTCGAGGCCCTCGGTGACGACGAGGAGGTCGTCGACGCCCTCGGCCCGCAGCCGGACCGCGGCGGCGAGGCCCGCCGCGCCGCTGCCGATCACGAGCGTATGGACCATCGAAAAGCCGAGCGGCCGATCGCCACCGGACGGGTCGGCCACCGTGATGGTTTGCTCGTGCATGGCAAGATTTCCCGGATCGCGATTGTCCAGCCGCCAGAGCCCGGAACGTCAACGCTCGTTCACCAATTCCCCCCTTATGATCTTCCGTCATTCAGAAGTCAATAGCACTCGATACGGGGTAGTTTGGATCAAGGTGTGGGAGTCTTTGTTTCAGAGCGACGCTGATAGAACATCAGGCTGGCGGGCAGCAACAGGAGGTTGCCCAGCAGGGAGGCGGCCATCGTGACGGCGCCGAGTTCGGCGAACCGCCGGGTCGGGACGAAATCGGACAGCAGCAGCACGGCCAGCCCGCACAGGATCACCGAACTCGAAAGCACCATTGCCCTGCCCGCGCCGCGATACGAGCGTCGAATCGCCTCGGCCGAATCGGCAGTTCGAGTTCTCTCCTGGCGGAATCGCGCCAGAAAATGGATCGTGCCGTCGACGGCGATTCCCAGACTAATGGAGAAGACCATCACGTGCGTAATGTTCAACTCGTAGCCGCGGAGGCCCATGTAGCCCAGCGTGACGACCAACGGCGTGAGGTTGGGGGCGATCGAGATGAGCCCCAGCTTGACGCTGCGGAACAGCATCGCAATCAGCGTGAAGATGATCACGGACGCGCACAAGAGCGAGCTGAGCATCGCCCGGATGAAGCCGTCGATCGACTTGGCGTGGATATAGGCATCGCCGGTCAAGCAGGCTTCGATCGGCCCGCCGGCCGGGAATCGTTCGGCGAGGTCTCGTTCGAGGTCGTCGATCAGGGCCAATGCCTGGCGGGTGCCCAGGTCGTTGGTGCGGAGCATGATTCTCGCGCGGCGCCCGTCGGCCGACAGAAACGTGTCGTACTCGACAACGTCGCCGAGCGATCGCAGAATCTGCTCGCTTCGCAGCAGCCCCGAGGACGCCTTGTCCTCCGAGGACGGCGACGGCGTTGCCGAGTTGCCGCGCCGTCCGGGCACCTCGCGAAATCGCTCGTGCAGATCGACGTAGGACCGCGCGGACAGGACCCCCGGACGTCCGGCGGCGAACCGCTGCGCCTGCTGGACGCGATCGAAGATTTCCGGTTCGAGAAACCGCCCGGGCCGGTCCGCCGTCAGGCTCTCGTCGAGCGTGATGAAGCCGCCGAGCTTCTCTTCGAGCAGCCGCATGGACTGGATGGTCGGGTTCTGGTCGTCGAACGACTCCATCATGTACGAATTGATGACCACGCCGCTGCCGACCCAAAGCGAAGCGGCCACGATCATTCCGCCCCCGAACAGCACGGATCGGGGATGGCGCGTGACGAGATAGCCCGCGATGGCGGCAAAGCGGGTTGCCGGCGAGAGCGACCCCGAGGTCTCCCGGTTGTATCGCGGCGGTCGGAACCAGGGCAGCATCACGGCCGGGACGGCGATCGTGCTGATGTACAGGAAGACCATGCCCAGCGACGCCTGCCAGCCGAACGCGAACAACACTTCGGACCGGGTCGCCACGAGGCTGCCGAATCCGACGGCGGTGGTCAGGTAGGTCAACAAGCAGGCGGACAACAAGTGGGTGGTCGACCGCTTGATCGCCTCGATGCGTTGGCCGGAAAGAACATCGCACTGTTCGGCATAATAGCTGACGACGTGTACGCAGTTGGACATGCCGATGGTCAGCATCATCACGGGCAGGATACTGCTGATGATGCTGAGCGTCTGCCCGAACAAAACCAAGACGGCGGCCGTCCACGCCGAGCCCGCGCCGACGGCCACCAGGGGAACCAGCGTGCCGGAGACGCAACGGTAGGTAATCGCCAGGGCCGCCAGGAGCACCAGCCCCGCAACGGGAATGAGAAACGCCAGGTCCGCGCGGAGTTGTTGGACGATATCCACGCGAATCGCGGGAAAGCCGCAGAGGTGCAAGCGGTATCCGGGCGGCGGAGCGTGGGCGTCCAGCCGGCCGCGGATCGCCTTGACCACCTCTTGCACGGCGTCGATGTCTTGCACGTCGGGATCGAGATAGACCAGGATGGCGGCGGCGCGACGGTCCTCGCTGATCAGGCTGCCGGTCACGAGATCGAACCGATCCAGCGAGGCCCTTACCCTCGCCTCGCCCTCGGCGTCCAAGGGCCACTGGGAAATCAGCGGCACGGGCACGACCCAGGGCCGCCGGATGACAATCCGGGCGACCTTCAACGTGGCAACGCTGGAAACGCGGCGCACGGATTCGACCGTGGCGAGGTCCTCGGCGGTTTTCGCCTGCCAGGCAAGCACCTCGCGGTCGAGCACGTCGCGCGGGCCCTGGGCTTCCACGAGCACCAGCAGAACGGAATCGTTGTGGCCGAAGGTTTCTTTGAACTTTTCGCAGTACTCGACCGACCCGTCATGGTCGCTGAAGACCGCCTGGGGAGTGAAGTCGAAGCGAATCCGAGGCGCCACGACGGCGGCGGCCAAGGTCGCCACGGCCAGCAGCGTCAGAATCGCCCAGCGACGTCGAATCAGGTATTCCGCGATCCGTGCATACATGGACGGTGGATCATTCTTGGCAGGATTTTGTCATGGATCACAAAGAGATACGGAACGCCCTGGTTGAAGAGGATCAGCGTCTCGTAAACGAACGGCTTGACGCCGCTGGGGCGGATCCTCGTCACCGCCAGCGGAAACTCCATCATAAAGCTTAGCACGCAGCCGACGCAGAACAGATACGCCACGGTCCCGCGGTCGTATCCCAGAATGGCCAGCAGCAGGTATCCGGCCACGACCGCGCCGATCTGCAGCGCCACCTGGCTCTGCATGTGACGGACCGTCATCACCGGATCGTCGTCGAGCGGAAGAAGCATCGACGCCACCGGTACCAGCATCCAACCGCAGAACACCAGGGCGGTCCAGCCCGCCACGTCCGCCCGGCTTCGCCGCTCGAAGGCGATCCACATCCAGCCGAAGGCAACGATCCCGTAGCTGAAGTCCATCATGAAGTCCACGGGATGTTTCAACCACGGCGCCGGCAGGCCGTACTCGCGAATGCCCAGCGCGCTCCAGATCACGCCGTCGATCACGTAGATCAGCAGCCCGCAAACCACGCCCGCGGCTAGCGGACGGTAACGCTTCCTCCAGATCATCGCCGCCACGAACGTCGCCAAGAAGACGGCGTCGCACGCGATATAGTCCAGCTCGAAATGCCGGGCGACGTCCTGGTCGATGTCGAAGAGCGTGGGTGGCATTGATCAGGGCTCGCGGGTCGCTGCGATCGACAGACTGCTGTCCTCGGCGGGAAGGCCGTAGCCCCAGCGCTCCAGCGCGAACCCCCAGTGCTTCTCAACACTTCGGATGGCGTCGCCGTCGAGCTCGTAGCGGTTCTTGCGATAGCCGTCCAATGAGGCGAGGTGCTCGCGGAAGGCGTCCTCGGCCGCGGCGAAGCCGGGCAGCCCGAGCCGCGCGTACGCGCCTCGCAGCTCACCGAGCGGATCGACCTCGAAACGCTCGAAGCGAACCTCGACAAGGCGTTCCGGCGCAATGAGATCCCGCTCGGCCAGGAATCGGCGCATCATCTGCTCATAGAACCAGAGCACGTTGGCCTCGATCTCCTCGCGTCCGGTCTTCTGAAGCTGCGTCGTCGCCAGAAGGGAGTGGAAGAAATGCCGAGTGGAAAGAAACACGGTGTAGGGATTGCGATAGATGTGTATGAATCGGGCGTCGGGAAAGAGGTCCAGCAGAACGCGAATCCGCGCCATGTTGACCGGATTCTTGAGCACCAGCCGCTTCCGGCCCGAGCGCCACGCGGCCTTGTGCAAAATGCTCAGGTACGTTCTCTTCCACGCCGCCACGACCGATTCGGACACGTTGTCGAACAGGACGTATTTCTCGAAATACTGTCGGGCGTTTCGCGGAAAGGACCATTGATGATAGAACGAAAAAGGCGACATCTCGGCGACCGCGAACTCCTCCTCCTGCGGATCGTCCAGGCTGAGAGGGACGTTGTCCATCGCTCGGAAGGGCGGCACGCGCCGGGCGACCCAGCGTCTCATCATGCCGCCGGCGACGAGGAACCACTCGGGCGCGATCGACTGAAACGTCGAGACGTAACCCAAGCCGGGATCCTTGCAGAGCAACTGGTGCAGCAGGGTCGTGCCGCTCCGCCAGTGGCCGAGGACGAAAATCGGGGCGGCGTCGAGGGAACGATTCTCCGACGGGTCGGGATACCTGAATCGTTGCCAGACACGAAGCGGCACGGTCAGCGAGCTGACCGCCGAGACGAACAGCGCCCGGCGGAGAAAAACGCGGTCGACGCCGCCGCTGGTCCAGAGCAATTTGAGCCAGTTGCGCAAGGACCCGAGCGCCAAGGGCTGCTGCGTGTCGAAAAAAGCACGATGGTCGTGAAGCATGTTGCTGCCGCGGGGGGGCCAGCCCGTCTGTGATCGGTCTCAGAAGTCTAGCACGGCGCTGCCGGCCAGCGCCGCCGAGGGCGTCGGCGCCCGAGGCAAGGAAGTATTATATCCGGACCCCCAGCACGGGGCAAGCGTCGAGGGCGCGGAAATGTGGCCGAGCCGCCCCCCGCTGGGTAGCGGTTCGTTGGCTGACACCGGCGAGGGCGTCGGTGCCACGGATGCCCCCTCGATTGAGTCAATTGAACGTTGACGGACCCTAGTGACGGGGCAGGGGACCCGCGTTTTTCGAGGTGATGACGGCCGCATGTACCCGTGGGGCGACACGTGGATGCCGGAGCGAGCCAATGTCACCCAGAACCGCAAGCGACGTGAGACTTCAAGAACGGGGATCCCGATCTGCGCTCGGCCTCACTGCACCTGGACGGGATCGCGCGGAGCGGTGGTTAAACGGATCTTGTCGTCGCCGGGAAATGCCTCGTGGCCTGCTCCTACTTGCACGCCACTACCTATTGTGCTCGGAACGTCGCACAGGTACCGCATGTTGCCGCAGAGCTTCCGTGGGCAATGGTAGGCCGCGAGGTGTTTCGCAGCGATTCTGCCCTCGGCAGCTTGACAAGGACTGCCGCCTCCCGGTACACTCATGGAACACCGTTACATGGGTGTTTCCCCAGCCGATCGGGCGGGCGGGAATTGGAGTCGGCATTTCCGCACCGAACAGGAGTCTTCTCATGAGACGCCACTTGATCCATCGCACCGGCGGCGCGTTGGACGCCGCGGGACCGGCGTCGCCAGACCGCGGGTTCACGCTCGTCGAACTGCTGGTGGTGATCGCCATCATCGGGATTCTCATCGCCCTGTTGTTGCCCGCCGTGCAAGCGGCCCGCGAGGCTGCCCGGCGGATGCAGTGCTCCAACCATCTCAAGCAACTCGGCATCGCGCTGCACAGTTACGAGGGAGCCCACAAGGTCCTTCCGCCGGGCGCGTTCTTCTTCACCGGCGGCTACGGGGCGAACAGGGGCTCGATCCTGGTTCACATCCTGCCGTTCATCGAACAGGACATGCTTTTCGACGCGTTCGATTTCACCCAGCCGGACATCACCGGGCAGAAGCTGACTCCGACCACGGAGATCCGCGCCAGCGTCATCAGCACGTACGTTTGCCCGAGCGACAACCATCCGCCGACGTTCGAGGTGCCCGCCAGCGACGGATGGTGGATCGGCACGTACCGGACGGTCGGGCTGCACAACTACGCGGCCTCCGGAGGGCCGAACTACCTGGCCAACAACAGCGGCTGCTCCTGTTCGCTGGACTTCAATGCCCAGTACGCCATGGGATACTACTACGACAAGAACAACTGGTCCGGCCCGTTCAATCGCATGGGCATCCCGTGCCCGTTCTCCGCGATCACCGACGGCCTGTCCAATACGATCCTGTTCGGCGAGGTGCGCCCGTTGTGCTCGATCCACGCGCAGCGGGGCTGGGAAGACTCGTGCAACGGCAGCGGGTATCACTCGACGATCATTCCGATCAATTTCGACACCTGCCAGCGGGAAGCCGGGGGCGACAACTGCTATCGTTTCTGCAACTGGCACACGTCGGAGGGCTTCAGGTCGGCCCATCCCGGCGGCGCTCAGTTCCTCTTCGGCGACGGCAGCGTGACCATGCTTCAAGAGACGATCGATCACCAGACCTACCAGTACCTCGGAGCCAAGGCGGATGGCAAGCCCGTGCAAAAAACCGATCTGTAAGGCGTCTTGGCCGCGGCCGCGCGCCGCGTGGCTGGCACTGCTATCGGCGGCGGCGATGCTGCTGGGCGGTTGCGACGGCGGGCTGGCCCTGGTGCCCGTGTCGGGCGTGGTCACGCTCGATGGGAAACCGGTGGCCGACGCCGGCGTGCTGTTTTCGCCCGTCGAAGGCGGACCCCCGGCAACCGGCGGCACCGACGCCAACGGCGCGTTCGAGCTTCGCACCAATAATCGGCCCGG
>JAPLNP010000090.1 GCA_026401055.1 Planctomycetia bacterium
TTACGGCCGCCGCTGGGACCGGCCCAACGCCACGGCCGTCGCGGCCCTCGACACGCTGGACAGAAACGGCCAATGGCGCCAGGTCTGGCCAAACCCCCGCCCCGTCACGACTTAGGGCCGCCCAGAACGCTGGGCACACACACGGTGGGCCACTACTTGTGTCTTGATGATGTAAGCGATACAATATCTAGTACCTCGACCCCCGGGGATGGCTCCCCGGGGTGGTAAGGTGATGTTCGCACTCTAGCGCGAAAACAGGAATACCGGTTATTGTGAAGATTTAATCATGGTGAACTGTCGTTCGATCTTTGGCATCGTTGCAACGCTGGAGCTGTGCAGTCTGCTCACTTCCCGGGCCACCGGCCAGCCCCGGGCCACACGGCAATGAAGTATCGCAAGCTGTAGCACGTTCGGACATGCTTTCCCCGACCTCACACCAATTCAGAAATCCCGCTATGAGAACAAGACTGTCACTCGGCTTCGCCGTATTGTCTGCACTCTCGGCGCTCCAACTCGTGGCGGCCGGTGCTGACTTCTACGTTGCACCCAACGGGAAGGACACGAACCCCGGCATGGCTGCCGCGCCGTTTGCCACCGTGGTCAAGGCGCGGGATGCGGTCCGTCAGAAGATAGCAGCCGGACTCGATCACGACATCGTGGTGCAGATCGGCGGCGGCACATATCCACAGACCGAAACCCTGGTCTTCGGCCCGGAGGATTCCGGCACGGAAAAGCATTCGATTACCTATGCGGCCGCGCCCGGCGAGAGCGCGGTCCTTAGCGGCGGGCGAGCGATCGCCGGTTGGAGGAAGGGGACCGGCCAAATCTGGACGGCGGAGTTGCCGGACGTCAAAGCGGGGAAGTGGTACTTCCGCCAGTTGTTCGTCAACGGCCGACGGGCCGTCCGCGCCAATACACTCAACGGCAACCAATGGTGGAACATTCAGCCGCAACCGGGCAATGTCGACGCCAACAACGCCACGCTCACTCTCGGCGTGGATCATCCCATCCAGGCGTGGAACAACGTCGCCGACGTCGAGGTGATCTGGACGTACAACAACGATTCGACGCGCAAGCGGCTGGGCGCGGTCAACGCATCGAACAACACGTTCACGCTGCCTCCGCCACACAACTGGGCGCACGGCATGCCCGGCGAGTACAACGTCGCGTTCCCGGCCACGGCTACACGCTGCTACTTCGAGAACGCGCAGGAGTTCTTGGACCAACCGGGCGAATGGTACTTGGATCGCGCGACCGGGCAACTTTCATACTATCCACGGCCGGGCGAAGACATGGCCACGGCCGGCGTCGTGGCGCCCGTGCTCCAGGACACGCTGCTCTCGGTCCAAGGCAAGGCCGGCCAGCGCGTGCAGAACCTGATCTTCCAGGGCATTACCGTGGCGCACGTCGACCGCGCGCTGCCCGCGGCGGGACAGGCGGGCATGTTCGGCTGCCTCGAGTACTACGAGGAGGCGGGGGGCGCGAAGAAGTTCCGCTGGCTTCCCGCCGCCGTCAGCTTCACGAATGCCCAAGGGTGCAAGTTTGTCGACGGCGCTGTGGAGCACGTCGGCGGTATGGGCGTCAACTTGCTGAACGGCTGCACCAAGCTGACAATCGAGGGCAATGCGATTCGCGATCTGGGCGGCGGCGGAATCGCGGCTGGCCACATCCGCAACCGCGATACCCATCAATGGGCCGACCCCATGGGACCGAACGACGCCGACGGATTGCGCATCGCCAACAACGAGATCTCCGACTGCGGCAGCGACTATTTCGGCGGCATCGGGGTCTTCGCCGCGCTGATGCAGAACTCGGTCATTGCCCACAATCTAATCCACGACACGGCCTACTCGGGCATTGTCCTTTCCGGAAACGAAGACCCTGGGTCGCACGCCGGCAACAACACCGTCGAGTACAACCACATCTACAACGTGATGCAGAAGGTGTGGGATGGCGCGGGCATTTACGTCTCGGCTCCGCAGGACCGTTCTGGAGCGTTGATCCGCGGCAATGTGATTCACGATAGTGGTTGCGCCGGCGTGTACTTTGACGGCGTTGGGGGAAAAATCCCCTGCATAAACTACCATGTCGAAGATAATACCGCCTACAAGTGCCACGAAGCCCACGTGTTGCTGGTGTTCGGCTCCAAGGCAACTGACAGCACGTGGTCCAACAATCGATTCATGGACGTCAAAGACGGCGTTCCGCCAGCCGACGTATTGGCAGCCGCGTTGGCCAAGGCCGGCATCGATCCAGCCTATGCGCGTGCACATGGCGGAGGCAAAAACAAGTAGCAGTGATGTCAGATACAGGAGCACCTGACCTGCAAATGGGAACCCCAAGACCCGCGGACATTTCGCGGAGTCCTCGGTTGCCGTTCGGAATTCTGCTGAGTTTCACTTCAAGAACAGGAGAATCCGCGATGCGATGCAAGCTCGTAAGTACTGTTGTCTTGGTCCTTCTTCTGGTGGTAGCCGTGGCATTATCCAACGGGGCCCCAGTACTGGCACAAGGAGGACCGAAGCCAGCCGACAAGACGGTGCGTCCGTCTGAACCGGGTCCCGGAACAAGAGACGCCATGCCGCCAAGGGAAGCCGCACACCACGGGGCGCCCTCGTCCGGAGCCACCTCGACAGGTGTCCCCTTGCCGGCCCCCGTCGCGCGACTCGAGGACCTCGTCAAGACTGAGGTTGCACGTTGGGAGAAACTGGCCAGGTCCGGCGTTGGCATAGCCGTTGAGTTGCTTTCGGGGAATGTGCCGCGCCTCCTCTCGGAGAACACAGCCGAATTGCTGTCAAGGAACACCGCCGAGCTGCTATCTCGCAACAGACCGAAGCTCCTTTCCGAGAACAGCCCTACTCTGCTGTCGGGCAACAAGCCTGAGATACTCTGTGGGAACCAAGCGGCCATGTTCAGCGGCAACCGTGTTTCACTGCTGTCCGGCATTAAGCTGGAAGTCCACATCAGCGAAAGCGGCAACAATAATGGTGATCATGGGCCGGTCCCGGTAGCACGACCATGTATGCAGCAGATGGGACCGCAGGGACAACAAGGGCCCGGTGGACCGGGACCAGGCATGCAGCAGATGGGACCGCAGGGACTTCAAGGGCCTGGTGGACCGGGGCCAGGAAGACCGGGCATGTTGCCTCAGCCGTGTTCGCACGAACAATCCGGACAGCGTCCCTGCCCGGTGCGGGAGGCGGTACGGCATATGCATGAGGCGGCCAACAACCTGGAATCCGCTGGCTTGGGCGAAGTCGCCGGACGTTTACGTCTAGAAGCTTCGAGATTGGACCAACAAGCCCACCGGGCCGACGAAGCCGGAGACAAGGTGCCAGCCATCCGCGACCCCCAGGAGGAGATCAAACGCTTGCGCCGCGACCTTGACGCAATGCGTCGGGAAATGAATGAGCGTATTGGCCCAGTCAGGCGGCAATAGAAATCGGCGGCGATGGCGTCGTTAGCGGCTGCTGGTGTCGCCTGTCTCTTCTATCCGTACCTATGCTCGGACATTCCGAAAACCCACCCTTAAGTGACGCAGACGCAGCGGCACCTCGCTGCCCCCTGTCGGGGGGATTTGACTGCCGGATTGCGGATCAAGTCCGCCGAGCCGATTTGCGGCAGATTCTGTGTCCTGAGAAAGGAAGCATATCTGCGACTCCATCCGGGCGTTCGAAGCACAGGACTCTCCATTCAGCGGAAGTGGCAGTTCCATGACAACTGTTTACCGCGATCCTGCAGCGGATCGGACGAGTGGCGATCCCCTTGCGGTATGTCGATCGGGTTAGGAAGCCCCCGTTGTGCAGAATGCAAAGCCGTTCCGGCGAGAGCGACGGGGAAGGTATGGCCTTCTGGCGGCAAACGACGCTCGAACCAACGCTGCGGTGAGGGCGTTGGGCATCACGATGGTCTGGGGAACTCGATTCTCCGAGGGCAAATCAGCGTGGCCAACTGGCATCCCACGCAACTCTCGGTTAGCATGGGGGAGTTGCCACTCAGAGCGTATCCGAACGGCAGCCAAATGGGAAATACAGGGCTAGACACGCCAAAGTCAAACCACCCGTGATCGCATTACCAACTGAAATCTGGAATCGCATTACCAGTTGGAAAGGGACCGCTGTGCGAATACATTCACTTCCGAAGGCAAATCGCCTATGGACGGCGATACTCTCCATGTTTCTCCTGGCGGCAGAAATAGAAATGTCGCCCTTATGGGCCGAAGAGATCACGACAACCAGCAATACCATTCGCGAGATCTTGCGCGAGCCGCTGCCGCCGGAAGAGCTTAGCCTGGCCGAAAGCGACACAGAGTTCACCGTCAGCGGCCCGACATTCACCTATTGCGTGCAGAAGGCGACGGGGGCCATCACTGCCATTCGCGTGGCTCGCCGGCAGGAAGCGGTCGTCGAGGCCACCGGTCCTGTCGACATTCAGATCGATCAGTATCACTTGGCCTCTACAGGGAATGCCGTTCAACTGGCGGTCGTCGGCCGGGGTAAGGACAAGGTTGTGCTCAAGGTCGAGGGAGTCCTGCGCGATCCTGCGAAGCGAGGACCGGACATCGATATCGCCGTTTTGCACACGTTCTTCAATGACGGAGTTGTGGTGTCCGAGGTGAAGTTGACGCCGCAGACAGATCTGCCGGTACAGAAGGCTATCGTGTATCGGCTTTCCGCATCGGGCCAGTTCGAGCAGTATCTTCACAAGAGGAGAGATGAGAACGGAGTTTCCGCTGCGCGGGGCCGTTTGCCGGAGTCTGGCAAGGCGGTCCGATTCTCTACCTTAACGTCTTGCCTGCAAGTATTCAGCCCGACCGCACAGTTGGCGATCTTCACCGACTGCGGGGCTACCCACCTCAGCCGACCGAGCTTGGATACGGCCGTGGTGGAAGTGACCCACACGCTGGGCGACCTTTCCGAGGCGTCCCTGGCCCAATATCTGGTGCAGGTAGCGCCCGGCGATAAGCCGTTTGTACTCAAGGCAGGCGAAGAATTTCGTTTCCGAGTTGGCATTAGCGTGGCGCCAAACCGGTTGCCGCATCCAAGGATGCATGATCTGCGGATGTTTTTCTGGGTTGGCGATCCGAAGTATCCCTATCCGACGGACGAGGAGATTGCCACTGTCGCCAAGTTGGGTTTCACGCTGTTTTTTATGCACTCTGTGGGCACTCCCGGCGAGCCGCGCCCGCCCGCCGGAGAGATGAAACGCGTCATCAACAAGGTCCACGAGTTGGGAATGCTCTTGCTCTGGGAAGAGAACGCCGATCTCTTGTATACCAATGCACCAGGCGTTCAGGAAATGATGGACAAAGGCAAGTGGTCCCTTTGGCAGGGATTCAACTACAACGGGCGATACAAGGACCCGAGGGATCCCCTTAACGATTGCAGGGCAGTCTGTCTGGCAGCGCCGAACGGTTTAGCCGACTACCGGCTTGCCAACATCGGCCGGATGTTCGACCGCTATCCGGTCGATGGAATCTATCTGGACGACAACTTGGGGTATCCCAACTGCACTTTAGTGAAGGAACATGGACATCCCCGAGAGGTTTACGACTGCCTGATCGAGCTTCACGAGATGAACTGGCGCCGCAGGGAGCTGCTGCGGAGCCGCTGCCCGCACGCGGTGCTGGTCGACCACTGCAGCAAGGCCTTTGTGCTGCCGGTTATCTGCGATTTCGACGCCAGCCTGTATGCCGAGGGCTATGGCTTTCGATCGCTGGAAGCCTACTGGGACGAGTACGTCACGCCGGTCATGAGCATCCCGGCGCAAGGGATGATCTTTCCGGGCGGCAAGGAAGATGTCCGCTGTCCCGCCGCGATCGCCTATAACTACGATCTGCTTACCGGCGGCGGACAGTACAGCCAAATCGACCGGCGAATCTTCCCCCAGAAATTTCCCTACGCGAAGGGCGTCACCGAGTTGGAATCGATCTACGTCAAGACCTATAACTTGGCCCAATACTACTTTGGTTTGTATGAGTCCCAGCCCTACTGCTTCGCCGACTCCGCCAAGCTGTTCGCCACCACAACTCCCCTTACTTATGCCACGGTTTATCGCAATCCGGTGTGGGGCGACTGGTTGATCCCCATTGCCAACATGAGCCAGAAAGCCCAGAAAACGTCGCTGGTGATGCGCCGGCCGGAATCGTTGGGCATCCTGCCGAAGAAGGAGTACGTGCTGTTCGACGTCCACCACCGAACCGCCAAAATACTCAGGGGGGACGCGCTCAACCAAAGTTTTGGCGAGGTTTCTGTCCCTGGCGAGGGTCTCGGGCTTTTCTACCTGCGGCAGCAATCGGCCGACGCACTCTATCATCTCTGGGGCGGAAAACGAATCTCCGAGACCTGGGACGGCACGACGCGAAAGCTCGTCTTCACGGCCGACGGCCCAGCTGGCTTGCAAGAGACGTTGTTTCTCGGGGGGGCAAGGCACGGCATCGAACGGGTCGTCGTCGCGGGCGAAGACGCGCCGTTCGCCTTCGATCCGGCCCAGGGTCTCGCTCACGGTCCAGTTACGTTCGCGTCCGAGCCCTTGAAAATTGAAGTGATCGGTGCGTCCGACGGCGCCAATCACCTGCCTGAAAAACCGGTCACTGCCGATCCGTTGACCCTGCAGGTTACGCCGCCCGAAAAATAGGGCTACGCGGCAACGTGCCGTAAATGCATCGCGGCGTGAGTTCTCACCAGCTACCGAAACATTGAGCGATTCTAACCGGCGAGCCGCAACCCTTGGCGGTACGCCGAGGGCGACATGCTCGCAAGTTGGGTGAAGAGCACGTCCAGACGACGAATAGGAACAATGCCCGCCAAGTCAATCGGAGCGCCAAGCATCGCCGCCTTCTGGTTCCATCGTGCTTCATGCGTTGGCACCCGGTTACGCGGGCCATTACCGTCGCGGCTGCCTCGTAATCTCAATCCTTTCTTCGAACTCCCAACAAACCACCGTTTTCCGACGCCCCGTCCTGTGCTGGCCGAGGGCTTTCCCTGGTACTTCCAGTGAGGCTGTCGAGTACTGGACGCAAGTCAGTATTCTCCGCCAGTGACTCGCAGATAGGGACCAGATCATCGTTGCTCAAGAGCGGAGGGCTATGGCGAGGTGCATCGCGCACACTAGTGCGATTTGATGAAGCTGTGTCTATATGCGTAATGATTTCTCCACGATAGGCGAATCGCTCTTTACGCTAGCATTCCTGCTGGTATAAATGAAGCTAGACAACCAGACCAGGCGACGTCGGTGACTGATCCTCATCGGTGATGCCAAACACAGGGCCATGCGGGGCCGCATCCTCGCGTGGCCCTTCTTGTTTGGCTCGCCGGTCTGGTTTGCCGCGGGTGGGCCAGTGCTCAGTGAGGCCCCATAAGCCTCGCTCGATGGGTGCGACTCCCATACCCGCCACTTCGGAGACTTTCAAGATGGCCGAGGATTTGGCACAGACGATCAGCGAGAACGCCCAGGGACCTGCAAAGGCCTCGGGCGATTCGGGGAGCATGGAGCAGCATCCGCTACCCGATCAGATTGCGGCGGATCGGTACCTGGCAAGCAAGGCGGCGGCCAGGCGAAAAGGACTGGGCATCGGACTCAAGAAGCTCGTACCGCCTGGAACGGATTGAGAGGTCAGCAGAGCGTGTTCGGTTGGTTGAAGAGCATCAGCGACGACCAGAGGCAGCGGCGCAGGCACCGCATGGTGCATGTGCCGATGCGTGTCCGTGGGCGTTACGACGCGGCCGTTACTACCGACGAGAACCGCCGGCACTGGGCCAGCGCCGATTTACTGTCGGCTGATGCTGCCAATAACGCTCGAGTCCGCCGCATCCTTCGTAGCCGTTCCCGCTACGAGGTGGCCAACAACACCTATGCCCGCGGCATTGTGCTGACGCTCGCCAA
>JAPLNP010000267.1 GCA_026401055.1 Planctomycetia bacterium
GCCTCCTGGGGCTTGCCCGCCTTGCGCCAGGCCGTGCCCAGCGTGTTGTACGCTTGCGCCTGCACGGCGACGTTTTCCGGATCGGCCTTGGCGATGATCTCCTGGGCGAGCTGGATGGCGGCGTCCTTGTCGGCTCCCTCGGCCAGGCATCGGGCCTTGCCCAACTCGCCGAGCATCCGCTGGGTCTGGCCCACGGTGTCCTGCTCCTTCACCTCGGTGGCGATCACCTGCTCGAAGGCTTTCATCGCCTCGGCCGGTTTCCCTTGGGCCAGCATCGCGCGGCCGATGGCAACGCCGGTGCGCATCTGATACTCGGGCCAGGGCGTTTTGGCCAACGCCCCGTAGTACGGCTCGGCCGCGGCGAACTGGCCGTTGGCCACCAGGAGATCGCCCACCAACTCGTTGGCTTGCAGCCAGTGGTAGTTGTTGCCATTGCGGTTGACGAACAGGGCCATCTGCCGGCCGGCGTCGCGGATGGCGCCGGTGCCCCGCAGGGCGAGTCGCCCGGCGCACGACGCCTTGTAGAACTCGATGTCCTGGGTGATGAACGGCTTTTCGATCTTGCCGGTGTCGATCTTCTCCAGCGATGCCAGGGCGTCTTCGTAGCGGCCGCTGGAGATGGCCACCCGGGCAAGGTTCAACTGCGTCGGTTCGCCCTCGAAGACGATCGCGGTGATCTGGTTGACGGGCTTGACGACGTCGCCTTGGGGCGTTTTGACCGTGACGTTTTCGCTGGTCATGGCGGTAACCTCGCCCGCGACCGACGTCTTGCCCGTCTTGACCGTATCGATCGCTCGCGCGGTGGCCATTGCGGTCAGCCAAGCGGCCAGCGTCAGGATCGCCCGGTATCTTGCCATCATTTCTCTCCCAGTCCGACCTGCTTTTCTCCGAGCAGTCCTTGGATCTTTTTCAGAAGCGCGTCGTACTTGCCGCGCCACGTTTCGCCTCCCATGTCGGGATACAACCGCTGGATAATGGTGACGTCGTTCTTGGCCGTCTCGAGCGTTTTGGTCTTGTCGGCTCCGTCGAGCGACAGGGCGTACTCGAAGCGGCACAGGGCGAGGTTGTATCGAGCTTCATGGAAGACGTCGAGGTACTTGGGCGATGGGGCGACGAGCTTGGCGATTTTACCCCAGCCCCAGACGAGGTTGACGGTCGAGCCGTCCTTCTTCTTGGCGCGGTATCCGCCGACGATGGCGGAGAGGTACCGCTTGGCGTTCCCCGGCGTGGCGGCCCACGCCTGGTACGTGTACGCCGCCTGAACCTGGGCGTCGACCATCATGTTGCGATACTTGAGCACCTCGACCAGGAGCTTCATGGCTTCGTCGTGGCGTCCGAATCGCCGCATGCACTGGGCCAAGCGGACTTTGATGCCGTCGGTCGCCTCCGGCTGCGGGGCGAAACTCGCGTCGGCGTCGCACCGCTTGAGGATGTCCCGGTACGTGTCGGCCGCCTTCTGGTAGTATTTCTCGGCCTCCGGCGGCAAGGGCGAGCCGCCGGGGTCGAAGCCGGCGCCCATGCCAAGAAACGTTTCGGCGACCCAGTTGAGCGAGTTGAACGTATTGCCTTGCTGGCGCTCGGAGATCCGGTTCAAGAACAACTCGAAGCCGCCGGAGACCTCGGCCAGTTGCTCGGTCTTCTTCTGCTTGCGGAGCGATTCGAGCAGCTCCTGCAATTCGCGGCCGAGGCTGATGTAGATTTGCGTCAGCTTCGACGACGCCCCGGCGTCGCCGGTCTGCTTGACCATCGCCTCCAGCGCGTCCATCGTCTTCTCGGCCTTCTCCAACTGTCCCGCCGCGACATACGCCCGCAGGGCGGCCTTGTATGTCTCGACGGCGTAGCCTTCCTTGGCCGCGGCGGGATGCTTCGCCCCGACGAGCGTGACGGGACCGATCCTCGGATCCTCCAGCAGCTTGACCGCCTCGGCCGCCTTGCCGTCGTGCAGGTGGATCTGCGCCAGCGCCAGCGCGGCGGCGAACAACGAACTGTCAACCTCGCCGGCCTTCGACGCGCGGTCGATTCCGCCGGCCAGGAGTCCGCGGGCTTCGGCGAGCATCTTGTCGAGTTCCGCGGCGCCGGGACGCTCGGCGTCGTCCATCTGCATGGCCTGGAGGTATCTCGCCCAAAGCGCCCGGCCAAGCGTCAACTCGGCGTCGGCGCGGCGCGGCGAGTCCGGCGGGAGCTTTTCCAGGAGCCCTCGGGCGGCCCCGACGTTGCCGCCGACGATGGCCGTGCGAAGCAACGTCATGAAGGCGTCGGCGGCCTCGGGGCCGTCGGGCCAGCGCCGGGTGATGAAGTCGGCGGTGGCGACCATTTGGGCGTGGGCGAAGTCGCGCTGGACGTCCGACGGCGTCTCGGCGGCGAGCTTCGCGTAGGCGGCCATCGCGATCTTCGCCCCCTGCCTCGCGCCGACGCTCTCGGGGTAGCGGCGGGCCAGAAAATCACCCAGCACCGCCGCGCGGTACGGGTCCTCGCGAATCCAGTACAGGTACGCCAAATAGTAACGGGCGGCGTTGAGATCCTCCAGCGGCGTGTCCGGGTTGGCCATGCCCACGGCGGCATGATAGCTGTCGAAGGCTTCGTCCCGGGCCTGGGCCATTTCCTCTTGAAACCGGGCGTGGTCGTCCTTCTTGCCCTGGCTCTCGTCGAGCCGGTCCTGAAGCTCGGCCGCTTGCATCCGGTCCAACGCGGCCTTCCCCCGCTCGCTCGCCTCGGCGAAGCTGGTCGGCTCGGCCAGCGCGGCGTCCGGTTTGCCCAGCAGCGGGTCGAGCATCTTCATCTTGGCCTGCTGCTGGTAGTCGCCCGGAAATCGGCCCACGAATTCCAGGGCCTTCCGCGCCGCGGTCAGCAGCTTGCCGCGTTGGGGATCGTCCGGTTTGAGCGATCGGGCTTGTTCGAGGTAGGCCCCCGCGGCGAGGAACCGGATGAACAGTCCGTCCTCGCTGGACTCGTCGCCGCCCCGGGCCGTCTTCTCCCAATCCTGGAACCGTTCGATGGCGTTCTTTAGCGCATCCTTGACTTGCTTGGGATCCGCTTCGGTCAGCGTCTGTAGCGCGAGCACGAGAGCCTTATTCGTGACGTCGTTGAGCCGGGGATCGTCCCGTTGGGCGAGCAACTCGTCGAGAATCCGCAGCGCCTTCTCCGCGTCGCCGAGATCCTTGTACGAGCGGCCCTCCCACATCCTCGCGTACAGACCGGCCCGGATCTTCTCGTACCGCTGGTAAATCGCGTTGTAGCGCTTCGCCGAGTCGGTCAAAAGCTCCTTGCGCGGTTCGCTGCCGGCCGGGTGGGTCATCGCGATCTCGTACACCGCCGTGGCCAGGAACAGCCGCGCCTCGAGCAGGTCGCGTCTGGCTTGATCCCGCGTCTCCAGTCGCTTCGTGTCCTTCGGGTCGGTCTGACCCTGCTCCAGCGGCCGGAGCACCTCGACGAAGTGCTCCTCCGCCTTGGCAAAGACGGTCTGGGCCTCTTCGTAGAGTCTGCGGGCATCGGCCAGCAATTGCGTCTTCTCGTCCGGCAACGTGTTCGGACGTCCGGCCTGGTCCACTTTCATCCGCCCCCGCTCGACCAGCACGTTCGCCAGGTGCGTCCGCGCCGAGGAAGCCAGCGCGTGGCCGGGGTGCTCGGCAAGGAATTTCTCAAGCCGGTCGCGAGCCCGGTCCAACATCCCCGCTCGATCCGATGCCACGCGAAGCGTCCTCGAGCCGCTCATCAGCGTGATGCCCGCCTCGTAGTCGATCACCGGCTTCAACTCGGCCGGGCAAGCGGGATCGGCGGCCATCCGATCCAGGTACGCCAGCGCCATGTCGTCGAGCCCGCGCTCGCGCAGCCCATCGAGGAACGCGCGCCATTGCTCGACCGCCACGGCCGGCCGCGCGGCGATCCCCAAGCAGCCCACCGCCATGCCGACGGCGACCATGACGACGAGCCCTCGCCGGGGCTTCCGGCGGATCATCGAGTCTCTCGCCTTGCGGTCCAACGTGGCGGCCGAACGTTCCATGGGCTGCGTGGGTGGTGTGCGAGGAGGCGTCAAACCGAGGTCCCCGTCCAGGATGGGCTTATCAGCCACCCGTCGAGGGTGCAACCGAATCGTGGGTGACCACCGACCTGGATAGGTGGTTTCGTGAAGGACTTCCGGAGCGAGACGGGTTCCGGCGCCGCCCGTGGACTGGAATTGCTCCATAACCTCAAAGTAGCCGTTTTTCCGCCCGGCGACAAGTTCCGTCCTCCCCGGGTTTTTCGTTTCCTGGTACGCTGTACTCGGTTGCTCAATTTTAGCACGGTTCCCACGTTCCTTCTCGGCGGAACGCCTCGGCCCGCCGGAAGCGGTGGCGAGCTATTCTGGATGAGAACCGGCAATGGAGGCGTAACGCCGGAACCGGGGTAGAATGTGCTTCGATTACCCAGAATGACCAGTTCCCGCCAAACCAGGCCCCCCCGAAACTACTTCTCGCGACGCGAGCAGTTGCGGTTGCTCGTGCTGGTGATGTCGTTGGGTCTCGTGTTCGTCCTGATGAACGAAGCACGGAAGGAGAAGAATTGGCGGTGGCTTACCGGGAGGGTAGCCGAGGAGGGGCCCGCCGAAGTGACCAGAGCGGCCCCGGCACAGCCGCGGACCGAGTTGCGGAAGGACCGCCCGGCCGAGGAAATCCCTGGTACCTTCGTCGCCCCGGCGCGACGCGAGCAGAGCGAAGCGGAGGCGGCCGCCGATGACGGGGATGCCTCGGCCGGGTATTTCCCGGGTGTGAAGCCCAGCGACCTCCAGACCATCCGCGACAAGGCCCGATTCGTCGCGCAAGAAGAGGACGCCTGGTTCCACTTGTTCGCCATCCTCGCGAAAACCGACCCGGCGACGCTCCGCAAAGCCTCGATCGGCAGGATCTCACGGCTCCAACTGTCCGAACAGTCCAAGGAGTATCGCGGCGAGGTGGTCACGGTCCGGGGGACACTCCGTCGGGCAAATTGGCTACGCGCCCCGAAGAACGACTATGGGATCGAGGGCTACTACCAGACGTGGCTGGAGCCGGACGACGCCTCGGCGGCGCCCATCGTCGTGTATTGCCTCGAATTGCCCGAGGGCTTCCCGGTCGGGATGACACTCTCCGAGGACGTCGAGGCGACGGGCTTCTATTTCAAGCGTTGGCTGTACAAGGCCCAAGACGGCCTGGAGTTGGCCCCGGTCGTGCTCGCGCGAACGGTCCAATGGCGCCAGACGCCGCCTCCATCGGCGGTTCCGGGCGGCATCGTCGGCTTGATCGTGGTCGTCGTCGGCGCGCTCGTTCTGGCCGCGGTGGTGGTCGTGTATGTCGTCAAGCGGACTGGCAGGCGGTGGGCGGTAGACAGCAGACGATAGACGGTAGACGATGAGCGGTTGGTTGATGTGGTCCGGAACTTCTCGCGGCGCCTTGCCAGGAGCAGGTGATGACTGAACATGCGAAACGCATGCTAGTGGTCTCCGCGGTGCTTTTGGCGATAGCGTGGGACGCCGCCGCGCGATCATGGGCGGCCGAGCCGGACGTGGGCCCCAGGGACCTCTTGCGCCAAGCCGGCATCGACGACAGCCAGTTCGCCAGACTCGTGGATCGCAAGCCCTGGACGCCGGACGAGGACGAACTGCTCGAGAAGGTGATGTTCCGCCTCGGGTCGTTCCCGCTCGGCGACGTCGAGCGCTGGGCCCGGCGGCAGATCGACTTCAAGCTCCTGGCCAAATCGCCCGAGGCCGAGCGGGGGCAGTTCTTCCACCTGCGAGGCCGGGTGGCGTCGATCGAGGTGATCCGCCCGCCGGCGGAAGTGGCGCGGCGATTCGAGCTCGAAGCGTACTACCGCGCGGAATTCGTCATCGACGATCGCCCCGATCAGCAACCGGCCATCGTGTTCACTCGCGTCGTGCCCAAGGCGTGGCGCAACGGGGGCAAGATCGACCAGCCGGCCGGTGCTTGGGCGATGTTCCTGAAGCTCGCCCACGACGCCCCGGACCGCCCCGAGCCGGTCTTCGCCGCCGCGCGGATCGCCTGGCACCCCGCAACGCTGCTCGGCAAGCTCGGCATGGACACCGGGCTGTTGGACGAGTTGGGCGACCGCCGGGCCATCGTCGGGTCCGAGAGAGAGTGTTTCTACCAGATGCTCGCCGCCGTGGGCCGCGCGCGGCCCGGAGAACTGCTCGCGGCCGCCGACGCCGGGCTTCGCGCCACCGGCAAGGATCGCTACTCCGTCGAGCCGCTGTTCAACGATCCCGCCGCCGAGCGCGGCAGTCTGGTTGCGCTGAGCGGCACGGTCCGCCGCGCCGTCCGCGTTCGCGTCGAGGACCCCGACATCGTCAAGCGGTTCGGAATCGACCACTACTACGAACTCTACCTGTTCACCGACGACTCGCAGGGCAATCCGCTGGTGTTCTGCGTTCGCGATCTGCCCGAGGACATGCCGAGCGGCGACGGCCCGCGGTACGGCGAGTCCGTTCGCGTGGCCGGGTTCTTTCTGAAAAGCTGGAGCTATCGCCCCGGCGCCGGACCCGAAGGAGAACGACCTGAACACGCGCGTCAACTGGCGCCCTTGTTGGTCGGCCGCGAGCCGGTCTGGTATCCGCCGCCGGGGACGTCTTCGACGACGCTGGTGGGGGCGGTTGCCGGCGCCGCGTTTCTTCTGGTACTCTTGGGCGTTTGGCTGGTGGCGTGGCGATACGGCCGCGGCGACCGCCGGTTCCGTCGCCGGATCCGCGAGCGTCACGACCCGGGCGAAGGTGTCGTGTCACTGGAAGAGTTGAACAACGGAGAATCGAGTCCATGAAGCGAGCGAAGATCACGATTGTCGGTGCAGGCAACGTGGGCGCGACGACCGCGCACTGGTGTGCCGCGGCCGAATTGGGCGATATCGTGCTGGTCGACATTCCGCAAACCGAAGGCATGCCGCAGGGCAAGGCACTCGGAAAGGCCCTGGATCTGATGCAGGCCGCGCCGATCATGAAGTTCGACTGCGCGCTGACCGGCACCAACCGCTACGAAGACACCGCCGCGAGCGACGTCGTGGTGATCACGGCCGGCGTGCCTCGCAAGCCGGGCATGAGCCGCGACGACCTGCTGGCCACCAACGCCGCGATCGTCGGCTCCGTGGCCGCCGAAATCCGCAACACCAGCCCCGATGCCGTCATCATCGTCGTGAGCAACCCTCTGGACGCGATGGTCGAGCGCGTCCGGCAGGTCACCGGATTTTCGCCGCGCCGGGTGATGGGTCAGGCGGGCGTGCTGGACACCGCGCGGTTCCGCGCGTTCCTGGCCGCCGAACTCGGCGTGAGCGTCGAGGACGTCGCGGCCATGCTCCTCGGCGGACACGGCGACACCATGGTGCCGCTGGCCAGTTGCGCGTCGGTCGGCGGCATCCCCGTCGGGCAACTCATCACGGCCGAGCGGCTTGCCCAGATCATCGAGCGCACTCGCAACGGCGGGGCGGAAATCGTCGGCCTCTTGAAGACCGGCAGCGCGTACTACGCCCCGGCAGCGGCCACCGCCGAGATGGTCGAGGCGATCGTCCGCGACAAGAAGCGTCTGCTGCCCGTCGCCGCGTATTGCGACAAGGAGTACGGCGTCGGTGGCTACTACGTGGGGGTCCCGGTCATTCTCGGGGCCGGTGGTGTCGAGCGAATCATCGAACTTGCGATGAGCGACGAGGAGCGCGCATCGTTCCAGAAGAGCGTCGACGCGGTTAAATCGCTCGTCGCGACGATGGCCCGGCTTACTTCGTAGGTGGTAAGTAGTGAGTGGCAAGTGGCTGCGGTTTTGCGCCGCGCGCCGTTGATGCCGTTGACAGACGCGGCAAGGATGGAGTAAAGTCTGGGTGTTGGATTCCCGGGGCAGACGACCGAGCGTGATTTTGGTCCCTTGGTCGGGCGGTTCCGCTCATCCCCATTTGCCTTCAGGTCCGCAATCGGATAAGGAGGTGTTCGTTCGGTCTCGTGCTGGGTTTCTTTATTGTCTGATCTCCTTCAACCCATCATATAAGCTGGCCATCATGAACCGTATTGAGCAATCGACCCGGTCGCCGAAACAACCCACTATCGCCAGTTCCCAATTTGAAATCACGTCGGCTTCGTTTTCCCGAGTTGCCTCCGATGCGCCCCATGCGATCTTCGCCCCCCTGCATTACGAGCGGAATTACGACTACCCACTGATCGTTTGGCTCCACGGACCGGGCAGCGACGAACGTCAGTTGCGGCACGTCATGCCGGCCGTGAGCATGCGGAACTACGTGGCGGTCGCCCCGCGGGGGCTTGCGGCGAAGGACGAGCCGGGCAGCCCCTGGCCACAGAGCCCCGAGGCGATCCACCGGGCGGAGCAACGCATCTTCGACAGCATCGACGCGACCGCCGGCAAGTTCCGTTTCTCGTCCGAACGCGTCTTTCTCGCCGGTTTCGGCGACGGCGGCACGATGGCGTTCCGCGTGGCGATGAACCATCCCGAACGATTCGCCGGCGTACTGTCGCTCTGCGGCGCATTTCCCACGGGCCAGACCCCCTTCGGCCGACTACCCGAAGCCCGTAGATTGCCTGTCTTCATGGCCGTTGGGCGCGACAGCCGCCGTTATCCGCCGGAGGATGCCTGCGCGGATCTCCGGCTTCTGCACGCGGCGGGGTTATCGATCACCTTGCGGCAGTACCCTTCGGCGGACCAGATCTCGCCCCAGATGCTCGGTGACGTCGATCGCTGGATCATCGAGATGATCACCGCTCCCCGCGAGCAGTAGCCCGCGAGCTGTATTCGTCACGCTCCGCGTGACGAGTACAGCCATTGCGCTGACCCCGGGCTTCCGCCGCGCGGCTACTCTTGGCGCCCCCCAGGCTGAAGGGCTCTTTCCGCGATGAACGTCCATTGACACCGGGACGGATTTTCGAGTACAAGATGCCCGCCTTTTCCTCGATTTCTCGAAAGCGTCACCGCCCGAAGGCCATTCGGGGCCACGGATGGGATAATACGGTCCGCGCCGAGGTGGACTCTAGTCGCGAGAAACGCAGATGCCGGTGGATGGATCCCAGGCTGCGGGCCCCAAGGATAGGGGCCAAGACGATGCCGACCGCCAAGAGACCGCTGCCGTCGGTCGTTTGGCGGCGGCGCTCGCCGTTTGGCGAAACCTGGGGGTTTGGGTAAAAACTAATCATCTCAAGGCGAGCCTCGTAGCCGCCACGGCGCTGATCTCGATCCTCGGCGCGGCGGCGCTAGGATGGATCCTGATGCCATCGCGGGCCGATGAGGCCCCGGTGACGCTCGATCAGGCCCTCGATGCCCTCGACGCCGGCAATCTCGCCGAAGCAAGGGCCCTGGCCAAGACGTTGATGAAACAGGGCGCGGCCACGACGGACGAGGCCGGCGGACCGGCCTTCGTCCTGGGGGTGGCCGCCTACGAAGAAGCCCGGGAAAGCTGGGCTCGCGACAAGAAGACGCCTTACGTGCTGGCCGCGCGCTGGCTCGAAGACGCCCGCGACCGAGGCTTCCCACCGCGCCGCGATGCCCAGGGCATGCTGCTGTTGGGCACGGCCCTCTACCATGGCGATCGGATCCCGGCCAGCCGGCCGGTGCTCGGCGAGGCGTTGCGGCTCGCCGGCGACGAGAAGACCAAGGCGGAGATCCACCGGCTGCTGGCCGATGCGAACCTTTACGACTCGGTGCCCCGGTTGGACGAGGCATTGGCCGACAACGCCCGGTATCTCGCCTGTCCGCTGCTGGCGAGCAGCCAGCGCGACGAGGGGCTGCTCCAGCGGGCGCGGATCTTGTTGGGCATGGATCGGACCGGCGAGTGCGTGACGACGTTGGACAAGATCCCCTCGGACTCGCGGAATCGGGCCGACGTGGTTCTCCTGCGCGGCCGGCTGCTGATGCGCGAAGCGGAAAAGCTCAAGGATCAAGGCGGCGCCGACGCCCGGCTTGAAGCTCAAAAACGGTACGAAGTGGCGATCAAGACCCTTCGCCACGCCCAGGGGGTCGACACGGTGGGCAACCAGGCCACCCGCCAGGCGCTCTACCTCATCGGCGTTTGCTTCGTCGAATTGGGCAACGCCCGGGCGGCCGCCGAAGAGTTCAACCGCCTCCGCACCGTGTTCCCCGAGACCTCCGAGGCGTTGGCAGCCGATCGGCAAGAGGCCGAACTGAACCGTCTTCAGGGTCGCAACGATGCGGCGTTGGCGTGCTACCGCCGATTGCTCGGCGCGATCACCGACCCCGACGACTTCAGCAACCCGTGGTTCACTCTGCCCGAGGTCCGCAAGCAAGTCACCACGGCCTATGACGAGTATCGCCGCACGTGCAACTACGCCGGTGCGCTGCAGTTGGCCGGCATGATCGTCCCGTTGTTCTCGAAGACGCGCCCGATCGAGTGGCGGGCCGAGACGCTCCGTGAGTGGGGACGGACGCTGTTGACCCGGGCCGCGACGCTGCCCCCGACGGCGGCCGAGGCCGGCGCGGCCGAGGGACGCGAACACCTGCGCGAGGCCGGCCGGGCCTACGGCCAATTGGCCGTCCAGCGCGTCACCACGCGGGAGTATCCCGAGGATCTCTGGAACAGCGCCGAGTGTTACCTGGCCGGGCAGGATTACGCCAGCGCCGCCAGAGCGTTCCAACGGTATCTGAACAATGAGTCGCGCCGCCGGAACCCCGGCGCGCTGGTCGGGCTGGGAGAGGCCCTGCTGGCGTCGGACCGCAACGACGAGGCCATCGCGTTGTTCGAGCAGTGCATCGGCTCCGATCCGAACGATTCCGCCGCGTTTCGCGCCCGGCTGCTGGCCGGCCGCGCGTACCGGGCGAAAGGCATGCCGGATCGGGCCGAAAAACTCCTCGACGAGATCCTCGACGGTCCTGGCATCACCCCCAAGAGCGAGGTCTGGCAGGATGCGCTGTTCGAGTTGGGCGAACTGATGCACGCGACGGGGCGGTTCGCCGAAGCCATCCGCCGCCTCGACGAAGCGGTCGGGCGACAGCCGGAATCGCCCCGGGCGACCCGGGCGCGGTACCTGATCGCCGACTCGTATCGCCGCGCCGCGGCGGCGGTTCGCGAAAAGCTACGCCACGACGTCGTCGAGAACCTGCGCGTCGCCCACGGTAAGGAGAGCCGCGAGTTGCTCTCGGCCGCGCGCGGGCGCTACGAGGATCTGAAAGACCGGCTGACGGCGCGGCGTCAGACCGTCGAGCTTACCGACTTGGAAGAGCGGATGCTGCGGAACAGCCACTTTGCCTTGGGAGACGTGCTTTTCGATTTGGAGCAATACGAGGAAGCGATCAAGACGTACGCGATCATCACGAACCGTTACGCGTCGCGCCCCGAGGTGCTCCAGGCGTACGTTCAGACGGCCCGGGCACACGAGCGGCTGAACCAACCCGAGCTTGCCCGGCGCGCCGTGCAACACGCGAAGATCGTTCTCGGGCGGATGGAGAAGGACGTTCCGTTCACGGAGACGACGAACCAGACGCGGAAGCAATGGGAGGAGATGCTCGATTCGCTCGCCGCGAAGTGATGCGGAAGGCGGAAGGTTGAAGGTTGAGAGTTGAGAACTGAAGTGACGTCATCCGTTGCATGAAGTCAATCGCCGCGCGGCGGAAGCCCGCGGTTAAGCACACCCCCACCCCGCCGATGCAATCGGCGGGCGTTCGAGACCATGAACGAACCACGCGAAACGAACGAACTGGCGGCGCTGGTGGAACGGAAGCACGCGTGCCTGTGCCGCTTGCGCGAGATGGGCGCGCGGCAACTCGAGCTGGTGCGCGGCGGCGAGATGACCGCGCTGTTGGACGTGTTGGCGGCCAAGCAGCGGCTGATCGGCGAGTTGCAGCAGATCGAGCGGGCGTTGGACCCGTTTCGCGGCGAGGACGCGGACGCCCGGCATTGGCCCACGCCCGACGAGCGGCGGCGGTGCGCCGAGCGGCTGGCGGAGTGCCAGTCGTTGCTCGCGGAGATTGTCCGCGGCGAGAAGGAGGGGGAAAGCGAATTGGTCCGGCGTCGCGACGAGGCCGCCCAACAGTTGCAGGGCGCCCACGTCGCGTCCCAGGCTCGCGGGGCGTACCACGCCGCCACGCCGCGAAGTTTCAGTCAACTTGACCTCATGTCCGAGAGTTAGGAGCGAACCCATGGCCGAGACTCACCTCCTTGCCCAAGCCGTGCCGCTGGATGCCCGCGCCGATTTGGAGACGGTCCTCGCCGCGTGGCATACGGCGACGGTGCAGTTGGAGCACACGCACGAGGCGCTGCGCGAGGAAGTCCGCCGGCTGACCGACGAGCTGGAGGCCAAGAATCGCGAGCTTGCCCGGGAAAACCGCCTGGCCGACCTGGGCCGTATGGCGTCGCACGTCGCCCACGAAGTCCGCAACAACCTCGTCCCGGTGACGCTCTACATGAGCCTGTTGCGGCGGCGGATTTCGGACGACCCGGGCAGCCTGGACGTTCTGGACAAGGTCGAGGCCGGGTTCACCGCCATGGACTCGACCGTGCACGACCTGCTGCACTTCACGTCGGACCGCGACCCGCGACTCCAGACGTTCTCGCTGGGCAAGCTGATCGAGGACAACCTGGACTCGCTGGCGCCGCAGTTGGCGGCGCAGTCGATCCGCGCGGTCGTCGACGTGCCCGAACGACAAACGATCCAGGCCGATCGCGACATGCTCCGCCGGGCGTTGTTGAACCTGATGCTCAACGCCCTGGACGCCATGCCCGACGGCGGAACCATCACCGTCACCTCGACCGTCACCGGACGCGGCGTCGAGTTGGAGGTGGCCGACACGGGCCCCGGCCTCTCCGACGAAGCGCGGCAACGGGCGTTCGAGCCGTTCTTCACGACGAAGTGCCGTGGGACGGGGCTCGGCTTGGCCATCGTTTACCGCATCGTCGAGGCTCACGGCGGATGCGTCACCGCGATGAATTGCCCCGAGGGCGGCGCCGCCTTCACGCTGTGCATCCCCCAGTCCCCCCACGCCATGGAGGCCGCCGCATGATCACCGGCAACCGCGCCAAAGGCACGACGCCCCCGAGCGAAGACCCCGGTTGCGTGCTGGTCGTCGACGATCACCAGCCGGCGCGCGAATCGATGGCCGACGTGCTCCGCCAGTCGGGCCACCGGGTCCAGTGCTGTTCCAGCGCGATCGAGGCGCTCGGGCTGATCGAAGACGAGCGATTCGACTGCATCGTCACCGACCTGATGATGCCCGGCATGAACGGCGTCGAGTTCATCGTCCAACTCGAACGCCGAAAGTACGGCGCGCAGGTCGTCATGGTGACCGCCTACGCGTCGGTCAGCTCCGCCGTCGAGGCGATGCGCCACGGGGCGTTCGACTACATCGAAAAACCGTTCAGCGTCGACCAACTGGAGCAACTCGTTGCCCATGCAATCCGCCACGGCCGGCTCCTCGACGGGCAGCGCCAGGCCGCCAAGGCCGGCGAGGGCCGCTTCGAGCCGTCGCCCATGATCGGCTCGAGTCGGCCGATGCAATTGCTCTGGCAGCGAATCGCCCAGGTCGCCCCCACGCCCGAGACGGTGTTGATTACCGGCGAGAGCGGGACGGGCAAGGAGCTGGTCGCCCGGGCGATCCATGCCCAAAGCGATCGGCGCAACGGTCCCCTGGTCAGCCTCAATTGCCCGGTGCTTTCGGCGCAGCTCATGGAGAGCGAGCTGTTCGGCCATCGCCGCGGCGCGTTCACCGGGGCCGACGCGGACCGCGTGGGCCGCTTCGAGTTGGCGGCCGGCGGGACGATCCTGTTGGACGAGGTGACCGAAATCGACCTGAACTTGCAGGGCAAGCTGTTGCGAGTGCTCCAGGAGCGGGAATTCGAGCGCGTCGGTTCCAGCGAAACAATCGAGGTGGACGTCCGCGTGATCGCCACGACCAACCGCGACCTTCAGGAAGAGGCGGCCGCCCAGCGGTTCCGCCAAGACCTGTACTACCGGCTCGCCGTCGTGCCGCTGCACGTGCCGCCGCTGCGGGATCGCATCGAGGACATCCCCGAGTTGGTCGCCTATTTCCTGGACCGCTCGGCGATTCGGCTGGGTCGCGAGCCCTGCACGCTCCGTGGCGACGCCCTGGAACTGTTGGCCGAACACCCCTGGCCCGGCAACGTCCGCGAACTGGAAAACCTGATTACCCGCGCAAGTGTTCTGGGCACCGACACGGCCGTCGACGCGGACCAACTGCGCCGTTGGCTCCAGGCCGGGCCGCGACGGCGGGAGTCGGACTCGCCCGAGACGCCGATGCCCGTCGGACTGAGTTTGCAGGAGACGGAGCGGAACCTGATCGAGGCCACGTTGGATCATTTTGGCGGCCATCGGGCGAAGACGGCCGAAGCCCTGGGCATCGGCGTCCGCACGCTCTCGGCCAAGCTGAAACAATACGGCTACGCGCCGCGAACGAGAACGTTTTTGAAGGCGGGCTGAGAGTGGTTGTCGGTTGTCAGTTGTCAGTTGTCGGTTGTCAGTTGTCAGTAATCGACGCCAAACGCCCGCCGACTGGGTCGGCGGGGTTGGTTGCCGCGGTGTGCCTTCCGCTTCGGCGCTGGTCGATCGGCAGTTTCGGCCGGTTCGCGGGCGCAGGAACGGCCGATCCGGGCACGCGACGTGGAAAGGGCGTACAAACGAGTTGGTTGGGCGCGTCGTGAGACGAGCGAGTCAACTCCAAAGAGAACAATGGTTTAGGATAATTGCCACCGTCCACGGACTCGCCAGGGCTTCGCTCCGGCGGCTGGCGGTGGCACGGCGGTTGCTGGGGCGATGGTTCGAGGTTCGGCGTCTTCGCAAGCCGGGGACTGTCCCCTTTGTGGGGCGTTAGTTTAACACGCAAGGTACCGGCATGTTCGACGTGTTGTTCCAATCGACGACGATTCCGGCGATGGAGCAGGTGGTCAATTTCACCGAAGCGCGGCACAACGTGCTGGCCGGCAACATTGCCAACGTCGACACGCCAGGCTACCAAGCGCGGGACCTCTCGGTCGAGGATTTCGAGACTCGCCTGAAACAGGCCCTCGACGCCCGGCGCGGCGAGGTCCGGTCGTCGGGCGACCCGGACTACGCGTCCGGCACGAACTTGGCCGAAGTTTCCCAGAATCCGAAGAGCATCCTGCACCACGACCAGAGCAAGGTCGGCATGGAATTCCAGGTGACCGAGATGGTCAAGAACCAGCTCCAGCACAACATGGCCCTGTCAATCATGAGCAGCCAATTCCGATTGCTCCAGGCCGTGATCAGCGAACGGGTTTAGGAGATAAGCCATGCTCTCGGCCTTGGACATCAGCACGAGCGGACTGGTCGCACAACGGATCCGGATGAATACGATCTCGAGTAACCTGGCCAATATCTCGACCACCCAGAACGAGGCAGGCGAGGCGAAGCCGTATCAGCCCAAGTACCCGGTGTTCGAAACGGACGACAGCATCGGCGCCAACGGGGCGGCCGGTGTCCGCGTGGCGGAGGTGAAGACGGACGAGACGGTCGAGCCGCGATGGAAGTTCGAGCCCGGCCATCCCGACGCCGTCAAGGAAGGCGCCCGCAAAGGCTGGGTCGCCTACCCCGGCGTCAACATGATGGTCGAGTTCACCGACGCCCTGGAAGCCGCCCGGGCGTACGAAGCCAACCTTGGCACGATGGAAATCTCGAAGGACATGATAGCTCAGACGTTGAGGATACTGGCGTGAAGTGGTAAGTGGCAAGTGGTCGGTAGATGGAGGGCCACGCTCCGTCGTGGCCGAATACCGATCCAGCGGCCACGACGGAGCGTGGCCCTCCACTGACAACTGACCAGGATTGACCCGATGAACACGATCAACGGCATTCATCTCTCGACGAGTTTGCCCTCGATAACGCCGGGCAAGGCGGAGCCGGCGGGGGACGCGGCGTCGTTCAAGGATTTCCTGCTGGACTCGATCCGCGAGGTCAACGCGATGCAGCAGGACGCCGATCGGGCCGTCGAACAGTTGGCCACCGGCGGCGACGTCAACCCGGCCGAAGTCCTCACCGCCGTCCAGAAAGCCGACATCGCCTTCCGCATGATGATGCAGATCCGCAACAAGATGGTCGAGGCGTACAACACGATACAGAACATTCAGGTGTGATGAATGAGCTTCCTCAACCAGGCATACGCTCAGATCCGCGATCTGTTCCACTCGATGACGCCCGGGGTCCGAATCGCCTCCGGGCTGCTGCTGGCGGTGGTCGTGATCAGCCTGACGTACCTGTTCACGTACCATGGGTCCGGGTCGGATGAGTATCTGTTGGGCGGCGAGCCCTTTTCACCCGCCCAGTTCCAGAACATGGAGGCCGCCTTGGGCACGGCCGGGCTGAGCTACAAGATCGAAGGGAATCGCCTCCGCATCCCCGCCGGCCAGAAAGCGAAATACATGGCCGCGCTGGCCGACGCCGACGCCCTGCCGCCGCAATGGGGCCAAGCCATGGAGGACGCGCTGAAGAACGAAAGCGTCTTCTCCAGCGCCGACCAGCGCGAGGCACGCTACAACCACGCTCGCGGACGCGAACTCTCGATCATCGTCGGCGAGATGAAGGACATCCAACGGGCCTCCGTGATGTACCAGTGCAAGACCGAACGCGGCTTCCACGGCAAGACGCTCAACACCGCGTCGGTCAGTGTGGTTCCCACGCCGGGCCGGGAGTTGACCGGCGAGCAAGCCGCCGCCATCCGCAATCTCGTCGCCGGCGCCATCTCCGGAATGAGGCCGGAAGACGTCACCGTCACCGACATCAAAAACGGCCGCAGCTTCCACGGCAGCCTCGACGGCGGCGACGGCGGCATGGGCGGGTTGTATGCCGCCCGTAAACGCGAGGCCGAACGCGACTACAAGCAGAAGATTTTGGGCATCCTGGGGCACGTGCCGGGCGTAACCGTCGAGCCGAACGTCGAATTGGCCTTGGTCAAGCGGCAAGTCACTCGAACCATAACACCCAGTCCCAAGGGGACTGCCCGAAAGACCATGGAGAAGTCGAGCGAGCGAATGCGCGAGGGCGCCGGGCCAGCGGGCCAGCCGGGTTTCAAGGCCAATCAGCCCAACGCGCTGCCCGCCACCACCGGCCGCGGCACCGCGGATACCGAGAGCCAGTCGGAATCGGTCGAAGACGTTGTCGTCGGCGGCACGGAAGAGGAGAAGGAGGCCGTGCCAATGGCGCCCACCCGGGTCACCGTGGCCATCGGCGTGCCCGGCAGCTACTTCCAGAAGGTCTGGCTCGAAGAGAACGCCGCCCCGCCGGGCGAGGAGCAGAAGAAGCCCACGGCGACCGAACTTCTTGCGGTGCAAACGAAGGTGATCGACGGCATCCAGAAGCTCGTGGCCAAGGTGCTTCCTCCGGCCGAGGGCGTGGCCGCTCCGACGGACCTGGTCCAGGTTCTGCCGTTCGCCGACTTGACCCAGCCTGAGATTCCCGGGCCGACGATGACCGAAACGGTGCTGGTCTGGCTGAGCCGATACTGGAGCACGCTGGGCATGCTCGGCCTGGCCGCGGCGAGCCTCGTCGTGCTCCGCTCGATGGTTCGGGCCGCGCCGGTCGACGTCCGCGCCGCCCGAGTCAAGTCCGCCACTGTCGGCGCCGGCGGCGCCGGCGAGTCCGAGGTGGAAGAAGCAGAAGAGAAGGCCGGCCCCGCGCGCCGGCTCTCCCGCTTCTCCGGCAACCGCGAGTCGCTGGGCGACGAGCTGTCCGAACTGGTTCGCGAAGACGCTGAAGCCGCCGCCAACATCCTCCGCACGTGGATCGGTAGCCCGAACGTGAAATGATGATCCAACCGCAACAAACCGGTTTCCGCAAAGCAGCCATCCTCGTCGCCGCGCTCGATCGCGCGGCGGCCGACGAGGTCCTCGACCGCATGGGCCCCGACCAGGCGCAACGCGTCCGCCAGACCATCCTCGAACTCGGACCGGTCGATCCGGAAGAACAGCGACACATCGTCGACGAGTTCCTCCGCGTGGGACCGATGGTTCCGCGGCAACCCTCGGGCATCGAGTTGGACGGGCACCTCGCCCGGCGATTGGCCGATGGGTCGTACCGCGAGGCCGAAGCGCCGGGCGCCCCCGGCGGCGGCGAGCCCGCGCGGCCGTTCCGGTTTCTCCGCCAGGCCCAGTGCGACCAGATCGCCCGGCTGTTGGTGGGCGAACGGCCGCAAACGATCGCCCTGGTATTGTCCCATCTTGCCGAAGAGCAGGCCGGTCGGGTGCTGGTCTTGCTCGCGCCGGCCATGCAGGTCGAGGTGGTCCGCCGTCTGGTCGACCTCCAGGAGACCGACCCCGAGGTGCTCCGCGAGGTCGAGCGCGCCCTGCAATCGCGGCTCGCCCAACGCGTGCCGATGCAGCGCCGCCGCGTGGCGGGCGCGTCGGCGGTGAGCGGGATTCTGAGGGCCTCCGAGAAGTCCGTCGGCCGGCGGATTCTCGACAACCTCGCGGCGCACGACGAGAGGCTCGCCGAGCAGTTTGCATCCGAGGCACCCTATGGCAGGGGACTGTCCCGATTTTCGCCGCGCGACGGATCCGGCGCCGCCGATTCGCGTTTTCGCGGCGAAAATGGGACTGTCCCCCTTGCGTCCGCCCTTGCGTCCGGCGACCCCCTGACGTTCGACGATCTAATCGAGTTGAGCGACCCGGCGCTCACGACGGTGATCGACGCGTCGGAGCCGGAGTTGTTGGCGTTGGCGTTGGTCGGGGCCCCGGCGGCGGTGATCGAGCGGATGCTCCGGCCGCTTCCGCGGCACGAGGCCCGATCCGTTCGCCAAGGGCTGGAAAACCTCGTTCCCACCCGACTCAGCGACGTCGAGGCGGCGCGGCGGCAACTGGCCGAGGTGGCGAGGGAGTTGGCCACAACGGGCGACATCGAACTGGCGCCGCGAGGCGATTCGATCGGGATGATGGTATAGCACGAGACCCCGGCACAACAGACCCATGCCCACCGTAATCCGAGCCACGGACCGCAATGTCGGCATCCACCCGGTGGCGTTCAACTTCAGCGATATCGCCGACGAAGCAAACAGGCGGCTGGATACGTTCCGCGTCGAGGCGGAGGCGATCCTCGACGCCGCGCGCCGCGAGGCCGGACAGATTCGCAAGCAGGCCGAGATCGACGGCCGTCGCGCGGCGGCGGAGATCATTTTGCGCGAGTTGTCCGGCCGGATGGACACGCTCTTGCCGGCCCTGCACCGGGCGATCGAGGACATCCACCACGCGAAGCAGGCGTGGTTGAGCCATTGGGAAAAGTGTGCGGTGCGCGTGGCGGCGGCGATCGCCCAGCGGCTGATCCGCCGCGAGCTGCCCCGCTCGCCCGAAATCACGCTCACGCTGGTGCGCGAGGCCCTCGAACTGGCCGCGGGCGAGGACCACCTGCGATTGCACCTGAACCCGGCCGACCACGAGACGCTCGGCCCGCGGGTGGGGTTATTGATTAAAGAGCTATCGGGCCTGGCCGCGCCCGAGGTACTCGCCGATCCGGCGATCACCCGCGGCGGCTGTCGCGTCGAAACCCGATTCGGCGTCATCGACCAGCAGTTCGAGGCGCAGTTGGCGCGGATCGAGGAAGAGTTGACATAGAACCATGCTCGACGTCGTTGAACAACTCGATTCCATCATGCCCACGGCGCTGTCGGGCAGCGTGGCGCGGACGGTGGGGATGACGGCCTCGGTGGCCGGGTTTCCCGCGCCGGTCGGCGCGCTGGTCGACATCCAGCGGGAGCACGGGCCGGCGCTCCGGGCGCAGGTGATCGGATTCCGCGACGACCTGACGCTGCTCTACCCCTTCAGCAGCCTCGAAGGCGTGCGGCGGGGAAACCGCGTGCGGCTGGCGCGGACGTCGCGGTGGCTGCGCGTGGGCGACGCCCTGCTCGGCCGCGTGGTCGACTCCGAGGGCAACGCCGTGGACCAGAAGCCCCAGCCCGCGTTGGAACACCGAACGCGATTCGACCGCACTCCGCCGCACCCCTGCCGCCGCCCGACGATCGACACGCCGCTGGGCACGGGCATCCGGGCGATCGACGGGCTGCTGGCGTGCGGGCGGGGGCAACGCATGGGCATCTTCTCCGGCTCGGGCGTCGGCAAAAGCGTCACGCTCGGGATGATGGCCCGCTACACCGACGCCGACGTCATCGTCATCGCCCTGATCGGCGAACGCGGACGCGAGGTGAACGATTTTTTGCATAACGACCTCGGGCCGGAAGGACTGGCCAAGAGCGTCGTCGTCGTGGCCACCAGCAACGAGCCGGCGATGGTTCGGGTGAACGCCGCCGCGACGGCCACGGCAATCGCCGAGTATTTCCGCGATCAGGGCAAGGACGTGCTCTTGTTGATGGACTCGTTGACGCGCTACGCCTTGGCCCAGCGCGAAATCGGCCTGGCCGCCGGCGAGCCGCCCACGACGCGCGGCTATCCGCCCTCGGTGTTCGCCCTGCTGCCCAAGCTGGTCGAACGTGCCGGCCGCGCCGAGACGGGAAGTATCACCGCCTTTTACACGGTGCTGGTCGAGGGCGACGATCCGAACGAACCGATCAGCGACGCCGTGCGGGGCCTGTTGGACGGCCACATCTGGCTCTCGCGCAAGCTCGCCACGAAATCCCACTACCCGGCCGTCGACGTGCTCGACAGCCTCAGCCGTCTGATGCCGGTCGTTGCCGACGAAGACCACATGCGGGCGGCGGTGGTTCTGCGCCAGATGCTCGCGGCGTACCGGGACCAGGAGGACCTGATTTCAATCGGGGCCTATCGTCGCGGGAGCAACACGGCGGTCGATCTGGCGATCGAGTTGCGCCAACCGATCGAGGACTACTTGACCCAGCGAGTGGCGGAGCCCGTCACGCGCCAACAGGCGATCGAGGGCCTCCTGCACCTGCGGCAACTGGCCGCCCAGGCGGCCTCGCGGACCAAGGGCCAGCCGCCGGCGCCGACGGCCGCGACGGGGACGTAGAAAAGGGAGTTTTGGAAATCCACGATGGCCAGGTTCACGTTCCGATTAGCGACGTTGCTGCGGCTGCGCGAAAGCGAGCGCGACCAGCGCCGGGCCGAACTGGCCCAAGCGTACCACGCGGATGACATCCTGCGCCAACAAGACGAGGATCTGGAGCGAGAGCGGATCGGGCTGCTCGCGATCAGCCGCGAGGCGGCGGGCCCGGGAACGGTCGACATTGACCGCCTGATCCAGACCCAGCGCTACGAATTGCTCCTCAAGACGCACCAGCAGCAGTTGCGCCGGCAGCGCGAAGCCGTGGCCGCCGAGATCGGCCGCCGCCGCGAAACGCTGGTCCGCGCGAACCGCGAGGTCCGCATCCTCGAAAACCTGCGAGAAAAGCAGGCCCAGCGCCATCGCGAGGAAGAAGGCCGGCGGGAAACGAAACGACTCGATGAAGTGGCCACCCAGCGCGTCGGCCGGGAGGAGATGCCATGATTAGACGCCTCGTCGGCGCCGTTGGCACGCTGCTCGTGGCCCTAGCGCTGGGCACCCTGATCGCCGAGGCGGTCATGTTCGCCTACGTCTGGTCCAAGTGGCAAATCAACGGCGAGAAGGTCCAACAGATGGTCGCCATTGCCCAGGGTTATGACCTGGTTGAGATGCGCGACCAGGCCGAACGGGAAAGGAAAGGCGTTTCGACCGAACAGCCGTCGCCGGAGCAGGTCGTCGAAGCCCGGGCGAAGAAAGACCGCAACCTGGAACTCCGCGAGCAGGCCCTCGCCCAGGGTATCGAACAACTGCGTGTCGACCAGCGCAAGCACGCGGAGGAACTCGCGAGCTTCAAGCAAACCCGGGCGGCCTTCGACGCGCAATTGACGAAACTCAAGGGCGGCGAGCAGCAGTCGGGCATCGACCAGAACATCGCGATGATCGAGAACATGAAGCCGAAGCAGGCCAAGGAACAACTCCTGCAAATGTATGAGAAGAAGGAAATCGACGCCGTGGTGCGCCTCATGGCCGGCATGGCGGCCGCGAAACGAAAGAAAATCAGCGCCGAGTTCCGCACGCCCGAAGAAAACGAGAAGCTGGGCGAGATCCTTCGCCGGATCCGCGAGGGCTACCCGCTGGCCATGGTGGCCGACGAAACCGAGAAGCATCTCCAAAAGCCCTTGACGACTCAATGACCAACGCATGGCCTCGCGCCACCGCGGGGACCCACAATCATGTCACGACTCCAAATTGACAACCTGGTCGGCGCGACGCGAGTCGAGCCGGGACGCTCCGCGCGGGAGGGGGCCGATCGAACCGCGCCGCCAACCGAGGCGTTCGACGAGCATCTCCGACGCGCCCGGACCAAGGCCGCCGAGGGTGACTCGTCGCGGGCCGACTCGACGGATCGCGCCGCCGAAAGACCGCCCGAGCCGCGGCGTGACGCGAAGGCGACCCCCGGCGACGACGAGCCCGAGTCTTGCGCCCCCTCCGCGGCCGCGGCCGCGGAGGATCGGCCCGAGGAGGCATCGAAGACATCGGACGAACCGAGCGACGGCGCGGCGGGCGAACAGGACGTGCGGGATAAGGATCAGGAGGCCGGCGACGAAACGGCCCGGCTCGAGGCGGCCGTCGCGATCGAAGCGATCGCGCAGCCCGCCGTAGAGGAAGCCCCCCTCGGAATTGCCGTCGCGACGGAACCCGCCGTCGGCGAAGAGAACTTTGACGGGAGCATGGCGAAGGACGTCGCCGAAGCGACCCCGGACATCGCGCCGCCGGCCGTGCCCGACGGGAGCGCTGCCGAATTGCCGGTCCCCTCGGGCGAAGCGGATGCGATTATCCAGACGTCGGAGCCCGAGCCGCCGCTCGGCAAGGCGATCGAACAGTCCCCCGCGTCCAACACGAACGTGGCCTCGACGGCGGACCCGCAACAGGCGGCCGCGCCCACCAGCGAGGGAGCGATGAGTCAGCCGGCCGCCGCGCCCGTCGCCGAAAAGCACAAGAAGGACGCTCGACACGTGGCCGACGGTGACGGGGCGGACGAGACGGTTCCCTCGCAAGTGGTCCCGGCCGGCGCGCCGAAGGGCGACACGGGCCAGGCCGCCAGCGATACCGAAGAGAAGGCGGTGGTGAAAACGACCGAGACGGACGCGGGGGAGCCGGTCGCCAAACCCGTTCTGCCCGCGGGCCACCACGATCCGACCGGATCAACTCGGCCGGCGTCCGGCGAGCCGTTGCCCTCCGGCACGGCGCCGGCGGCGACCGGCGACGGCGCGGACGCGGCGGATCGCGTGCAGTTCATCGAACGGGTTGCGGGGGCATTTCGCGCGGCAAGCCAGGGCGACGGCACGGTGCGGATGCGGCTGCATCCGCCGGAGTTGGGCTCGCTACGTCTGGAGGTGAGCGTCCGCGACGGCGCGCTCAGCGCTCGGCTGGAGACCGACACGCCCGAGGCCCGAAGCGTGCTCTTGGACCACCTGCCCGCCCTGCGCGACCGCCTGGCCCAGCAGGACATCAAGATCGAGCGATTCGAGGTGAGTTACCAGAACGGCTTCGGCGGCTCGCCGATGGGCAGCGAGGATCACGCGGCGTCGCGGGACGGATCGGACCGCCACGCGCCGCGCGGCGCCGGCGCCGAGCCCGAGATTCCCCGGCCCACGCGATCGGCCCGGGTGTCCCAACTGGGCGCCGGACTGCAACTGGACGTGACGGTGTGATGGGATAAAGCCGAAAGCGGAACACGGAAGACCGATTCGACGTTCACTGACCACCGACAACCGGCAACCAAAAACCGACAACCGATAGGACGAACCAAACCATGACGGCTATTCCCGCGACGGGGGCGACGACGAACACGCAGACGTCGAGCACGTCGGACGCGCTCAATAAGATCGACATGGACGAATTCATCTCCCTGATGATTGCCGAGATGCAAAACCAGGATCCGCTGGAGCCGATGGACAATACGCAGATGCTCCAGCAGATCAGCCAGATCCGCGAAATCGGGTCCAACGATCGGCTGAGCGGAACGCTCGACGCCGTGCTCTTGGGCCAGAACGTGGCCACGGCCAGCGGCATGATCGGACAGACGATCATGGCCCTGGGCGACGACGCGCAGACGTTCGTCGGCACGGTCGATCGCGTGTCGATCGCGGACGGCGAGGCCAAGCTCCACGTCGTCCAGCGGATCGCGGAACACTACGACGAAGACACCGACACGATCGTGCCCGAGCAGCAGGTCGAACACGCCGTCAGCCTGACGAACATCTCGCAGATCCTGCCCGACACCGAGGACACCGCGCTCGCGGCCCAACGGGTCTCGGCCGCCGCCGGCCTGGTGGGTCGGACGATCATCGGCGTGACCGACGCCTCCGAGGTCGTCACCGGCGCGGTTGAGCAGGTGGCGTTCGAGGACGGCGCCGTGAAACTCAAGGTGGGCGACCACCTGATCGACTTGGACAACGTAACGCACATCGTGGAGTAGGGGTCAGGGGACAGGGGTCAGGGGACAGGGGACAGGGGACAGGGGGAAACCGGAAACGCTCTCGCACTGCGTGCGGCAGGTGGTGCAACCGATCACCGACAACTGACAACCAACAACCGACAACCAACTTCATACACGGAGAAGGGGGAACGAACCATGGGTCTTGCATCCGCGCTGAGCACGGCGCTAACGGGCTTGACGGCGGCCGAAACGACGATCGACGTCGTGGGCAACAACCTGGCCAACTCGAACACGGTCGGGTTCAAGGCCTCCGAGGCGTCCTTCGCCACGCAGTTCTTGCAGACGCAGAGCCTCGGCTCGAAGCCGACCGACGCGAGCGGCGGCACCAATCCGAACCAGACCGGCCTCGGAACGATGGTCGCCGACATCACGCCCGACTTCGGCCAGGGCACCGTCGAAGTCAGCTCCAACCCAATGGACATGGCGATCCAGGGCGACGGTTTCTTCATCGTGCAGGGGAACTCCGGCGAGCAGCTCTACACGCGAAACGGCGTCTTCCGACTCAACGGCGACAACGAGGTGACGACGATCACAGGCAATCGCGTGATGGGCTACGGCGTCGACGACCAGTTCCAGATCCAGACTACGCAACTCGTGCCCCTGGAGATCCGGCTGGGAGGCTCCCAGGTGGCCGAAGCGACGCAAAACGTGTACCTGGAGGGAACGCTCACGCCCTCGGGCGAGGTGGCCGACACCGCCTCGATCATCAAGACCGGAGTCCTCGGCGACGCCTCGTACAGTCAGCCGCCCGCGCCCGGAGCCGCTCCGGCCGCCTCGGAGGAACCGGGCGACACGACCTCGCGCGTCACCGCCGACGGCGGCGCGATGGCCCCGGGGACCTATTACTACAAAGTCGTCTACGGCGACGGCAGCACGCCGCCCTACCTCGGCACGGAAGGCATCGCCTCGCAGACGTTCTCGGCCACGGTCGCCGCCGGCGACACCGCCATCGACCTGTCCGGACTCCCGGCCGACGCCTCCGGCTACTACAAGACATGGCGGATCTATCGCAGCGAGCTGGGTGACACCACCGGACCGTTCTACTTCGTCGGCGAGGCCGCCATCCCCGAACCCCCCGCCCCCGGCGACCCCCCGCTGCCCCCCGTACACTTCGTCGACGGCACCAGCGACGCCAACCTGATCCTCAACGGCACCCTGAACACCGACACGCTCAACGGCAACTACACCTACTACGTGACCTTCGTCAACAGTTCGGGCGTGGAAAGCCGGCCGTCGCCCGCAATCACCAAACTGATTCAGGACGGTCGAATCCAGTTGCGCGACCTGCCCGTGCAGGGGTCGGGCGATCAATGGATCTCGCGCAGAATCTACCGCAACACGGTGGACAACCCCACGGAATACTATCTGTTGGCGACCGTCCCCAACGACGTGACGACCGCGGACATTTGCTTCACGGACAACGTTCAGGACGCGGACATCGAGGACCTCAAAACCCTCGACTTCAACGGCCCGAAGATCTTCGGCAATACGCTGGTCACCGACGTCGTCAGCCGTGACGGCTCGAACTACCAGACCCTGTTCAAGGAGGGCACCCTCCAGTTCGCCCCGAAGAAGGGCGACCGGACGCTCGCGATGAAGGAGTTCGAGATCACCGACGAAACGACCGTTCAAGAGTTGGTCGACTTCATGCAAGATGCCATGGGCATCCGGGAGTCGCCCGGCCCCGATCTGGAGAACCCCATCCCCGTCGACGGTCCGACGGGAGACATTCCGGGCGGCCGGGTGGACCCGACGACCGGTCAGATCATCTTCGTCGGCAACAACGGCGCGGACAACGGGCTCGAGATCAGCCTTTCGAGCATGAAGATCATCGAGCCCGGCATTGTCGGCGGCGAAAGCGTCAACATGCCCTTCTCCACGACGCAAGTCGCGGCCGGACAGAGCGCGGTGAGCGATCTGATCGCCTATGATTCGCTGGGCATGTCCGTCCAAGTGCGGCTGACCGTCGCCATGGAAGCCCGCGACAACACCAACACCACCTACCGCTGGTACGCCGATTGCCCGGACAACCAAAACGGCGTCGACAGCAAGATCGCCTGCGGCACCGGTTTGATCATGTTCGACGGCGAGGGCAACTTCACGAGCGCGACCGAAGAGACGGTCTCGATCTACCGCCGCGACGTGCCGTCCACTTCGCCCCTGGAATTTGAGCTGGACTTCTCGGAAATCTCCGGCCTGGCCGCCGACGAAGCCACCCTGGCCGTCACGCGGCAGGACGGTTCCGGCCCAGGCACCCTGACCAGCTTCATCGTCGGCGAGGACGGAACCATCCGCGGCGTTTTCAGCAATGGCATTACCCGCGACCTGGGCCAGATCCGCCTGGCGCGCTTCGGGAACCCGGCCGGCTTGGAACAGCGGGGCGAAAACCTGTATTCGACCGGCGTGAACTCCGGACTGCCCGTCGAGGGAAATCCCGGCGAGCAGGGCATCGGCAGTATCATCGCTGGGGCGACCGAACTGTCCAACACGGACATCGGAAAGAACTTGATCGACCTGATCCTGGCCTCGACCATGTACCGTGGCAACACCCGCGTGATTACCACCTCGCAAGAAATGCTCGACGAGTTGCTGGCGCTGCGCCGGTAATCGGGCCCCGAGCACGAGAAGTCACTATGATCAAGCTGACCGGACTTGGAGGCGAAGTGTTCGTCCTCGACGCCGATTCGATCGAGCAGAGGCACCGTACGTTTATTTCCCCCAAGAAGGTGGGGTTCACCAAGGAGGCCGCGTCGACCCAATACCGTCTGCACAAGACGGCCAGAGAAGTCGGATCTCCCTCTGAGGGAGGGTTAGGGTGAGGGCTTTGCCTTCACTCATCTCTGGAGAAACGGACCGGTCTTGGCCGCGTGCGACGTGCTAACCTTATGAAGAGAAAGCCGCCCAACGCGCCACGGAGCGAGTAGACGACGATGCCGAAACAACCCACCCCACCCCCCGACCAGGCGCCCGAGGTCACCACGGAATCGTCCCCGGGCGGCCGATCCCTGTTGGCCAGAATCAAGATAGTGCTGCTGGTGCTGGCCGTCGTCCTGGTCGAATGTGGGATCGCCTACCTGTGGCTGCCGAACGTCTCGGAAGCCGAAGCCAAGGCTTCCGCCGAAGCCACATTGGCGGCGACCGAGGAATCCGCGGAAGAGACCGAGAGCAAGCCAATCGAGGTTGACCTGGGCGAGTTCACCGTCATGGCCTACCAGCCGGCCTCCAATTCCACCTTGCGGATCGACTTCCACCTCTATGGCACGATTACCCAAGAGGCCAACGAGGAATTCGTGACGCTCAAGGAGGGCAACCACGCTCGACTCCGCGAACAGGTCACCGTGATCGTCCGCAGCGCGGAGATCGCCGACCTCACGGATCCCGGGTTGGGGTTGATCAAAAGGCGGATTTTGGAGAAAATCAACCGCACTCTTGGCAAACCCCTAGTGCAGGGGGTTGTCGTCAGCGACTTCTCGTTCATCGAACAGTAGTGACCATCGGAACGGATTGCCATGGCAGTCGACGACGGACCCGTCAACCAGGACGAAATCGAGCGGTTGCTCGCCCAGTCGTCCCAGCCGGCTCAGACGGCCAAGCCAGCTCAGCCGGCCAAGCCGGCAGCGGACGTACCGGGCGACTCCGACAAGCTCCTGGGCCAGGACGACATCGAGAGGCTGCTTTCCGGAGCGGGCAAGTCCGCGCCGGCGGAAGCCTCGCCCCGGCCGGCCCAGCCCGGCGGGGCCCAGGGCGTGCCCAGATCCTCCGTCGCGGGCGCTGCTTCAGCCCCTAGCGCGATGGCCCAGGGCGACATCGACTACCTGCTCGACCAGGCCCAAGAGGCGCTCGACTCGATCGCCGGAGGAACTGACGACGCCATGCCGCCGGGCGTGGCCCCGTTCCGGCTCGATCAGTTCAGCGGGGCGGCCCCCTCGACCGAAACGGCGACGCTCGAGCTGTTGCGCGACGTCGATTTGGACCTCCGGATCGAGTTGGGACGCACGCACATGTACCTTGAGGAGGTCCTCAAGCTCCACCGCGGCTCGGTCGTCCCCTTGGACAAATTGGCCGGCGATCCGGTCGACATCTACGTCAACGGCCGGCTCATCGCCCGGGGCGAGGTCCTCGTCCTGAACGACAATTTCTGCGTCCGCGTCGCCGAACTCATCGCTGGCGCCGGCGCGGCGTAAGAGCCAATGGGAAGTCCAATTCTTCCCGCCTCCACTTTCTCTTGAGACGAGCCCTTCGACGAGTACGTCGAAGGGCTTTTCCTGTTGTGGGACAAACACCCACTTGGACTCTCGAATCACGTGACTTCAACCCACCTTGGCGAGATCGAGGAAGACGATGATCGAAGGATTGCCAACCGAGGTGTAGTGGCCGGTGAATGTGAGGCCGCCGGTCTTGCGATTCACCTGGAAGACGGCGACGTTGTCGCCGCGCTGATTGCAGCAATAGAGGAACTGGCCGGTGGGGTCGAAGTTGAAGCTGCGCGGATAGTTCCCTCGCGTCCATTCTTCCCCCATGAACGTGAGGTCGCCATTTGGGCCAACGGAAAAGATCCCGATGCTGTCGTGCAGCCGGTTGCCCGCATAGACAAATTGCCCATCGGCTGAAACCAATATCTCGGAGCAGAAATTGCTGCCGGCAAACCCGGGCGGCAGAGTCGAGACCGTTTGGCTCGCCGCCAACCGCCCCGCTCG
>JAPLNP010000666.1 GCA_026401055.1 Planctomycetia bacterium
CCGCAATGGGCGGAAGGTCCGCAAGACCTACTGCTTCTCGAAGGATTGGGACATCCATGACGCGGTCACCTACTTCACGATGTACACCTACAACTTCTGCTGGCCGGTGCGGACGCTGCGTCAACGAGGCCCCAACGGCCACTGGCTACCGCAGACTCCCGCCATGGCCGCCGGCCTGACCGACCATGTGTGGCCCCTGTGGGCCTGGCTAACCTTCCCCGCAGTGCAACGCGAATAGGACACAAGGAGCTTTTGGCATATCATCTTTGTGGCACGTCCAGATTACCGGCAACCCCATCCCCATCGCGTAGCCAGCCTCGAAGTACACTCCGTTCCTGTGTTCCGTGGCATCAGCGACGACGAAACGGCACTCCTTGATCCGGGCTATAATCTCATCCACGATGTCGCCAAGGAACTCTTCTCGGTCAACCCGTATGGCCTTAAGGTAGCCGGCATCGTCTTCGATGGCCGGCTTGATCGCCTCGTCGAATGCCTGGGTGAGCAAAGCTGCACGATTGTCGTCCTCTGAAGAAAACGACATCGCCACAAAGGCATAGGGCGATGCGAGGGTGGGAACACGTCTCGTTTCTTCCCAGCCCTTCGAAGTGAGGCAATACTCGCATTGAGTGCGCATACCCAAGTCGTGCTTTTCGACGAATCCTGCGTCGATCGCATAGCGGACATAGAACTCGAACTCGTCCTTGTTGGCCGCGAAGCAGATCGGGTAATCGGTCAGGCTCGTGAGGATGACCTTGTCGCCAGGAAAGCTGGATTTGTGGGCGATATAACCCAGAAGGTAGCGAACCTTACTGGGAACATCGTGCGAATCTGGAGCTTGGGATACGAGTTCTCGGTAATTCTCCGGAGTAATCACCTCTCGCTGGCCCGCAAAGTCGAAACGTCGCCTCACAATTGCTGATAGCACTCGCTTTGCATCGACGGGGGGTGGGTTGAATCTCAGCATCTCCTCTGCGATGCCGTATTCCTTACAGACGTCACAGTCTATCCAGTAGACGCCATTGTCCAAGTCGCGGCTAGGGTCTTGCTTGAGCAAGGAGCCGCATAGTGGACATTGTCTCGCCCGATCGACCGAGTCGGCGCCATTCATGTCATACCCCCATCAAGCGGCATTGGTTACTTCACCACCAGATTCACCATCCGGCCCGGGATTACGATCTCCTTCACGATCTTCTTCCCTTCGATCATCTCGGCGATTCGTGGATGACGCTTCGCGGCGGCCAGCAGTGCGGCGGGGTCGCTGTCGGCGGGCACCTCGATCTTCGCGCGGAGCTTGCCGCCGATTTGCACCGGCACCTCGATCGTGTCTTGCTTGAGCATCGCTTCGTCGAACTCGGGCCAGGGCTCGTAGGCCAGCGTCTCGCCGTGGCCCAACGCTTCCCACAGTTCCTCGGCAACGTGCGGCGCGAACGGCGCCAACAGCAGTACCAAATTCTCCATGGCTGCCTTGGGCCGCGCGGTCTCCTTGAGGAAGAAGTTGGTGAACTCCATCATCCGCGAGATTGCCGTGTTGAACGCCATCTGGTCGAGGTCGGCCGTCACCGCCTTGATCGTCTTGTGCAGCACCCGGTTCTGCTCGGCGGTCGGCTCGACGTCGGCAACGGTCTCGTTCAAGACAACCGTCTCCGCCCGGTCGTCGACGATCATCCGCCAGACGCGGTTCAGGAAGCCGTGTACGCCGCTGACGCCGTCCATGCTCCACGGCTTGACCGCCTCCAACGGGCCCATGAACATCTCGTACAGCCG
>JAPLNP010000019.1 GCA_026401055.1 Planctomycetia bacterium
GCAAGTGGCTCGACGGCTTCAACGACCACCTCCGCGCCGCCGGCGTCGGATACATAAGCGAGATATTCGACGGCGACGCCCCTCACAGCCCGCGAGGATGCATCGCGCAGGCGTGGTCCGTCGGCGAAGTACTCCGGGCACGCCGCCTGATCGACGCGGCCAGGGCAAAACAATGACCGCTGTGAGGAATGTCAAATGTTCAATGCTCAATGTTCAATGCGGGTGCCTTGTCGCCGCCATACTGGCGGTCATCTCTTTCACGTCGGCCGCTCGCGCCGCGGTCGAGGTGCGCCTCGCCCCCCTGCCCGCCGCGGCCGTGACGGCCGAGGGATTCGTGCCGGCTGAGCTTACCGTCGCCGACCCCAACGGCGAGTTGCCGCACGCGGCCCGGGCGCTGGCGATTCGCCGCGCATCCGGCGGGCCGACCATGTTCTACGAGACTTCCATGGCCCCAGGCGCGACGGGCAGCTTTCGCGTGCTGCTGCCGATGATCTCGGTCCGTGAGACTTACGTGGTGCGCCTGCTGGCCCAGGCATCGCCGACCGCCCCGTCCGTTCTGCGGCGCGACGTTACAGCCCAGACCGACAACGTCGCCGCCGTCGAGGCCGCACGAGACAAGCTGATCGATCCGCCGGCCTACGACGCCTACATCGAGGACCTGCCGCGCTGGCCGACGTGGGTCGCGCGGAACGTCCTGCTGGCCGCGGCACTGCTGCTGGTGGCGATGGGCGCCGCACTCCTGATCCGCCGCCGGCCCTGGCGCCTCGTGGCCGCGGGCGCAGCCGTCGCCGTCGCTGCGGCAGGGCTGTACATCAGCCTCTCCCAATGCCCGTCGGTCCTGGCGCGCCGCAGCGGCGACATCCTGGCCGTCTCGTGCCGCCGCACCGCCACGTGGTCCGCACCCGCCAAGGGCGTCGGCCCCGTCTACTGGCGGCCGCAACAAATGAACCAGGACGACATGGTCTACCAGCCCGACGCCGCGCTGACGGTAACCCTCCACCCCACCGAGGTGAGACTCTTCCGCTGCCGGGCTGAAAGATAGATGGACCAACAAACCTACGCGCCCGAGCGGGCCTGGTTGAGGCGCAGGAGATTGGCCAGTACATGCTGATCTATCTCCGCCCGCCGGGCCGCTTGGGGATTGTCGGCAAGCAGCGGCTGGCCGGCTCCCGTGTCCAGCCACGCCTCCGACCAATCCTCCCGCCAGCCGCCTGCGGCGTCCTGGGCCGCGTAGGCCGCGAGGACCGACCGGTCCAACTCCGCGTGGGCGAGCTTCAGCCACGTCGGGCGCTGGTTGTAAAGGTTCGTAAGCGTCCGCTTCTTGAGGTTGGCGTCCTTGGCAGCCGCAGCCATTATCGCCGACTGGCGAATCAGCGCCCTTGCCTCGGCCGGAACGTCGGCAAAGTTGTCCGCAGCATCCACCGCCGCCGCTTAGCCACTTGGCGAGTTCAGAGCGGCCACATCCAAGACTTGTTCCCAAACCCCTTGCCTGATATGATCGGTGGCGTATTGGAAAGCATTAAAGGAAGAATGCTGGCGAGATGATAACTGAGGCCCAAGACAGAATAGTCCGGATCGAAGTCACGGGCGGCAATCTCCGCAACAACAACCTGTCGGTGGCGGGATTGTGCGCGTTCTTCCCTCGGGCCTGCTTCGGAGGAGCCCGGCGCAAGGGCGGGGCGGGCAAGCCGATTCGCATCCATCTGGAAGGATTGGCCCGGACGGTGGAGACGGATATTGGATGCGATGCCAAAACGGGCAAGCCGCGCCGGCAATTTCGCGGGCGATCCTGGGTCGGGGATTTCTTTCGGCACCACGGCGTGCATTCAGGGGACGTCCTGGAGTTGGAGCGCAGGGATGAATGGACGTATGCTCTTCGCGTTGCTTCGCGTAGCGGGCGGGCGACGGACGCCCCACTGCGTTTTGCGGAGTTCTTCGCCGGGATCGGCTTGGTGCGCCTTGCGCTAGAAAAGCACGGCTTCCAAGCCGTGTTCGCCAACGATATTGACATTGATAAATTCGAGATTTACAAAAAGAACTTCGGAGAAGACCATTTCAAACCCGGAGACATACACGGCCTCTCCGCGGCCGAAATACCTGACTGCGATCTGGCGACAGCTTCCTTTCCCTGCACCGATTTATCAATCGCGGGGCAGATGAATGGGATTCATGCCGGTGAATCCAGCGCCTTTTGGGAGCTTGTGCGTTTACTTCGGGACATGGACGGGCGGCGACCGCCGCTAATTCTCCTGGAAAATGTCCCGGGTTTCTTGATGTCGCACGAAGGCAAGGATTTCGAGTCCGCCTTGCTCGCGTTGAACGAATTGGGGTACGCCGTCGATGCCATCTTTCTCGATGCGGCTCGATTTGTTCCGCAAAGCAGGTTGCGTTTGTTCGTAGTCGGCAAGTTGGGCGTTCCCGGAGAGTGTCCTTGGAGTCTAGGCCTCTCGGAACTTCGACCTAGAGCCTTGGCGGAGTTCATCGGGAAGCATCCGAACATCCGGTGGGACATTCGCCCGGTCCGATGCCCGCCGCCGCAACCAGTTTCTCTTGATACCGTGGTCCAAGACCTACCCGACGACGACCCCGCGTGGTGGAACGCAGATCGAACTAACTACTTCATGAACCAATTGAGCGAGCGGCATGCGGCGACTGCTGCGAAAAGAATCGCCGCACGCCACGTTTCATATGCTACGGCTTTTCGCCGGGTGCGAAACGGTCGCTCGATGGCCGAACTGCGTACCGACGGAATCGCCGGATGCCTTCGGACTCCGAAAGGCGGTAGCGGGCGACAGATATTGTTCAAGGCGGGAATGGGCCAGCGCCAAGTGCGGCTCTTGACTGCACGGGAATGCGCTCGGCTTCAAGGCGTGCCGGATGAGTACAAGATCGACGGCATTCCTCTCAACCAGGCGCTCTTCGGGTTCGGGGACGCCGTTTGTGTTCCCGTCGTTGCGTGGATTGCCCAGCATTATCTGGCACCGCTTGCGGCCGAACTAATCGCTGACAGAGGCTTCTCTCTTGCCTGCCGGGCAAATGATTGAATGAAAGGTGATGGCGATGAGTTTCGCAAGTCATAAGGCTGCATTCACAGAATGGCTCAACGAGAACATGGTGAAGGGCGGCAACGATGTCTCTGGGCGGCTGGTAACAGCGATGGCCCTCCTTGAACGGTTGCGAGAGACGCCGACTCTGGACTTGAAAGAGCATATGGCCGGAAGCGGGCAGCAGTTGGTCGAGCATAACGGTTTTGTAGATCGTGCGATTGCGAGGTTTAGCGTGCAATCGCCGGTCCAAGAGAGGGGGCGGCGGTCAAGCAACTTGAACGCTTGGGCAAACTCGCTCTTTGCCTGGCTGGTTGCGGCGGGTTTCAGGGAAGGGGAGATAGAGCGGAATGATGATCTTTTGCAGGGTGCCCAGGCAATGGCAGCTTGCAGACTTTCGCTAATCAATGAAGACAAGCCGCTGATTGCGCGATACAGTAAGGGAAGCGCCGTGGCGGTGATAGGCGATATCCTCGATCAGGCTCAGGAGAAGAAGAGAGCCAAAGACGTGGCTGAGTATCTCGTGGGCGCGAAGTTGGAACTGCGGTTTGGCGAAGGTGCGGTGCAACCCAAGAACGTGAACACGCCGAGCCTTGACCAACTCGCCGACTTTCGCTTTGGCGGCGCAGCGTTCGAGGTGACCACCGTGACAAGCGCCGACAGTGCGCACCTGAACAAGATTGGGGAGATTCTTTCCAATACCGGCCTGGAGTTGTGGCTCTTGACGAGAAAGCGGGATCGCGAAAAGTGGCAGAAGGCGGTAGATGCGAAGTACGGCGACCAGGCCAGTCGAGTGGTGGTCACGGATATTGAGACCTTTGTTGGACAAAACACATCAGAGATCGGCCATTTCGAGGCCGAGGAAACCAGAGCTACGCTGGCCGCGCTTTTTGCGCGGTACACAAACCGATGGCTTCCCATGGCAGGCGCGGGAGGATTGCGGATCGTCGACCCGGAAGCCTACGGTGAGTAGACTTTGGGCTTGCTTTCAGCGGAAGGCGGCTATGCCGTGCCAGACGCTTGATCACCGAGCCACGCGGTCAACACGCGGCGCACGTAATCGGCATCCGTCTCAGCATGGCGAGCGTAGTCCACGTAAACGGATATCTACTCCGGCGAGTCCGGCTCGAAACCGCCGCTCCATTGCAGAAAGTCCGCCTTGATCTCTGCTGCGGTCATTGTGTTGCTCCTGTTTGTGCCATAGGTCGGCATGTTGTCAACTAACCCCCGGTATTATGGGCGCAAGCCCTGATTGCTCCCAAATCAGGAGCAGCCCAAACTGGAAACGCATATGGCAGACACATTCACAGGGCAAGAGCGGTCCAGGATCATGGCGGCCGTCAAGTCGAAGGACACGGCCCCGGAAATGATAGTGCGCCGAATGGTCCACGCCTTGGGGTTTCGCTATCGTTTGCACGTGCGGGCTTTGCCGGGCACGCCGGACATGGTCTTTCCACGACTGCGGAAGATCATCAACGTCAGCGGGTGCTTCTGGCACATGCACGGGTGCGGGCGGTGCCGGATTCCAAAATCGCGACGCCGCTATTGGATGGCGAAGCTCAATCGAAATTCGGCGAGGGACAAGACAAATCAGCGTTTGCTGCGGCGGGCTGGATGGGGTGTCATGGTGGTTTGGGAATGCCAAACACGCCGGGGCTTTTCCGACCGCCTCCAGGCAAGAATTATCGCGTTCCTGAAACGGCCGTCTCTCCCGGGTGAGGGCACGCGTGCATGACGATGCGTTTGTATTCCCAGGCGAACTTGCCACGCCACCACGCGTCGGCGAAACCGCCGGCGCCGCGAGCGCCCCGGCTGGCGGAATCGGTGACGGCGACGCCTTTTTCAAAGGTGTACTCGGCGCCGGTGGCGTCGATCTCGGCGGGTGTCGGCTGGCCGAGAAGGCGGCAAAGGTCGAGGAAATGCTCCTGGCTGGCGGCACGCTCGGCCAGCGTGACGGGGGACCACTTCGCGACGAACTTGGCAGGGGTCATCTCTCCCGTTGTACGTTCGCTGGACATGCCCGGCATTATGCCCACTTCAGGGCCGAAAGACCAGTCTCAAGCTGACAACGATTGATCGCCCCGCAGGGCAGACTCGATGGGCGCGCTCAGATCGTAGCGCATGAAGTGAATCGCAATTCCGTCGGCCGCCCGCCCTACCGCCAGCGGTCTTTGGGGCCGGGGCCTTGCTGGTCGTCGTCATCGTCGTCCTCATCGTCATCATCATCGCAGAGGTAGTCGGGGTCGTCAGGCTCGTTGTCCTCGTTGAGTTGGAACCGCTTGCCGGCAAGCTCCCATGCGTTGACGTACGAGGACGGCTCCGCGGGAGCCGCCGCGCTGTCGCGCAGGCGGTGGCGGACATATCGCAGGAGAACCCACGTCGTCATCAGCCCCGCAAGGCACAGCAGGACCAGCGACATCCAGGAAAGCTTGGCGAGCAGTTTCTGGGCGGCCAGGTCGGTGGTGGTCGAGGCCGCGTCGATGGTGATGAACATCATGGCGCCCAGACCGACGCAGATTATCACCAGGCCGACAAGAATGACGGTAAAACTTGCGGAACGGGATGCGGTGTTGGTTTCTATCGCCATGGGCAGTTGGCTCGCGGATCGCAGGAGAGCAGGCCATGCAGTTGGGTCAGCAGTTGCTTTTCCCGCTCGCCCAGGCTTGGCGGCGGGGCGATCTGGATCACCACGTACAGGTCCCCCGCCTGGGCCGCTCCGCGGCGCACGCCCTTGCCGCGCAGGCGCAGCTTCCGCCCGCTGCCTGTTCCCGGCGGGACGGTCACGGTGCTCGTGCCGTC
>JAPLNP010000544.1 GCA_026401055.1 Planctomycetia bacterium
GGCTGAAGTAAACGTCGCCTTCCTCGCCACCCGGGTCGAAGGCACCGCCGTTGACAGTCAACGTTCCGTCGCGGAAGTCCAGTTGGCCACCGCTCACCCAAACCGATTGGGCGTTGACGGTTCCGCCGTCGATCGTGAGCACGCTGCTTCCCCAAACGGCGAGCATTTCGGTCACGTTCAGCGTGGCATTGGAAGAAACCGTCAAAGAGCCCGACCCGGTCCCGTCCGCGTTCCCGACGTCGAGCTCGAAATACTCATTCCAGACCGAACCGCTTCCGCTGACGGTCGCGGTTCCGGTGCTGCCGGCGAGCGCCGCAATTGACGTAGAGGTCGTCGATACGGTGGCCCCGTCGCTGATCGCAAGCAAGCCGTAGCCATTCCGACCGATCACGAGCTGATCGTTGCAGGTCCACGCGGACCCGGCTCCGCTGACCGAAACGGCGCCTCGGGCCGCCGAACCATATCCGAGGGTCGCGAAGCCGCACTCGACACTGCCGCCGTCGGAGATCGCGAGTCTTCCGCCCTCCGAGCCCAGCAAGCCACCGAAGCCGACGTACAAGTAATCGTCGATCGTCCATCGCGAGCCGCTGCCGCTCACTGTGACCATCCCAAAAGGATCCCGGGTTTGCAATGTATCGTAGCCCCAGCCGACGTACGCATGGCCGCAGTGCGCGGTGGCCCCGTCCTCGATCTCCATGGTTCCGCGAGCGTACTCGCCTATGTCCATCTCGCTTTGGCAATCCAGCGAGGAGCCGGGACCGCTGACGTGAACCAAGCCGTAAACATTATCCCATCCCCCCACTGTCAACATATAGGTGTGGAGGGAACTGCCCGATTCGATGTAGAGATAGCCTGTCGCATCCTCCCGATACCCAACGGCAGTGAGACCGCCGACGGTCCAATGAGAAGAATTGGAAAGCACGACGGTGCCCGAGGCCGAATCCCAATCACCGATGATCAAGTAGTAGTCGCAGGAAAGGTTCCCGTTCTTGACTTCGAGTCGCCCGTAGTCGCCGGACCTGGCCACCAGGGCTTGGTATCCGATGTCATAGTGGTATCCCACCATATTGAATATGACCGAATCGTTCATCACGTACAGATCCTGGCTCTGCGCATCACTCTCGAAGTAAACCTCGTAATTGCCGCCGAGGTCGAAATCCGCGTAGTCGTCTGGGCCCGGGACACCCGTGGGGCTCCAGTACGACGCAGTGTCGAAGTCGCCACCGGACGGTTGGTTCCAGTTGTAGAGGATGCCCGCCTTGGACGGGCCGGCCGTTGCCAGGAGCACGGCGGCGACGAGCAGAACACAGAAGCAAAACGTTGGTCGATTTCTCATGACTAACCTCCCGGGTTTCTCCGCTAGAGTGACGAGTGGTTTTCCACCAACACACCGGTATGCGGAACCGTGTCCTGGCCTTGGCGGCCCGCGATTGCTCAGGCGGCCGAGGCCGACCGCGCCAGCCACAGACAGAATCGGCTCCTTGTGATCGTCCGCGCGCCGCTCGACTCCCGAACCGGATTTCCCTTGAGCATTTGTGACGTAGCCATCGCTGTTCTCCCCCTATCTTTCGACGTGGTACTTGGAACAACGCTGAAGGCGAGCGGACTCGTTCACGAGACGGGAACACGATCCGTGCCGGCCAGCCGTCAAGAACGACGGCGGCCTTCCCCCCGGGTACGTGGAGACACAACTAGGCGTATCCTGACACCCCGGATAAGCCACTACAATAACCCGAAGTAGGGGGGGTACCTGTGTCGCCGTTTCGACTGCGGGTCCCTCTTGTGGGCTATTTCGGTGGCGACGCCCGCCCCCAAATCGTGAGGTACCCTTTGTTACCGGGCTTGTGGTCCAGTCAACGGGGTAACGGCATTGCCCAACCGCTTCTGAGCACAGCGGGGAATCCTATGTCGAGTTCTCAAAAAATGTTTTCAGCCCAGGTCGCCGGTCCGCCGGCGCACATCGCGACCAAGGACGCGAGCGAGTATGCCGACCTGCTGCGTAGGGCGTTCGACGTCGAGTTCAGCGTTGTCGACGGGCTGACCGGGGACTTGCTCTACGCGCCGGAAGGGCAGCCGCAACAGGACTGGTCCGTCCGCGCCGAGCTGTGTCGCGAGGTCGCCAGGCGCGGCCGGGCGGAGTTCATCGACGAAGAGGAGCCGCTGGTCGTGCTGGCCTTGCCGCTGGGCGAATCGGACGGCGTCGCGCCGGTGGCCGTCGGCACGTTCGTCAGTCGCGAGGTCCTGCCCGACGAAGACCTCGGCGCCGCCGCCCGGCTGTTGGAGTTGCCGCCCGAGGAAGTCGCGGCCTGGGCGAGCCGGCAGAAGCCTTGGGCTCCGGAGATGCTCCGCCGGGTGGCCGACATGGTGCTGGCCCGCCTGGACGACGACCGGCGGATCGACGAGCTGGTCCACGAGGCACGGAGCCTTTCCGAGCACCTCTCCTCGACCTACGAGGAGATCAGTCTGCTGTATCGGCTTACGCAGAACCTGAAGCTTTCGCAAAGCGATGAGCAACTCGGCCAGGCGGCGTTGGAGTGGCTCGACGAGGTGGTCGCGGCGGAAGGTTTCGCCTTGTTCCTCGCTTCCGACCCGAGGCAGGAAGAAGCTCACACCCACCGCGCCCGGCCCGAAGACGTGTTGCTCACGTTCGGCCGGTGTCCGGTCGGACGCGACGAGTTCAAGCAGATGGTCGACCGGTTGGGGCTGAAGCCGACCGACAGACCGTTCGTCGCCAATCGCCAGGTCACGCGGACGGACACGTGGCCCTGTCCGGAAATCCGGCAACTGGCGATCGTGCCGCTGGCCGAGGGCGAGAACCTGTTCGGCTGGCTGGCCGCCGTCAACCACTCCGACGGCGGTGAGTTCGGCACCGTCGAGGCCAGCCTCCTCGGCTCGATCGGCACCATCCTCGGCATCCACAGCGGCAACATCGACCTCTACCAGCAACAGACCGAGATGTTCGCCGGCATTGTCCGGGCATTGACCTCCGCGATCGACGCCAAGGACGAGTACACCCGCGGCCACAGCGATCGCGTGGCCCAGGTGAGCGTCCGCCTGGCAAGCGAGCTGGGCTGCGACGAGCGGACGATGAACCGCATCTACCTGGCGGGCTTGCTGCACGACATCGGCAAGATCGGCATCGACGACAGCGTCCTGCGCAAGCCGGGCGGACTGACCGACGAGGAATACGAACACATCAAGGGCCACGTCTCCATCGGCCACCGGATCCTCATCGATCTGAAGAAGATGGACGATGTCCTGCCGGTCGTGCTGCACCATCACGAATCGTGGGACGGCAGCGGCTATCCGGGGCATCTGCCGTCCGAAGCGATCCCCCGCAGCGCGCGGATCGTCGCGGTCGCCGACGCGTTCGACGCGATGAGCAGCGATCGTCCCTACCGCAAGGGGATGGCGGACGAGAAGATCGACGCCATTTTTCGCGACGGGGCGGGCAAACAATGGGACCCCGAGGTGGTCGCCGCCCTCTTCCGTGCTCGGGACGACCTCCGCAAGATCATCCGCCGCGAACGGATCGACCTGGACGCCGATCTGAAGAAGTTCACCGGCTAGTGATTGGGGGATTAGGGGTTGGGGGTTGGGGACTGGGCACTAGGGAGTCTGTGTGGCATAGCCGCCCTCGGCTGCGTAGACTCGTCTAACACAGCCGAGGCGGCCGTGCTACATCGGCATCGGCGGGGTTCTTTGCCGACGGGGCAACTTTGGCCGCTTAGGTAGTCTGTGACCGCTGGCTAATCTCTCTTAGCGGAGCGGGAAGACCGGTGCCGATAGAAATTTCGGGCCGGCGGCGCCAGAACTGGGCTCCGGCGGCTGCGCTCGAAACCAACTCGCCCGAGGTGCAACGGCTGGTAATTGGGGGAAACCGGTGATGATTCCGCGGACTATTTTCGTCGTCCTGGCAACAATCGTCGTTCTGGCGTCCGTGGCCCCGGCTTGGGCCGGTGAGGTCGAGCCCGTTGCCTATCCCGCGTCCGTCCAAACCATCGCCGAGCCGTGCGGCGAGCCCGCGCCGGTCGCGGGGTGCCTCAGCGACAACTTCGTCGCGAGGTTCCTGCACAGTGTGGCCCGCGACACGAAGCGGAACAACTGCTGGCCGGAGCCGTTTGTTAGCCCGGCCCGGGCGGCGGTTCGCGCCCCGTTTGTGCTGATGGTGGCCAGGGGATGGGAGCGTCAAAACACGCTCGGCGGCCAGCATTTCGAGCCGGACGCCGGAAAACTCAACCTCGCCGGCCAATCCAGGGTCCGCGAGATTCTGATCGAGGGTCTGCCGGAGCATCGCACGATCTTCGTCCAGCGATCGCTCAATCCGGAAGAAACCCTGGCGCGGGTCGACGCCGTCCAGCAACTGGCCGCCAAGATCGTTCCCCAAGGCGAGCTTCCCGAGGTGCTCGAGACCAGCCTTCCCCCGTTGGGTTGGTCGGCCCAGACCATCGACGACGTGGAGACCAAGTTCCGTTCGAGCGCGCCGGTGCCGCGGCTCCCGAAGGCGCAAGAGGACAGCACCGCCCAATAGGGTCGGTTTGCATGGGTTGGCCCGCCTTGCGTGCTCCGATCGGCCTCAATCTCCGCGAAATCGTTAAATCTCCCCTATCTCGCCAATTCGATTGCAGCCGCGCCCACGGAGCAGTCGATTTAAGATGATGAAGTCTTCGGCTCTCGGTACGGACCGAGGTCGAGGACCGGCGCGACGGCACCAGGGGGCGACCCCCCAGTTGAGGCGATCCCACACGGAGAATTCACGTGCGAAACGCGACGAGGTGTCTTTTGGCCTTGGTGGTGGCCGCAACGGCCCTTACGCCCGCAATGGCCGTGGCACAGGGTTACGCGCGCCCGGTGGCGGGTACGGCCGGGCAACCGAAGAAGTCGGGCCTTTCGGCGATGGCCGACTCGATCGGTTCGGGAATCAAGCGGGGGGTCAACAAGGTTTCAAAATCGCTGCATCCCACCAATGAACCCATCGAGTCGTCCGACCCCACTCGCCTGTCGAGCAATGCGACGCCCGGTCCCGAACTCTACGTGGCGGTGGCCAAGGCCGAGGAGCAGCGCAATCGCTATGACGAGGCCGAGGCCCAGTACGCGAAGGCACTCGGCGTATGCCCCGATCACCTTCCCAGCATGTTGGCCTATGCCCAATTTCTCGACCGGCGGGACCGCGTGAACGAGGCGATCCAGGAATACGAGCAGGCGGTCCGCGTTCATCCGCGCGAAGCCGCGGCGTGGAACTCCCTGGGCCTTTGCCATGCCGAGCACCAGGGATTCCCCAAGGCGGCGTCCGCCCTGGAGCAGGCGGTCGCGCTGGAGCCTGCCCAGTCCCTGTACCGCAACAACCTTGCCGCCGTGCTGGTCGAGATGGACCGCAACAGCGACGCCTTTGCACAACTGCGCGCCGTCGAGGACGAAGCGACGGCCTACTACAACCTGGGCTATCTGCTTCAACAGCGGGGAAGGACCGAGGCCGCCGCGGGGCATTTCGCCGCGGCCCTGCGCGCGAATCCCCAGTTGAGCGACGCCCGAACATGGCTCGATCATCTGCAATCGTCCAAGTCGCCGCAACAGGCGACGGTGGCAAGCCGACCGTCGGCGCCGCCGGTTGTCGCGACCAGAGGACCGGCGATCGTCGATCGGCCGACTCCCGCCGAGCCGGCCGTGGCGGCGTTGCCGCAACTGACCTCGCCGGAGCGGACGCGCTCGTTCGCGCCGGGCCCCGAGGCGTTGCCAATCCGTGTGACACCCATGGCGCCCTCCGTCGATCGTCGCGAGGCGTCGGTCGTGCAGCAACTTCCGCCCGTGCCGCGGCATCGCCAGACCGAAACGCAGACGGCCGCGTCCACCCCGAGTCCGTTCCGCCCACGCTCCGCGCCGGCGCTGCCGCGACTGTCGCCGCCGGATCCGGCGACCCGTCCGGGCGTAACCGATCGGGTGACGGAGCCGGAACGGGCGGCGTATCCGGATCCTCCGTCGCCGTCGGAATCGGGCGTGATCGCTCCGCTGCCTCCACTGTCCGATCCGCCGTCGACGAAGTCCTACGGCACGCGGAATACCAACGTCGTCTATCCGCTTCCGCCGGTGGAATGAGACCCCTAGTCGTCGGAGCCGGGCGGCGGGGCCTCGAGTTGCTCGTCGATGCAGATCGCCTTGCGGCCCTTGTAGGCGCCGGGCCGGGCGTGGAACTTGGCGAAATGCTCGACCGTCACCAACAACGGCGAGCGAACGTCCTGCTCGGTCGTGATCACGTCGCCCACGCGCAGACCGATCAATTCGCCCGTGCTGATCCGCGTCCGCGCAAGCTGCACGTCGATCTCGACCAGCGAGCTGTGCAGCGCCCGGCTGATTTGCCGGATGGTGTCGGGCGTGGCCTGGCGGCGGCCGTAGGCGACCCAACTGTTGGCCGAGAGTTTTGCGCCGATGCGTTCGATCGAGTTGTACGGGATGCAGAGGTTCGTCATGCCCCGCATCTCGCCGATGGTCAACTCGAAGCTGATCAGGATGACCACCTCGTTCGGCGGCACGATCTGAACCAACTGCGGATTGCTTTCCACGCGGACCACGCTCAGATCCAACGGAAGCACGTTTTCCCAGGCGTGGCGCAGCTCCTCCAGAAACAAACTGGTGATCCGCGAAACCAGCCGCAGCTCGATTTCCGTCAAGGGCCGCCGCGCCAAGGAACTGCCCTCGCGCCCGCCGCCCAACAGCCGGTCGATGATCGGATAGAGGATCGACGGGTTGATGTCGAGAATCAGGTTGCCTTCGAGCGGATCGGCCTTCAACAGGTTGAAGCAGGTGGGGTTTTCGAGGCTGAAGACGAACTCGCTGTAGGTGAGTTGGTCGACGCTGGTGAGCTTCACCTCGACCATGCTGCGGAGCATCGCCGACAAGCCCGCCGCGAAGCTGCGGCCGAAACCCTCGTGCAGCGTCTGCAACGCCCGCATCTGCTCCTTGCCGACCCGTTCGGGCCGCTTGAAGTCGTAGAGCGTGATTTTGTCGCGAAGCTTCGACGTCGCCGCGCCGCCGGCCGCTTTGGGCGCCTCGGCCGGCGCCGCCGCCGCGGCGGCCGCTTCCCCGCCCGTCGACATCGCCCCGAGCAGGCTCTCCACTTCCGCTTGACTGAGCACATCTCCGCCCATCGGCGCCTCCTTGCCTGGTCGTTATCGCCTCACTCGCCGCGCAAATGCCCCGTCCCGTAACAGACGTACTTGTAACTGGTCAGCTCGTTGAGCCCGCAGGGTCCCCGGGCGTGAAACTTGTCGGTGCTGATGCCGATCTCCGCGCCCAGCCCGAATTCGCCGCCGTCGTTGAACCGCGTGCTCGCGTTGATCATCACGGCGGAGCTGTCGATCCGGGCGGCGAACTGGCGCGCGGCGTCGAGGTCTCGCGTGACGATCGCCTCGGTGTGCTTCGAGCTGTAACGATTGATGTGCTCGATCGCCTCGTCCAGCGAGGCGACCACCTTGATCGAAATCACCGGCCCGAGATACTCCGCCGCGAAGTCCTCCTCGGTCGCCGCGACCGCGCCTGGCAGGAGCTTTCGGGCGGCCGGATCGGCGCGCAGCTCGACGCCCTCGTCGGCCAGCGCCTTGCCGATCCGCGGCAGGAGCGACTCGGCCACGTCGGCGTGGATCACGAGCGACTCGGCCGCGTTGCACACGCCCATCCGCTGGCACTTCGCGTTGCGCACTAGCCGCACGGCCATGTCCGGCTCGGCCGTCTTGTCGACGTAGACGTGGCAGTTGCCGGCGTAGTGCTTGATGACGGGCATCCTGGCCTCGGCGCTGACGCGGCGAATCAGCCCCTCGCCGCCCCGGGGAATGGCGACGTCGATGTACTCGGGCATGTTGAGCAAATAGCCAACCGCGTCGCGGTCCGGCGTGGCGACCAACTGGATAGCGTCGCCGGGCAGACCGGCCTCGGCGGCGGCTTCTGCGAGGATTTGGGCGATGGCGGCGTTGCTGTGGGCGGCCTCCTTGCCCCCGCGAAGGATCACCGCGTTGCCGCTCTTGACGCAGATCGCCGCGGCGTCCGCCGTCACGTTGGGACGCGATTCGTAGATGAAGAAGATCACCCCCAGCGGCACGCGAACCTTCTGAACCTCCAGGCCGTTGGGGCGGACCGACGCGCTGATGATCTCGCCCACCGGGTCCGGCAACATCGCCACCTCGGCCATCGCCGCGGCCATCGCGTCGATCCGCTCGGGCGCCAGCCGCAGCCGGTCGATCTGGGCGTCCGTCAGGCCGTACTCCGGCGCGGCCTTGACGTCTAAATGGTTGGCCTCGGCGAGCGCGAGCGACCGCTCCAGCAGCAGTTGACCGCCGCGCCGCAGCCACTGGTTCTTCTGCGCGCCGGTGACCCGGGCCAGCTCGGTCGCCGCGTGCCGGGCCCGCTGGGCCATCTCCCGGCAATACGCCTTCAGGTCTTCCCGATCGACCTCGGCCATCATGAAGTCTCGCGTGTGGTTGGACGCGGGAGAAGATGCCTGTCACCTTCTTCCCACCCAAAGTGGAAGTATCCCCAAGAAGGTCCCCCGAGTCAACGGAGACTGGGCAATTTGGAAAGAGTCGGCAATCCCCGATTCGCCTACCCCATCCCCCCGGCTGCCTCGAACAACACCAGGGCCGCGCGCACGGCCGCCACGTCGTGGACGCGGAGAATTTGGACACCTTGGCGGGCCAGGGCGAGCGAGACGCCGATCGTTCCGGCGGCGCGGTCCGCCTTGGGGTCATCCAAAACCCGACCGATGAACCCCTTTCGCGAGGGCCCCACGAGCAAAGGGCATCCCAGTGCGTGAAACCGCCCGATGTTCCCGAGCAGCGTCAGGTTGTGCTCGGTCGTCTTGCCGAAGCCGATGCCCGGGTCCAGGGCGATTCGCGCCGGGTCCACTCCGGCGGCGACCAGGGCGTCGCGACGCGCGGCCAAGTAGTCCAAGACCTCCTCGACCACGTCCTCGTACGCCGGGGCCTGCTGCATTGTCGCCGGCGTGCCCCGCATGTGCATCGCCGCGATGCCCGAGCCGGTCTCGACCGCCACCGCCATCATCGCCGCGTCGCCGCTCAAGGCCGTGACGTCGTTGATCGCCTCGGCGCCCGCCCCGACGGCTTCCCGGGCGACGGCGGCCTTCGAGGTGTCGATCGACATGGGCACGTCGCTCCGGCGGCAGAGTTGCTCGACGACCGGCATGACGCGACGAAGCTCCTCGTCGGCCCCCACGGGGGTGGCGCCGGGCCGGGTGCTCTCGCCGCCGACGTCGAGGATGTCGGCCCCTTCGGCCGCCAGACGCAGTCCATGGTCGATCGCGGCGGCCGGGTCCAGAAACTCACCGCCGTCGGAGAAGCTGTCGGGCGTGACGTTCACCACGCCCATCACCAGCGGCAGCTTCCCCACCCGCAGCGTCCGCGTTCGCAGTTTCCACTCACCAACGGGCATGGGGTTCTGGAGGTCCCAGTGTAGTGACTCGATCAGATGGGGATTTAACGGGACGCCCTGTTCGTCGCCGCGGGCGACGGCGAAGAGCCCCTGCGAACGGGCGTTGTTGGCGTGCTTCCTATTGATCTCTGCTGTGTCTGCTCTTCGTTATGCCGCTCGATTGCAGCGAAGTCACCTGCCTCCACAATTCTAGGGCTCGCGGAGAACATTCTCAATCTCCGCGCGCAGCTCGCAGGCGTTAAAGCCGAAGCTCATCAGCACCTGAGCCGCGATCCCTTCTTGCTCGCGCAGGAGCCCCAGTAGGATGTGTTCGGGTGCCACGTCGTGGTGTCCCGAATTCCGGTCCTCTTCGTCCGCGTACTCCATGACCTTTTTGGCACCCGGCGTATAGGACAACGCGCCGATCACGGTCGTGCTCCGCGCGCTCTGTAGGAGTTTCTCCACCTCCATGCGAATCTTACGGAGATCACGGTCGAGCTTCTCGAGCATGTTGGCAGTGACGCCACTCCCCTCCTTAATCAGTCCCAGGAGGATGTGCTCGGTGCCGATGTATTCATAGTTAAGCCGAAGAGCTTCCTGGCTAGCCAGTTGCATGACCTTCCGGGCACGGTCCGCAAATAAAAGTGGGTACATTGCTATCGACCTCGCCCGGCCAAAGGGATCAACAACGTGACCCGACAGCAGCGATGCTGCCGTGCATCGATCGCATCCCATGACTGCGACTAGACCAACTAATAGCACGGAGGTCATCCGTGTCATTTTCACCACGGCGTTTCCATCATCGCCACGATTTGCTCGGCGACGCGGTTGATCGCGTCCTGCTGGGACGTGGCGACCGATTGGCCCACTTCGGCGGTCACTTCCGCCGTGCCGGTGACCGACAGGGCCGACGGTGGTAGCGGAACGGCGCCGTCCGGCCGAATCGCCGTGCCCTGGCGGTCGATCCAGTTGACCATGACCTGCATCCGGACCTCGACCTGCCGCGGGTCGTCGTAGCGGTTCTCGGCCACGACGCGTTTGCCTTCGCTCGCGATCAATCCGGTCAGGACGCTGTCGGCGTCGGGCGTGGCCACCACCTTGTACGGCGTCTTTAGCTCGATCTCCTTGACCACCGCCTCGGTGAGCCGCTCGCCCAGGTTGCGGCGAAAACTGTTCGACTCGAACGTCGGAACGTAGACGGTCCGGATGTGCGCCGGGTAGAGCGACCGGTTGCCGATCTGGTAGGTCGAGCAGCCGGCGGCCGTCGCGACCAGGATAGCCGCCGCAACGACGGCCCGGCGGACCGCGGCGCGAGTTGCGTCCGGCTCCACAACGGTTCGCCGCGTCGTTCTGGGGTCCATCATCCGTCGCCTACTTCTCGGAAGGGAGCAGATTGGTCAACGGCGCGAAGGGGTTCGGCGGCTTGTCCGGATAATCCTTGATCTCCTCGATCCGTTTTTCGGACGCCCGGGCGATTTCGGTCCCGGGATAGTCCTTGATCATTTGGCGATAGTAGTACCGGGCCGCGCCGTAGAGCCGCTTTCCCTCATAAAATTTCGCCATGCCCCAGTCGCGTTCGGCCAGTTGGGCGTCGATCTTGCTTCGCGTCTTCACGACGTTGTCGCGCTCGTCGCCCAACTGCGGTCCGAACTGCGTCAACGTCTGGTCGGCGATCTTGCCGGCGTCCGACAACGGCTGGCCGTCGTATAGCGGCCCCTGGTAGATCATTTCGTTGCTCTTCATCGCCAGCAGGTGCGCCTGGACCTGGTGCTTGCTCTGGGGATAGTCCTTGCGGATGCGATCGTAATAGAAGACGGCGTCCGCGTAGCGCTCGCGCACGAAGTAGGCGTTGCCCAGGGCCATCAGCGCCTCGTCGGACAGGGGGCCCGTCGGATCGTTGAGCGTCACGGTTTCGTAGGCCTTCACCGCGTTGCCGAACGTGTCGAACAAGGGCCGGTCCCGGTCGAGCAGGTTCGGCGTCACCGGCCAATGCGGCTCGGCGTCCTGCAATTGCTCCCAGTACCGCCCGATGCTGAATTCCCGCACGACGACCCTGTCCAGGTAGCGGGAATTGTCGTACTTCTTCAACAGGTTGCCGAAAGCGTCGTGCGCTTTGGGATAATTGTCGGCGAAGAAGAGGCTCTCGCCCTGGAAGAACATGGCGTCTTCCTCAAGAGTCGAGTCGGGCCAGCGGCCCGCGGCGGACTTGAACTTGGCCGCCGCCTCGGCGTAACGTTTCTCCCGGTAGAGCGCCTGGCCCGCCTCGTAGTACTGCCTGGCGAGCTTCTCGTCAGGCCCGAGACCGGCCATCACCTTGAGATTCTTGTAGACGTTCTTTGGATCGAGGTCCTCGATATCGAAGCCGGACTTCTTCTTCTCCGACTCGTCGTCCAAGGCATCGTCGCGCTTCGCGTCATCGGCGACGGGGATGGCCGATGCCTCGTGCCCCGCGGCGCCGTCCGCCGCCGGCTCGACGGCCGACGTCTGCCGGACTGCCGAGTCGCCCGGCGACGCCGGCATCCCCTGACACCCCGCCGCCAGGCTCGCCAGAACCACGACCAGCAGACAGTATCTCGATCCGTGAGTTGTCATACGGGACATCCTTGTCCTCATTGCCTCTCCAGCCACGTCAAGTACGGCTGCAACCGCGGCTTCCTGCCGAGCACGTGCGCCATGTATTGGTTCATCAAACCGCGGAGTTGTCCCCGGGTTCGTTTGTCGATCTGCAAACGTCGCCAAACTCGATCGTCCGAGTCGGCAAGCTGCGTCATGGTCCGCAACACGCCGGCGTGGACCGAGGCCACTTGTTGCTTCCCAACGCGGCATTTCGCGCACAGCACCCCGCCGTCCAAATGCCCGAACGCGACCGACCCGGCGGCCGGCACCTCGTCCCCGCAGTCGGCGCACTGCTCCAGCGACGGCAGCAGCCCGAGGATCCGGAGCAAGCCGAGCTCGAACCGGAGCACGTGCTTCGAGGCCGTCTCGCCGTCGGCCAGGGCCGCCAGCGTCTGGTCGGCCAGGTCGAACAGTTCCGGATGGGCGTCGTAGTCGTCGGTCATCGCGTCGAGCAGTTCGGCGACGTAGTATCCGCCGTACAGTCCTCCTAGATTACCCTTTTTGACACGAAACCGCCGCAGGAGCTTCGCCTCGGTCACCAGATCGAGCGATTCGGACGATTTGCGGAGGAAGACTATTCGACAAAGGGCTAACAGGTCAAGAGCAGACTCGAATGGACCTTTGAGCCGCCTCGCTCCCTTCGCCAAAGCCCCCACCTTACCAAACTCCCGCGTCATCAGCGTGACCACGAGGCTGGTCTCGCTGAACTCGACCGTCCGGAGCACAATCGCGGTGGCGTTTTCGGCGGACATCGGACTGGGGGTTAGGGTTGGGGATTAGGGATTAGGGATTAGGGATTAGGGGTAGGGGCGGGGGTTTAGGGTTGGAGTAGCACAGACGCCCCCCGACTGCGTCGGCGGGGGTCACCCGCGGCAACGCTCTCCAAACCAGACGGCTGCCGTCGGCACGCGATCCGCGAACCGCCAACTCATTTGCGTCCATCCGCGTTCATTCGCGGTTGCTACTCTGTCTACCTCAGCCCAACAGCCTCGACAAGCCCTCGCGCACCACCGTCTCCGGGTACAGACACGCCGCGTATTCCCGCCACGTGAGGATCTCTTCGGCCCGACGCGCCCCGGCGGACTCTTCCCGCAACGCTAGCAGCAGATCTCGCTCGCGCTGAATCCAGCCCTGCAACGCCGCGTTGACGCGGTGCAGCTCTTGATGCTTCTCGCGGGCGTTTTCCGGCGTCTTGGGCGTCTCGATCCATCTGGTTTTCTCCGCCAATCAGCGTCCGGCAGCGGATCTTGACGCCCTCGGCCGCCAGGCCCATCAGCCGTTCGACCGCCCGATCCGCCGGAGCGTCCGCCGTCAAGGGCAACTCGACGCGAAGCGACGCCCGGTCGGTCAATTCGACCCCGCGCGGCAGCCGCCGGGCGAAGAGCGCGCGACGCCGCGGATCGGTCGCCGTCCAGACCCAGAACGGCGATTCGAGCCACTCGCCGTCTTCCGCCAGGTCGGGCACGGGATGCGACTCGCTGCGGATGCGATTCGCGCGGCGGTACTCGCGGACGATCTCATTGTGCATCCGTCGCAGCCGGTCCAGATTCGCCAAAAGATGGGCGACGAACCAGGCGAACGGCTCCGACCGGCACACCCGGCTCGTCGGAATCTCCAACGTCCGCAGCCCCCAGCGGCCCTCCAACTCGTGCCGCGACTGGGCCAGGCACGCACCGAGGTTGTCCGTCTCGCGACTCCGCCGCACGGCCAGGGACCAGTAACGCTCGACCATCGAGTCGGGAACCAGCCGGCCGATCCGCTCCGCCGCCCGCCGCCCGAACGTCTCGAAACACGCCCGATCGACAATCCGACGCTCCTCGTAGGGCACCGTCTCGCCGGCGGCGTCAAACGCCACGTCGGCCGCCTCCGGCGCCTCGGGTGATTGGCAGGGCACCCGCGTCGACGTCCCCTTGATCGTGTCGTTGTCCACGATCAGATTGACCGCCACCGCCCCATGACGCCGCGCGAGCCGATCCAACGCGAAATTTTTGAACCACACGCCCGGGTGAACCAACTGCGGCTGGTGGCCGGCCATGAAAATCGGACGCTGCCCATCCTCAGACGCCCCGTCCTCAGACGGCCCGTCCTCCGACGGCCCGTCCTCCGACGGCCCGTCCACGTCGCGATACGCCGCCGTCCACCGCCGGGCTTCCGCCAGAAGCTCCCGCCGCGCTTCGATCGACAACGCTCGAAGCGACCGCCCCTGGAAATCGTACTGGTAGTTCTCGCGAAGCCGAAGGTTCT
>JAPLNP010000558.1 GCA_026401055.1 Planctomycetia bacterium
AACCTGGGGGATGGCGAACTCGACCGGATCACCGCAGCCGTGCTGAACATCGGCGATGCCAACTCGGGGGACATCGTCGTCGCCGGCAGCATCGACCTGACCGACGGGGAGCCGACGCCGGGCTCGTCGGGCCGCGACGCCCGGCTCGAGGAAGCCCGACGGGCCGCCGACGCGCTGGGCGTCGACGTCCGCATCACGCTCGACCTGCCCAACCGCCGGCTGTTCGACACGTTCGACGCCCGGGCGAAGCTGGCCACGGAGTTTCGGCGGTATCGGCCGCGGCTTGTGCTGGGCCTTGGCAACGGGACGCCGACGGCCTCGCCCGACCATCACCAGGCGATGCTGATCACCGAGGCGGCGATCTTCAGCGCGAAGTTGAGCAAATGGGACGAGCAGTTCGGGGGCCTGCCGCCGTTTCAAGTCGCCCGGCAACTGCAATACTACCTGGAATTTCGCGCGCTCGCGCCGGCGTCGACGGACCGGCTGGTGTTCGACATCGGCGACGCGCTGGAGAAGAAGATCGCGGCGATCGCCTGCTACGAGAGCCAATTCGGCAAGTCGCCCGAGACGCTTGAGCGATTCCGCATCTTCGCCCGGCAGCAGGGGCTCGCGGCGGGCTTTTCGGCCGGCGAAGTGCTGGGAAGTCCCACGGCGCTGGGCACGCGGGATTTGATGGGGTTCTTGTTTCCGTAGCCTGGGCTGGCTGGGGACTGGTCTATTCTTCGGCTGGGAGAACGTGTTTTGCGAGAAAAGCGTCGGCCGAAAAATGGACCTGTCCCCTTCTGCGGCGCGAGGGGGACAGTCCCATTCTCGCGGCGAAAACGCGAGTTGGTCCCACAACGTCTTCCTCGCCGCGAAAATCGGGACAGTCCCCAGACGGGAGAAACGCCATGACGCCTCGCCAGCGCGTGCTCGCGGCCCTGGAGCACCGGCCGCCCGATCGCACGCCGCGCGATTTCTGGGCGGAACCGGCCACCTGGAACCGCTTGCTGGCCCACGTCGGCCACGGCGACAAGGACCGCTTGCTCGACGCACTGGGCATCGACGTCCGCCACCTCGAAGCGGCCGGTCCCGCCGAACGGGCGTTGGGCGACGGTCTCCACCAGAACTTCTGGGGAGAGCGTTACGTCTATCGCCAGACGCCGTGGGGACCGATGCGCGAGGACGGCCCCGGCGCGCTGGCCGGCGCGCGGACGCTGGCCGAACTCGAGGACTTCGACTGGCCGACGCCCGACGTGTTCGACTACGGGCCGCTCGGGCGGGACTGCCGGCGATGGGACGATTACGCCCTGCTCTACGGCTTTGCGGACATCTGGGAGCGGCCCGCGTTGGTGCGAGGTTGGGAAAACATGTTTCTCGACATGCACGAGCGGCCCGACTGGGTCCATTTCCTCTGCCGCAAGTTCACCGATTTCTACAAGGAGGACTACGCCCGCGCGGCGGAGGCGACCGGCGGGCGGATCGACCTGTTTCTGGTGATCAGCGACCTGGGCAGCCAGACGGGGCCGCTGATCTCGCTCGGGATGTTTCGCGAGTTCGTCGCCCCGTACATCAAGGAGATGGCCGACGCGATCCACGCGCTGGGGGCGAAGGTGCTCTATCACAGTTGCGGCTCGATCGTGCCGTTCATTCCCGAGTTGATCCGCCTCGGGGTTGACGTGCTCGATCCGATTCAGCCGGTCGGTTCGGAGATGTCGCCCGAGCGATTGAAGGCCGATTTTGGCGATCGGCTCTGCTTTCACGGCGGGATCGACATGCAGCACCTTCTGCCGCACGGAACGCCCGGCGAGGTCGCCGCGGAGGTTCGCCGCTACTGCGAAACCCTGGGCCGCGACGGCGGCTACATCCTCGGGCCGGCCCATTTCTTCCAGCCCGACGTCCCGCCGGAGAATATCCTGGCGGTGTATGAGGGCTAGCCCTACCTCGCCATCTCGGTATGCCGCGTTTCTCGCAACACGGTGACCTTGATTTCGCCGGGGTAGGTGAGCCGCTCCTCGAATGCCTTGACGATGTCGCGGCAGACCTTGGCCGCGGACTCGTCGGTGGTCTCCTTCGAGCTGACCATGACGCGCAGCTCGCGTCCGGCCTGAATGGCGTAGGCCTGATCGACGCCGTGGAAGCTGCTGGCGATCGACTCGAGCTCCTCCATCCGCTTGACGTAGCGTTCGAGCGTTTCTCGCCGCGCGCCGGGCCGGGAGGCGCTGCAGGCGTCGGCCGCCGCGACGATGACCGTGTACGGGTTGTCCAGTTTCATGTCGTCGTGGTGGCCGGCGGCGGCTTGGACCACCTCGATCGGCTCGCCGTAGCGCCGCAGCAGGTCGGCGCCAATCTTGGGATGCCCGCCCTCGGCCTCGTGATCGGCCGCCTTGCCGATGTCGTGCAGCAAGCCGCATCGTCGGGCGAGCGTGCCGTCCAGTCCGATCTCGTCGGCCAGCATCCCGGCGAGAAACGCCACCTCGATCGAATGGCGCAGCACATTCTGGCTGTAGCTCGTGCGGAACTGCAACCGGCCCAGCAGGTTGACCACCCGCTCGTGCAGGCCGTGGACCTCGGCCTCTTGCCGGGCCTGCTCGCCGATCTTCTGGATGTGCCGTTCCATTTCCTTGCCGGTTTCGGCGACGATCTCCTCGATCCGCGAGGGGTGAATCCGGCCGTCGGCGATCAACTTGTTCAGCGCGAGCCTGGCGACCTCGCGGCGAATCATGTCGAAGCCGCTGACGATGACGACGCCGGGCGTGTCGTCGATGATCACGTCGACGCCGGTCGCCTTCTCGAACGCGCGAATGTTGCGGCCCTCGCGACCGATGATCCGCCCCTTCATCTCGTCGCTGGGGATGTCGACCGTGCTGGTGGTTGTCTCGGCGGTGTGCGCGGCGGCAAACCGCTGCATCGCGGTCAGCAACACCTCCCGCGACTTCTCTTCGCACGTCGCCGCGATGCGTCTCTCGTGTTTGAGGATGACCGCGCCGGCTTCCTGCGAGAGTTCGGTTTCGAGGTCCTTCAGGAGCCGCGCGGTGGCGTCGTCGCGACTCAAGCCGCTGAGCTCGTGCAAGGTTTGCCGCTGGAGGTCGAGCAGCTTGGCGAGTTCGTCCTTGCGCCGGTTGGTGTCCTCGATCCGCTCGGTCAGCTTGCGTTGCGTGCCCTCGACGATCTTCTCCTGTTTCTGAAGCTGTTCGGCCTGCTTCTCCAGGGCGTCCTGGCGCTTGTCCAGGATGCGTTCACGCTCGTGCAGTTCCTGGCGAAGTTTACGGAGTTCCTTCTCGCCCTCGGCCTTCTGCTGGATGGCCATTTCCTTGATCTCGAGCTCGGCCTCGCGCTGCCGACTCTTGGCCTCCTGCATCGCATGGTCGATGATCTGCTTGGCCTCCGACTCGGCATCCTTGCGCCGCAGATGGTCCAACAACTTGACCGCTACGACCGTCATTGCAAACGCCACCGCGGCCGCAATGGGAATCCAGACAATGTGTACCTGCACGGCTCGTGCCCTCGCCAATATCAGTCCGGGCGAGCGTTTTGTCGGAGAACCGCCGCACACCAGTACCGGCAATCGCCGGACCGTCGGGCGGATGACGAGAAAGCGAACCGGCCGCGAGGTCAGTCTGCGCCGTTCAGGGCAAGCCAAATCAAACGGATCGGTTCGCTAGCGCGAGGTGTAGTGAAGTTCCCGGAACGGCGGCCAAAAACATTGACCGCCCTGGCCGGCCGGCGCGGGCTGTCGCCGGCGCAAGAACAGGGCAATATCCGGGTGGACCACAAGACCCTTGCAAGACAAGGCTGACATTGATCCAGCCAACGTTCACCGGCGCGCCGGCGAAACAGGGCCGCCCGAGGCGCGCAGTCCGCGCCACGCGCCGCGCACCAACCGCGACTCGCTCCGCCCGCGGCGGCACGGCCTCGCAAACGGCCCGCATGATTCCCAACATGCATCGAATAATCGTCAACAGCCAGTACATCAGCCTGTTGGGTTCCTAACGTTGGATGGTAATTTCCGCCAAGTTTGTCGCTACCAGAACCAATCCAGTCTCGCTCTTCAGCTTCGACTGACCCTCGGCTGTCACCCTCTCGGGCTCCACCGAAGACGCTCACCATTTTGTTTGTTACAATGCCTCCTACGTCAGGCGACATTGCTCGTCTCTCGTCCCCCCCCAAGGACCGCCAATCGTAGCGGGCAAAGGGGAATTCAGAGAGACTACTGATATCGTACCAGAGATTTGACGAACTGCAACAGAGAATCGACCGCTCGGTGGGAGATAACTTGACTTGCCGGTTCGAGTTAGGGCGATTAGGCAAACGTAGCGGGGGGATCGGGGAAATCTCTAGCGATGGCACAACACCCCTTCGAAGCGAACCTCGCCCGGTCGTGGCCACCCTCGGCTTGGCAGGATGTCACCGTTCTGCTGGCCGTTTCGGGGGGCGCCGACAGCGTGGCGATGCTCAGGGCGATGCACCACCTTCATCGGGGGGATGCCAAGCAACTCTTCGCCGCCCACTTCAACCATGAGCTTCGAGGCCCGCAGTCCGCCTCCGACGAGTTGTTCGTCCTCGATCTATGCCACCAACTAGGGGTACAATGCCTGGTCGGAAGGCCGTCGGGCAACCTGGCCCAGCGCCGCGCGGGCGTGGGGCTCGAGGCGGTTGCACGCCGGGCAAGGTATGCCTTCCTCAGGCAAACCGCCGCGCGGCTCGGCGCCCGATACGTCGTCACCGCCCACACCGCCGACGATCAGGTCGAAACGATCCTGCACCGGATCCTTCGCGGCACGGGCATCGCCGGTCTGTCGGGAATGGCCCGATCGCGGCGGCTCGGCGAGGCCGCCACGCTGATCCGGCCTCTCCTGGAAGTTCGCCGTGCCGAAGTGCTTGCGTACCTAGCCGACCTGGGGCAGCCATATCGGACGGACGCAACCAACGAGGACACGCGACTGACGAGGAACCGCATCCGACACGAGTTGCTGCCGATGCTGGCCGACCGCTTCAATCCTCGGGTCGCCGAGGCTCTGTTGCGGCTGGGCTCTTTGGCCGACGAGGCCAGTACGCTGATCGAGACCGTCGTCGACGACTTGGCCGCGCGGTGCGTCCGCGAGAATGGCCCCGGCGTCGTGCGGATCGACCTCGTGCCGCTGGCGGGCCAACCGCGATACGTCGTCCGCGAGTTGCTCGTCGCCACGTGGCGGGCGCAGTCCTGGCCGATGCGCTCCATGGGCTATGCAGAGTGGGACGCCATTGCCGCAATGGCCCTCGGCTCCGGCCCCAAGACGAGAACCTATCCCGGCAACATCTCCGCCACCGCCGATTCCGACACCCTGGTGCTGTGCCGGAAGGCGCCAATCGCCAAACCCGAACCCCCAACCCCCAATCCCAAACCCCCAACCACCACCTCGACGCCGAGAATCGCACACAAATCGCGCATCGCCTCGACGTGATCGCCGTAGGACAGGATGTAGTGCTGGGTGCTGGCCCAAGACGTTCTGGATGAACGGCTCGACTTCGCCGTCGAAGTTCACTTCGAGGCTGGGCAACCGCGGCGCCGGCGGGGTCCAACCGGCCTCTTCCCACAACCGCGGCGTCACGGCGTCACCGGTCGCGACGTGCAGCGCGTAGCGGTCGCCCGTGTAGCCCAGCCGCGCCAGCGTCACCCGGCCCGTCTTCACCCGCGAGACGTTCAGCAGCCCCTCGCCAAACTCGCCGAACGCCGTGGGCATGACCGTGACCGGGCCGTCGACGATCACGCTGGGCACGTAGTCGGGCACGCCCATCAGTGCCCCCGTCTCGGTGAACTCGTAGAATTCCAGATACGCGCCGACCTGGCCGGTCAGGTACCGCGTGATGAGTTGCGTGACCGCGCCCATCGTGTCGTTCTCGGGGATCGTCGAGACGTCGGCCTCTTCGTGCAAGAGCATGAAGACCCCGGCCGGGGCGAATCCCATCAGCTTCTTCACGCCGTCGACGTCGATCAGGGAAATTGCCTCGTAGCCCCGCTCGGCCACCTTCCGCCGCAGGGCCAGAAACAGCCGCACCGTTCTCTCAATCGTGCCCGGCGCCGGCGGCTTGACGAACGTCCACCGCCGCCGGACGCTCTCGGACAGCCGGGCGACCTCGTTCGGATCGAGCTTCTCGATCGCCTGGACCATTTCGAGCATCTCGAAGAACTCGACCTCCGGGCCGATCCTGCCGCGGAGCGAAACGCCGTCGTAGAGCGTGCCGTAGAGCCGCATGTCGCGGTAGCCCATCTGGCCAATCCGCGCCCGACGCAACAGCGCCGCCGCCCGAGCCGCCCGGGCGTAGCTCATGATCCGCTCGATCGGCGCGGGCCCACCGAGCCTGTTGACCACGTACTTGAGCGTGTAGCCCAAGTCCCGCATCGGCTTTCGCAGTGCCGTCGTGCCCGCCTGATCGGCCGTGGTGACAAACCGCCCGCCCTCGCTCCAGCCCGTCAGTCCCCAGAGCAGCATGGGCTTATGCTTGAACCGATCGACGACGTCGATCACGGCGTGCGAAGGAATCCACCCCGCCACGCAGACGATCAACAAATCGAAATCCGCCGCCGCCAATTCCGCCCCCGCCCGGGCGACGTCCTTTCCCTGCGGATCGTCGCTGACCGGCTCGGTCCACACCAGCTCGACCCCCTCGGCCTCCAGCAGCCGCCGCGCCTCGTCGCACTTCCGCCGGATGATCTCCCGCGGCGTGTTGACTTCCCCGAACCCAACGAATCCCGCTCGAATGTTCCGCATGTCGGCCGCCTCGTGTGTAGATGGGGTCTTCCAGTTTCCTCTCCCTCCGGGAGAGGGCCGGGGTGGTCTGATTAGACGCCTAAGTGCCTGTCCAGGAATAAGTTGTGGTGCAGGCGTCTCGCCTGCCCAGGCAGCCGGGACGGCTGCACCACAATACCGCGGAGTTGATCTTGGACAGGCACTTAGCGAAAATCAGTGCTGCTTTGTCCTGGAATGGTTCCGTCGGCTCCTTCTTCCGCCGTATCGGAGAACGTCATGCCCAAGGTCCGTTGCCCGGTCTGCGGCCGGCTATTTGA
>JAPLNP010000568.1 GCA_026401055.1 Planctomycetia bacterium
GAGCGCCGGCCGGGCAGGCGAATCGGCGTAAACTCTTGCAGCAAAGCGAGTTAAACGCAAAACGCCCGGCGGCCGAAATCTCGGCACCGGGCGTTCACTGGATTGGCGTTCGGATTCGCTATTTTACCAAAAGCTCCCCGAACGCAACCCTCTTCGAGCAAACTCTCTTTGGGCCTATCGCAGGAAGTGATTGGCGGGCAAGGACTTACCGAGTTCGAGTCCTTTTTGGTTGGCCTCCGAACGAAGGCAAACCGTAGCGAAAACGTCGGAGATGTGTTAACAGTCAAGGGGGGGCTGCCTGTTAACTATGAGCGCGATTTGTTCGGGCGTTTGAAACGGCGACTGGCAGGTTAACGCAAAGCGCGAGAGTGTGGCCCGACGACCTGGGGCCACAGGATGACGAGGGGCGGGCAGCAAAGCCAACCGGTCGTTCGGTTCGTGCCGGGCTAGCGGATTCACATGGTAGGCCCCTGTTGCTCCGGGTTTTCTTTTTCCGTGTGCTCTTGCGTCAGCGAGTCACGAAGCTCGTGCCATGTTATCAGGTCGGCCCCGTGCGGCTCCGTGTCAATGATCCAGTCGATATCGGCAAGGGCATCCTCGCGGCGGCCCATTTCGATCAGCAATTTGGCGCGAATCCCGCGATGGCGTGCCGATTTGGGGTCCTGGGCGATCTCGCGATCCAACTTCCTCAGGAGTGCTTCCTTACCTTCCGCCAGAGGGGCTTGTTGCGCCCTCCCTGCGTACGGCTTGAGAAACATGTAGCCCATCCCGACCAGTAGCGCGAGGTCGAATACCACGATCGCAACAGTGATCCAGTCGATGCCGTTGTCGAAGACGCCTTGTCGGGCGTTCTGATGCCGCGCAGATTGAGCGGCCTGGAGTCGGTGGCGAGGCTTTCTCAACCATTGTTCGAGATCGGCTGGCGGCGTGCGTCCTCTTGACTCGATGGCACGGGGTAGCGCGTACCTTGCCAACTGGTACAGAGATCGGTCTTCGGCATTGCACAGCGACGAGGGCGAATCCATGTCGGTGAGGATGGACGCAGTCCGTCGGCGAGCGTCCCGCGCAAATGCCTCCCACTCGGCCTCCGGGGCCCGTTGCTCGCGGAGTCGCGCATAAATCGAGATCAGATCGGCCAATTCCTCGGCGATTCCCCCGGTGGAGTAGGCGGAGAAGTCGATGTGGCTGACGACGATGGCAACGACCATCGCGGCTAGGGCTACCAGGACCGTTTTCGACTTCCGCCGATTCATGCCAACACGCCTATATCGAGAACAGCCCGGAGTCGGCATCACCCACCTTCGTATCACAGAAGGTGACTTGAATCACTCGATCGCTCGGTGGCGCACGATGTCATCCACGGGTTTGTCCGGCGGCCAGATTCGGTCGTGTTCGATCAGGAGTTGATTTCGGTAGATGGTCTCAACTTCTCGCTGCAGCGCGTTCAGGCAACTTGTGTCGCGGTACTGCTCGACGAGGTTGCGCGACTCGGCGGGGTCGTCTTCCAGGTCGAAGAGGTACTCCTCGGGAGTCCGCATGGCTCGAACGTACTTCAGTGGATAGTCCACCACGCAAAGATAGCCGCCGCAGTAAGGCTGGATCAGGTGCACGGGCCGACATCCGGAATCTGCAAGAACAGACCGTCCGAGGAAGTTGTTGTCGGCCTCGATCCCCACGAGATCGAGAATCGTCGGCGCAATATCGATCTGACTGTACGCGCGTTTGCGGATGACCTTCGGTTCCACGTGACCAGGCCACAACAGCAAGAAGGGGGTGCGGAAGTTCTCCTCCCAGAATCCCTGTTCGTTGTAGAAGCTGCCGTGTTGGCCTGTGGGGAAACCATGGTCTCCAGTGACGATCACGATGCTGTTGGCAAACCTAGGGCGACGCCGGAGCTGGCTGAAGAACTCTGCCAGATACCTGTCAGCCAGGGCCATCGAGTTGCAGAAATGCTGCCGCTGGTCCACTGCGTCTGGATAGAGAATCCGGTGCGTTGGCGGCATGTCGCAGAACGGAACGTGGTGCGAGACTGTGTGCATGCACACGAAGCAGGGCTTGTTCAGCGCGTCCTTAGAGGTGTCGTCCAGATACCGGAATACCTTCTGGTAGAACCGGTCGTCTTGGATTCCCCACCCCCAAATGAAGTCCTGGTCCTCGCGTGTCACAAAACGATCGTCCATCGCAAATGTCTCGTTGAAACCGATATGACGCACGAAGGGACCGGTTCTGTCGAAGTCGAGCGTCTTATACGCCTTGAAGAAGATGGTACGATAGCCGGCGGAGCCTAGGATATGGGCGAGCGATTTCACCCGCAGTCCCGGGTAATGCGTGAAGACCTTGTCCTGAATGCTCGGGAGAATCGAGCACCACGTCGCCAACTGTCCGCGGCAAGATTGGATCGAGTTTCCATAGAACCGCTCGACGTAGACTCCCTCGCGAATCAGGGCGTTGAAGACTGGGGTGATTTCCCGGCCCGATTCCGTCTTCGCCCCGACGTAGTCTGCCGCGAAGGACTCCATCTGGACGATGAATACATGGGGCATCGGTGGGAAGTCCCCGGAGTCAGCCGGAGCCACCGCCAAATCGTCGGTCGAATCGACAGCTTCGTGGACGTAGGGATACCCGGTGACCGTGGCTACGCCAGGGTAGGTATACCGTCCGAAACCGTACTCAAGTCCCGTTCGGAGGATGTAGCTCAGGTCGTTGTGATAGTATGCGGGACTGAGCACCACACCGACCAACAGCACCGAGCGGATGACCACGCGACGCCACACGACGTTCGGCTCGGAGCATATCCCCTTGCCCGGCAGGAAGAGATCGGCCAAAACGCCGAGCAGAAAGACATTCAGGAGAATCAGCCAGGAATCCAGCGAGATCCTCGATGCCAGAAGAGCGAGGGACTCCCGGTAGAACAGAATTTCGAGGTTCTCCGCCAGCAGATAGAAGTCGAGGGATGTCTCGGCGTTCATGCGGAAGAAAAGCAGGGCCCCATAGCATCCCGCAAGAAGGTAGCGCAGCAGGGCTCCCGCACGTCGATGTTGTCCGCTCACCACGGTCGCCCAGGAAAAAAACAAGATCGTGGTTCCGATTGCCACCAGCAGCGATGCGACGCGAGCCGGAAGCGGCCAACTCTCCATGAAGAAGAACGTCGGCTTCTTGAAGAACCACAGCAAGATTTGCGAGCTGACCACAAGCCACGCCAGGCCGGGCACACGTGCCAGCAGCGAGAGGACGCGCGACAAAGTCGCGACCGGGCGCATGCCGCCAGCGGTCATCTGACGACTTCCCTGTCCCGCGGAGGGCGACACGGCCTCGGAAGTCCGATCGGCGTTGGCGGTCATCGGTCTATCTCGGCGCCAGGTGCGTAGCCGGTGATTGTGATCGTGCCCTGGAAGTCGTGGACTTCTCTAAACGACCCGTTGCAGAGGACGCGACGGTCGGCTGGCGGGGGGACGTGCCCGTGGCGCCACTGGCTGTTCATATCGGCGATCCAGAAGTGGGGAGCATGAATCGCCTGGTAAGCCGCATCGGAGAGAAGCTGCTGTTCGGTCACGATTGGCCCACCCAGAAAGTGTGCCAAGGGGTACTGCGGATGATCGTAGATGAACCAGTTGTCACGGTTTTCTGAATAGTAGAGAAGCGAGAAGTACAAAAGAGGCGAACAGACTACGACCGGCTCCGAGGGGTCACGGTGCTCTTCGAAAAAGGCCACTGCCGCCCGTGCGCCGGGCCGATTGGGGATATCCAGACGCAGCACCTCATCCACTCGCGCGCCGATGCCGTTGCACGTCAGGAGCAATACGACAGTGGCTCCCACCTGCCACGGACGGATTCGCGACAGTACGGCCGCCAGCGATGTCAGCAGGAAGAGATGCACACCGTAGAGATGTTGTGCCAGGAAGATTCTC
>JAPLNP010000639.1 GCA_026401055.1 Planctomycetia bacterium
CGCCGCGCTGGAGCCGCGCATAAAGCGGGCGGCGCCGGTGTACCCCTTCCTGAGCGAACTTCGCTCGGGCGCGGATCCGGACACCGATGTTTCCGAGACCCTGCCCGAGAGCAAGTCGCCGTTGGGTCGCGGACTGCCGGGCATGGCCGTCGCGGCGTGGCAGGTCACGATGCATCCCGAGCGTTTCGGCGGCCGGGGACATCAACTCGGCATGTTGTTTCTGGCCGCGTTGCCGGGGTTGTTTTTCGCGCGGCGGCTTCGCGGGCTGGGCACGTTGCTGTCGGTGGCGGCGGCGTATGGCGTGCTCTGGTTTCTGTTACGCCAGAACGTGCGGTTTCTGTTTCCCATCATTCCGCCGGCAAGCGTGGCGGTGGTCTGGGTGTGGATTGAGATCCGCCGCTTTCCAGTTCCCGCCCGGCGCGTGGCCACGGCGATCCAGGCGGCGGTCGTGGTGGTCTTCGCCCTGGTTGGCCTCGGTCGGAGCCACGACCGGCTGGCGGTGGCCGTGGGGTGGGAAGATCGCCAGTCGTATCTATCGCGCCGCGAGCCCAGCTTCGCCGCCGCGACGGTGGCGAACCTGATCTTGGAGCCGGTCGATCACATCCTGATCCAGGATAATCGCCCGAGACGGCCCGGAGGTCGTCTCGGGAGTTGCGTGGTTACAAACGTTTCGCGCCCGCGGGCGCGGTGAAGGACGTACGGGAGTGAAGATTAGCGGCGTCGCCAGAACCACAGGGTCGCGACGGCACTGAGCAGCAGGACGACGGTGCCGGGTTCGGGGACGGTGCCACCGAAGCCTCCGGCGGTCCAGTGGGCGGCCATGATGGCCGCGTCTTTGTCGTTGACCATGTGATCGCCGTTGAAATCGCCCATGCCCCACATCGCGCCGCCGGCCATCCAGTTCGCGCCCAGGATCGAGGCATCTTTGTCATCCACCACGCCGTCGGCGTTGGCATCGCCGAGCCCCGGCACGACGATCCCAGCAACAGTCGGACCGCCGAGGGTCGCGATCTCCTCCGCCGACATCACGCGGTCCGTGAAGTACATGCTGCTGAGCAGCCCGGCGCCCATCTCGTTATCCCGGTCATAGAACAGGCTGGACCAATAGTCCCATCCGTTGGCGCTGAGACCGCCACCGGGACCGCGGCTGAGCGAGAAGCGACCGTCCGGGAAGCCGTTGCCTTGTAGGCCGATGATCTTTGGCTCCCTTCCATCGGTAGCGACCACCTCGACGCCGTCGATGTAGCGGCGCATTTCCCCCGCATAACCGCCCGGATTCGCTGGGTTGGTAAGAGTCAGGTCGATGGTCACGGCGACACGGTGCCATTCGTTCTGGCCGATAGCTCCCGGATAGCTGCCATCGATGCCGATCCCACACGTAGGTTCGGGAACGTCCGCCGTACGGCTAAAGAAGAACTCGCAATCGCCGCCCCGTCTATTGCCACCGTCGATCTGATCCGGCTCGCCATCGTACGTCCCCATGTAGTTGCTAGCGGAGCCGCCCAAGTTCATCATGTCCGGGATCAGTATGTCGAAGATGAACGTGAACTTGTTGATTCGGTTGTATCCGGGGGTAGCGACGCTTGCCGGGTCGAAGAAGAACCCCCGGGCGCCGGCCCAGTCCACAATGTTGTACCGGTCTGTGACTCCCGGGAACTTCGGGAAGTACATCACGTCGGGATCGCCGTCAGCCATCGGAGCGGCGGCAACATAAGTATCAGGAAGAGGTCCCTCCTCAGGAACCACCAGGAAACTCGTCGCCTTGCCGAACTGGATGACGCTTTCGGTGTCATTCATGCCCCACATCGAGCCGGGGCCGAACGTCGGGCGGAGATCGCCGTTGTTGAAATCGAACTGGGTTGTCGCCGCCGGCGCGGAGGCGACGAGACACACGCTCATCGCGAGGACGCCAAGAAAGCACGGAAGAAAACGCCTGAGTCTCATGCTGTCACTCCTTAGAGAGAGAAAAGACCTACCGTCTCCGGACACGAATCCCGGGACACATGGGTTCCAACGCTCTTGGCCGGGGAACACCCCCGACGAGTACCACCAACAAACCGTCACCATAATCGCCACAATCCACAAAGTCAAGCGCCGAGAGCCAGGAAGCAGGAGATCTGCAAAGTCCATTTTGGCAAACCATGTGGCGGGTGTTGCCGTAGAAACAGGGACCGTAGCGGAGCTGCGGCTGGGATTTCTACTCGTTTCATGGAGGGCCACATGATGGTCGCTGCGTCGCTATCTCA
>JAPLNP010000499.1 GCA_026401055.1 Planctomycetia bacterium
AGGCCGCGCCGGTATGGGCGGCGGGCACGCTCAGTTGCTTGGTGAGCCGCTCCCGGCCGCATGACGGGCACGAAGGCTTCTCTTCTCCGCGGACCAGCCATTCAAACTGATGACCGCAATCGCGGCAGACGTACTCGTAGATGGGCATGAAGTCTTAACCCTCGAATTGCGTTGCCTGGCCCCGCGGTATCCCTGCGCCTATTCTAGGATAGGCCGTGCGAAGAGAGAAGTCACAGCCCTGACGCGAGAAAGAGGTTCTGACGTCATGACGCTTCGCCCAATTGGACGAAGCGGCTTCGCCGCGGGAGGGGGGAGCGGTTTGAACGGGTTGGCGGGATTGGAGGGCACTCGGCGTTGATGGTTTCTGGCATGTGATACGTTTGTATTTCCGGCCGATGTGGCTGGAGTTCCTTGAACCCCACACAAGGGTATCGCAATGTCAGAACTCAGAAACCGCATGATCCAGGACATGCAGCTCGCCGGGCTGGTCGAAGGGACCCGACGCGAGTATCTGCGGGCGGTTCGCCAACTGGTCACCTACTACATGGTTCCGCCGGACCGGCTCACCGAACGGCAGGTCGAGGACTACATCCTCTACGTCCGCGACGACCTGGGCGCGGCCAAGGGGACCTTCGCACCGATCCTCGCCGGACTGAAGTTCTTCTACCTCAATACGCTTGGCGGTGACTGGGCGTTGTTCACCAAAAAAAAGTCCGCAAGCCACAGCAGAAGCGGTTACCCGACGTCCGCAGCGATGAGGACTGCCGCCGCCTGATCGCTACTCTGGAAAAGCCCATCTATCGCGGCTGTTTCACGCTCATCTATGCCTACGGCTTGCGGATCACCGAGGCGGTCACGCTGCCCGTTTCGGCGGTCGACTCGAAGCAGATGGTGCTTCACGTCATCGGGAAGCGAAACAAGGAACGTGTTCTTCCGCTGACCGAATCGATCCTCCAGATGCTCCGCGAGGTCTGGAAGATCCACCGCAGCACAAGCTGGCTTTTTCCCAGTCGGCGTCTGGTGACCCACCTGCCCGACGCGACCGCACGGGCCGCTTTCATCCAGGCACGGAACGCCTGCGGCTTTGACGACCGGTTCCGGCCGCACTCGCTTCGCCACAGCTTTGCCACGCACATGCTCGAGCGGGGCGTGGACATCCGCATCATCCAGATCTTGCTCGGGCATTCGAGCCTGCAATCCACGGAGATCTACACCCACCTGACCGAGCCGTTGCGTGACCAGCTTCGCCAACTGCTCCGACAGACCACCGACGGCCTCTTCGAGGGAAGGAGGCCCAGCCATGGTTGACTCCAGCGTTTGCCCGCCGAAGGCGGATGTCGAGTTGGCGGACGTTGTCCGCCGGTTCGGTCCTGAGTACACCTCCCAATACGCCCACGTGATGATGCCCTCGCAGAAGAGGGCACTTTCGGACATCGCGGCCTGCTGTACCCGAGAGCTTGGCGGACGGCTGTACCGATGCGGCGACTGCCACGAGTCTTTCTGGCGTTACCACTGCTGCCGCAACCGGGCTTGCCCGAAATGCCATGGAAGCCAGACGAGGCAGTGGCTCGAAGAGCGTCAAGCCGAGTTGTTGCCCTGCGACTATTTTCACGCCGTCGCGACCGTACCCTCGGAGTTGCGCGCGGTGTTCCATCGCGACCAGAAGTCGATGTACGGCCTGCTGATGCAAGTGGCGGCCGAGGCGGTCAAGGAACTCTGCGCCAAGAAACGTCACCTGGGGGCACTGCCCGGCATGCTCTCCGTGCTGCACACGTGGAACGGCCAGTTGGGCTATCACCCCCACGTTCACATGCTGATCACAGGCGGCGGGATTACCCCCGACGGTCAGCACTGGGAGCCGGCCCGAGGCGAGTTCCTCGTGCCGGTCGCCGCCCTTTCCCGAAAGATCGCCGCGAAGTTCCGCGATGCCTTGAAGGCCAAGGCGCCGGCCGTGTTTGCGAGCATTCCGGGGAGCGTCTGGCAGCGGGAGTGGGTCTCCTTCTGCAAGCACTACGGCCGCGGCAACGATGCCGTGCTGAACTACCTGTCGCGGTATGTCTTCCGCACCGCGATCAGCAACGCACGCATTCTCGGGATGGACCCGACGCACGTCACGTTCCGGTGGAAGGACCGCGACGCCGGCGCCTGGCGAACCGAGCGGCTGCCGGGCGTCGAGTTCCTGCGGCGATTCCTCCAGCACGTCTTGCCGCGAGGCTTTCACAAGGTCCGCTACTACGGACTATGGCACCCCTCGAAGCGAAGGGAGTCGAATCGGGCGTGGGTGCTCCTCATCCTGGAGACACCGACCGACACCACTCAGCCGCCCAGGCTGGCCGACCTCTTGGAGACATTGAGCCAATGGACCGAAGTCACGGATCAAGCGATCTGCGACGCGGGAGAGGACGACGTTGACCACCCGCGCTGCCCCCACTGCGGCAGTGCCCGGACGCGATTGCTGGGCGAATACTCTCGTTTCAACGCACCGTAGCCCTCCAAGGCACGTAGCTTGAAACGCCGGTAGGGCCCCTTCAGCCGCGTTCTCAAACGAACGAGGACGCGGCTTCTAAAAATACTGCGCGCATCGGGAGAGATTTCACACTCACGCCGCCGTCCCAATCCCGTCAACCAATCCCACCATGAACACCATCCCAATTCGCCCTCCGCCGCTCCCCCGTCCCGCGGCGAAACGCTTCGTCCAAAAGGCTTTTCGTATCGGCGTACCGATGCGAAAAGCCTTGTCTATTGTCGACAGATTCGCCGCAAGTCGCGGCAATCAGCGAAGAAGCCGAGGACGACTATACCAAACGCGATCGCGCCGAGCGTGCCCAGCTCGCCCAACACCTCGCCAGAGAGGTGGT
>JAPLNP010000484.1 GCA_026401055.1 Planctomycetia bacterium
AACCGTGCCCAGTTGCGACGGCCCGTCCAGCCGGTAGCCCGGACATCCCGGGCCCGTCACGTATCGCGGCACCGCCGGCAGGTACGTCCGCTCGATCGCGGCCTTCGCCATCGCCTCCATCTGCGTGGCCGCGTCCAATGCCCGGGCCAACTCGCCCTGGGCGACGTCCTGCCGGGCGTAGTCGACGAAGTTCTCCAGAATCGTCAGCGTCACCCGGAGATACGCGGGATCGCGGCCGTCGCGCTCAAGCAATGCCACGTGCTCGGCGAGCTTCGCCCGAAGGGGTTCCACGCGAGCGATCGCCGCTTCGACCTCGGCGGGAGTCACCAGTCGTCGCCGCAGATCGGCCTCGACGTGAACGGCTTTGTCATCGGCGGCCTTGCCATCGAGTCCGACGAGCAAGCGGACGTCTGATTCCCCCGGACCCACCTTGCCCGTCGGAGTGCTCAGCGTCAACCGGTACATTCCCGCCTTCATCGCGCCGCGCTGGCTCTTCTCGGCAAGCGTCTTTCCGTCGGCTCCGATCAGGCGAAACGCCAGCGTGCCCTCGGCCAAATCGCCGGGCAAGTACAAGTACCCCTGGGCCGTGATATCGCCCGGGGCAAACAGGTACCGGTCGCGCGGATAGTCGATCGGGTTCCACGCGCAGACAATCTCCCGGTCGCCGCGTCGGGCCGTCGGACCGGGCGGCAGCGAGATTTCCAGTGCCGCCGCCCCAGGCTGGCTCTGGTCGAACACCGGCATCGGCTCGCCCCCTTCGACCAGTTGCAGGTCGTCGACCCAGAACGGATCGGTCGGGTTCTCCGTGGCCAGAATCACGGGGATCCGGGTTTCGTCCGCGCCGGTGGTGAACGGCATCACCACCCGCGTCCAGCCGCCGCCGGTCCGCTCCGGCAGCCGCGCCCGAATTCGCCAATCCTTCCCGCCGCCGAACCACGCGATGCCGATCCGCGGGCCCTTGACGTAGCAGGAGAACGTGTAGACGGCGTTCGGTTTGACGGCCACGTCGCCCGAGAGCGCCAACATGCCGAACACGTGTGCCGCGAAGGGCGTCGAGTTGCTCACCCGCAGCGACTGCTTGCCCGTGTGAGACTCGCTTGCGTCGATCCGGCCCACGGCGTCGGTCTTGCCCTGGTGCCACTGCCACGGCGGGGTCGGCTCGCCGGAGGCTGTCTCGAACGACCCGTCGGGCAGCAGGTTCGGCCGCAGTTCAATCGGCTGGAGCTCAAGCGTCTGGCCCGAGGCGGTCGCGGCGGAAGCCAGAATCGTAAGACACAGAAGCCGACGCGTGAGGTGGGTGGTCATAATGACACGCTCGCGAAAGGAGGGGCCGTTGGGGGGGGATGCGGTGATTCGAGGTTAGCAGGTTCCGAGGCGGACTTCAAGATAGTTGTCAGTTGTCGGTGGTCGGTTGTCAGTGTGGCAGTGGGGAATTCGGTCTGTCGCGCGGATGACAATCGAGCGTCACCCTGGTATGCTTTTGGAGTGCGGCGATTCATCGCCGCTTTTTGAGCGGTCCACAAAGCGAGTTCTCAAGCGAGATTCCACACGGCCCGGTGACCGCAAGTCCGGCAACGAAAGCGGTGATGAATCCCCGCACTCCAAAAGGAGACTTCACCATGAAACGGCTGCATCTTCTGTTCGGCGTTCTGATGCTGGCGCCGACGACGGTTCCCCCGGCGACGGCGGCCGACCCGATCGACGTTGGCTCGCGCCGCGAACTGCTCGTCGACGACTATCTGATCGACTCGATGACCAAGGTCGAACTCAAGGTGCATGAACCGGTGCGGCGCGAGATCTCGATGACGTTCGACAAGCCGTGGGAAGGCTGCGGCGGCGGATACGTCACGGTCTTCCAAGACGGCGACAAGTACCGGATGTACTACCATGCGTGGCAGGTGCCGGGCAACGGCAGCCCGTACCCCGTCCATCCCCTGGTGATCGCCTATGCCGAAAGCAGCGACGGCATCCAATGGACCCGGCCGAACCTGGGGCTGTTCGCGTTCGGCGGCTCGAAGGACAACAACATCGTGCTGGCGGACATCAAGGGAACCGAGTGCCACGACCTGTCGCCGTTCGTCGACAAGAATCCCAAGGCGACGCCGGAGGGGAAGTACAAGGCGGTCGGGTTCGCCCCGTATTTCAAGCCCTCGGGCCTCTGGGCGTTCCAGTCGCCCGACGGCGTCCACTGGACGGCGATGCAGGACGGCCCGGTCTACACACAAGGGGCGTTCGACACGCAGAACATCGCCTATTGGTCCGAGCGCGAAGGGCGATACGTGATGTACTATCGCGTGTTCGTCGACGGCGTGCGGCACATTGAACGGGCGGTGTCGGACGATTTCCTCCACTGGACGCGCGAGGGCCTGTTGGATTTCGGCAACGGCGGCCCCACCATCGGCGAGCAGTTCTACGTCAATCAGATCAAACCGTACTATCGCGCCGAGCACATCCTGATCGGGTTTCCGGCGAGGTACGTCGACCGCGGCCTGACGCCGTCGACCTACGAACTGCCGGAACCGGAATTCCGCAAGCAGCGATTCGCCGCCTCGCCGCGTTACGGAACGGCCGTGACCGACAGCGTCCTCATCACCAGCCGCGACGGCAAAACGTTCCGGCGAAGCGACGACGTGTTTCTCCGCCCAGGCCTGAGGACGCGATACAACTGGTCATACGGCGACAACTACATCGCCTGGCACGTCGTCGAGACGGCGCCGACGGACGATGACACTCCTCGCGAGCTGTCGCTCTACGCGACGGAAGCGTACTTCACCCAGAACTTCTCGCGGCTGCGGCGGTATACGCTGCGGATCGACGGCTTCGTCTCCGCCCACGCCAAGCACGACCAGGGCGAACTGGTCACCAAACCGCTCGTGTTCCAGGGCAAGCGGCTGTCGGTGAATTTCGCCGCGTCGGCGGCCGGCTTTGCGAAGATCGAGTTGCGGGATGCCGACGGGAAGCCGATCCCGGGCTTCACCGAGGCCGACGCGGACGTCCTTTGCGGTGATTCGCTCGACCGGACGGCAAGCTGGAAGGGCAACCGCGACGTCAGTTCCCTGGCGGGTAAGCCGATTCGCATGCGTCTGGTCCTCAGCGAGGCCGACGTCTACTCGTGGAAATTCGATTGACCTCATCGCTGACTACAATGCTCGGTTTCGTTACGATTCGGGAGGAGGGTCTGGCATGTCGGATTTGTCGTCGCGGTCCATGTATCACAGTCTGAGCGACTGCATCGGCAACACGCCCCTGGTCGAGTTCCATCGCATGACCCGGGGTTGTGTCGCCACCGTCGCCGGCAAGGTCGAGAGCGCCAACCCGCTCTGGAGCGTCAAGGACCGGATCGCCCGGGCGATGATCGACACGGCCGAGCGGGACGGGCGGATTCGGCCGGACACGGTGGTGATCGAGCCGACCAGCGGGAACACGGGCATCGGGTTGGCGTTTGTCTGCGCGGCGCGGGGGTACCGGCTGAAGGTGACGATGCCGGAGAACATGAGCGTCGAGCGTCGCCGGCTGTTGAAGGCGTTGGGGGCCGAACTCGTGCTGACGCCGGCCGCAGACGGCATGACCAGCGCGATCCGCGAGGCCGAGCGTCTGGTCGCCGAAAACCCCGACCACTTCATGCCCCAGCAGTTCAAGAACCCCGCCAATCCGGAAATCCACCGCAAGACCACCGCCGAGGAAATCTGGCGCGACACGAACGGCGCCGTGGACATCGTCGTCGCGGGCGTGGGCACCGGCGGGACGATCTCCGGCGTGGGCGAGGCGCTCTAGCAGCGCTAGCCCGGCGTGAAGATCGTGGCGGTCGAGCCCGGCAAGAGCCCCGTGCTCACCCATGGGCTCGGCGGCAAGCCGTTCAAGCCGGGCAAGCACACCA
>JAPLNP010000322.1 GCA_026401055.1 Planctomycetia bacterium
CCTAGAATCCACCTTAAACACTCCGCTTTTCTGTCTTGACAACCCCGACCACCTCAGTCACCTTTGACAAGGATGCTGGCGTCGATTTCGCCGTTGTTCCGCTGCCTGACCTGGTACTTAGAATGATTGTCCAAACCACGATTCCGTTCACAAAGAAGAATTGGGTTGACCAATCGAGTATATCCTTTGATTTCTTCGCGATGCTCGGGTTACCCAATGACCAGGCGCAGCAAATCATGAGTCGCAAAGACGGTATTGAATCGATTACAACGTTTCAGAACCCGACCCTGCTCTTTCTGGAACCATGCGAACGTCCAGTTAGAGTTGCTCCAACCTCCAATCCTCAGTTCGTCGCCAAGATTGATCCGCACGTGGACTTAGACAGCATTGTAGGCATGAGCGGTGGTCCGATTTTCGGCTTTCGCAAGAACTGTGACGGACAATTCGCGTACTGGCCCGTGGCAATCCAAAGTCGGTGGCTGCCGCACAGCCGAATAGTAGTTGGTACATTTGTTCCACCAATCGCTGCAGAGATTGAACGACAAATTGAACAGTGTCAGAAGCCCAAATAGCAGATCGTTGAGCCGGAGCCGCTACTTCTTCAGTAATTCAACGGCCGGACTGATGGAGGGGTTCTCGAAGAGTCCCGCCGGCCTCTAATTGCCTGCGCCCGGTTAACTCATTCGGTGGGTTGCTCCGTGGCTGTTTTTGTTTCACACCCAATGCGGAAAGCACGTCACGGATTCGCGTTACAGCGGGTCCGATCATTGATCAGGAGGCGCGGATTCGGTAGACTTGAATCATGTGGCGGACAGCTTCGCTCTTGTGGGAACCGCTTCTTATGCACTTGCCCAAACAAATCCGTCGACACTACCGGCTTCTGTGCCTCACCTTGATTTGCCTGTCCACCGGGGCCACCCGGGCGGCCGACGAGAACGCCGCGACGAAGCCGCCCGCGGGCGATCCGCGGGAAACGGTCGGGTGGCACGGGGCGGATCGGGCGGTGTTGCCGGTGTCGCAGACGATCACGCCGCTGGGACGACAGATCGAGTTGCCCGGCATGAGGCCCCAGGCGCTGGCGCTTTCGCCCGACGGGCGGATTCTGGTCGTCACGGGCAAGACGAACCTACTGGTCGTCATCAGTCCCGAGACGGCCGAGGTGGTTGACCGCGTGCCGCTGCCCGCGGAAGGCGCCGGAACGAACCAGCCCGTGTCGCCGCGGCAGTTGGAGGCGGCGGCCAAAAGCCAGGTGAGTTTCACGGGCTTGATCTTCTCGGGCGACGGCCGGCGGATTTACCTGAGCAACGTCGAGGGCGACATCAAGGTCTTTGAGGTCGACGCCGAAGGACACGTCAAGGGCTCTCGCAGCATCGCGCTACCCGAAGCCAAGGGGCTGGAGCGCAAGGCCGAGATTCCCAGCGGCCTTGCCCTGAGCCCGGACGGCAAACGTCTGTACGTGTGCGGGAATCTGACCAACACGCTCTTGGAGATCGACACGGAATCCGGCGAGGTCCTGCGGCGGTTTGACGTGGGGGTCGCGCCCTATGACGTGGTGCTGGTCCGGGGCAAGGCGTATGTCTCGAACTGGGGCGGCCGACGGCCGGGGCCGGGCGATCTTACCGGGCCCGCCGGGCGCGGCACCGTCGTGCGCGTCGATCCGGTACACTACGTCGCCAGCGACGGCAGCGTGACGGTGATCGATCTGGCCTCGGGGAAGCAGGAGGAAATCCCGACGCATCTGCACGCCTCGGCGCTGGCCGCCACGCCCGACGGGGCGTTCGTCGTCTGTGCTAATGCGGCCAGCGACAACCTGAGCGTGATCGAGACGAGCACCGGGCAACTCGTCGAGACGATCTGGGCGAAGCCCAAGCCGAGCGAACTGGTCGGCGCGACGCCCAATGCCCTGGCGTTCGCCCCCGACGGCCAGACGCTCTACGTGGCCAACGGCACGCAGAACGCCATCGGCGTGATCGCATTCGCCCCCGGCGAGCGACGTTCCAAGCTCGTGGGCCTGTTTCCGGTCGGCTGGTTCCCCGCGGCGATCGTGTTGGACACGCCGCGCCGGCAGCTTTGCGTCGCCAATTTGAAGGGGTTTGCCACTTCGCCCACGCCGCTGAAGGAGGATCCCTATGAAGGAGCGGAGGGGCACAACTCACATCAGTACCGCGGCTCGGTGTCGCTCGTGCCCTTGCCCGCGGCCGACGATCTCGCCCGGCTGTCGCAAGCGGTCTGGAACAACATTCGCCAGCCGCAAGTGGAAGCGGCGCACTTGCCGCCGCGGCCGGGGCAACCCCCGCGGGCCGTGCCCGAGCGGATCGGCGAGCCCAGCCCCATCAAGCACGTCGTCTACATCATTAAGGAGAACCGCACCTACGATCAGGTGTTCGGCGACGTGCCGCGAGGCAACGGCGATCCGAAGCTCTGCATCTTCGGCGAAAAGATCACGCCCAACCAACACAAGCTCGTCGGCGACTTCGTGCTCTTGGACAACACCTATTGCGCGGGCATTCTCAGCGCCGACGGGCACCAGTGGAGCACCAGCGCGTTCGCGACCGACTACATGGAAAAACTCTTCGCCGGCTTTCCGCGGAGCTACCCGGACGTCATGGGCAGGGACAGCGCGGACGCCCTGGCCTACTCGCCGGCGGGATTCATCTGGGATCGGGTGCTGGCCCGGGGGCTGAGCTTGCGCAACTATGGCGAGTTTATGGGTCCGGTGGTGCGTTGGCGCGACGCCGGCAAGAAGGGCGAGCCCGACTTCCTCGCCTGCTACCGGACGTGGCTAGGCAAGAGCGACGAGGTCATCTTCGAGTGCGAACCGCTGATCCCGTCGCTACGGCCGCACTCTCCGACGGACTACGTGGGCTGGTGCATGGACGTACCGGACCAGTACCGGGCCGACGTGATTCTCCGCGAGCTTCGCCGGTTCGAGCAGGAGGGGAGCTTTCCGGCCCTGGTGATCGTCTGCCTGCCCAACGACCACACCAGCGGGACGAGCCCGAATTGCCCCACGCCCGCCGCGCTCGCGGCCGACAACGACCTGGCCTTCGGGCGTTTGGTGGAAGGATTGAGCCATTCGCGATTCTGGAAGGAGATGGCGATTCTGGCCATCGAGGACGACCCGCAGAACGGCTGGGACCACGTCAGCGGATACCGCACGACCGCGTACGTGGTGAGCCCGTACGCCCGGCGCGGGGCGGTGGTGAGCACGCAGTACAACACGGTGTGCCTGTTGCGGACGATCGAGCAGATCCTGGGTCTCGCGCCGATGAACCAGTTTGACGCGGCGGCGCCGCCGATGCACGATTGCTTTACCGAGACGCCGGATTTCACGCCCTATGATTGCCTGCCCAACACGGTGCCGCTGGACCAGATGAACCCCTCGCCGCACGCGATCACCGATCCGCAACAGCGTGCCGACGCGATCGCCTCGGCGAAGATGAACTTCGAGGAGGTGGACCGCGCGCCCGAGGACGCGCTGAACCGCATCCTCTGGCGTGCGATGCGCGGCACGGAGCCGTATCCCGCCTGGGCCGTCGACACGCTCGGCGACCAGGATGATGACTGAGAATCGCTACGACGCCGCCGACAACGCCTCCTCGCACCGCTTGCGGTATTCTTCGTACTCGCCGGTCGGCTTGGGGTCTTCGGGTTTCGCGTCGGGGAGCGTGCCGGCTTTCCATGCCTGGCGGGCTTCGCCGCGGCGGCCCAACGCTTCGAGGGCTTTGCCCCGCCAATACTGCGCCGGAGTTTCTTTCTCCGGCCCGAAACGGCCGACGTTGAGATTCTTGGGATACGTCAGCGCGGCCTCGAAATCCTTCAGGGCGGCGTCGTAACGCTTCTCTTTGAAGTGCCGCTGCCCCCGGGCGACGTGGGCCTTGTTGAACAACGCCCAGGTGATGTCCTGCCCCTCCCAGTTGACGAAATACGGCGTGGCTTCCAACACGGCGATCGTGTCGTCGTATCGCTCCGCGTCCGAATACGCCTGGGCCAATAGGATCGTGACGTCCGCCCGGCGAGTGCCCTCGACCGGCATCTTTTCCAGGAGGCCGATCGCCTCGGGCCGTTTGCCGTCAGCGATGAGAAGTTCGGCCAGGTCGCGCGAGAGCGTCTGGTCCGTCGGTCGCGCGGCGATGGCTTTGCGATAGAGCGCAGCGGCGGCCGGCAGATCATTCTTCACCGCCACCTCGTAAAGTCCCAGATTACGGAAGGCGACGCTCAGCGACGCGTCCCGCTCGACCGCCTGCCGCCACTGGTCCACCGCCTCGTCCAGTCGGTCGAGGTTGGCCAATAGGTTGCCCAGTTGGAGACATGCCCGGGCATCGCCGGGGTTTCGCTCGATGGCGAATCGCAGCACGTCGACGGCCTCCGGGCGCGAGGCGAACACGTAATCGTGGTTGGCCGCGGCGGCCTCGCGGAGATAACGCTCCGCCGACGCCGGATCGCCCTTCCGCGATTGGTAGTACGCCAGGTGGTACAGCGTCAGCGGATTGCGATGTTGCGGGGGCACGGCATCCACGCACGTCGCCTGCAGCCATCGCGCGGCTTCGTCGAACATGCCCAGATCGGCCAGCGCGAGACTCACGTCCGTCATCACGAAATCGTCTTCGCCGGCAACCTCACGAGCCTGGCGGGCGATGGGCTCCATCTTCTCCTCGGCCAACGCCGCCACCGCCATCGCGACCAGGTCGGTCGGATTCTGCTCGACCCGCCGTCGGGCGTGTCGCACCGCCGCGGCGCGGTCCCCGCGGGCTGAGAGGGCGAGCGTCAAGTGGTCCTTCGCCCGGGGATCACGCCCATCCGCCCGAACCGCCTTCTCGAATGCCTCGACCGCCTGCCCAAACTCGCCGCGTCGCATGTGCCCACGGCCGGCGAGATCGTAGCCGGCGGCGACGGTCTCGGGAAATCGCGAGGCCTGATAGCCGCACCGCACGGCCTCCGCGTCGTCGCCGAGTCGCAGTTGGCACGCGCCGAGCAAGTACCACGCCTGGCCGTCGTTGGCGTCGCGCTGAATCGCCTCGCGCAACCGCTTGACTGCAAGGTCATGCTGTGCGGCGTCGAAGTCGAGCCGGGCCAGCGCCCGCAGCGCCCGCGAGTGGCCCGGATCGTCGGCCAATGCCATCTCGTAGCACCGGCGAGCCTCGCGGCGGTCGGTGGCGAGATCGGCCGTCCGGCCCTTGAGATACTTCTCTTCGGTCGAGAGCTTATCGTCCGGCTTGTCGGTGAAGGTCGGTGGACTCGGATGCGCGGTCTTGGGAATCGGCAAGGGACTGGTGAATTTCGCAAGCAGAGATCCTTCCCCCGTCCGCAGGGTCACGTCGACGGGCGACGCCGCGCCGCCGGGGATCGTGACGCGCTGGGGCGCCTTGGGCGTCAGGTCGAGTTTCTGGGTCAGAAGCGATTTGTCGTCCCGCCCGACGGTGAGCACGGCGGCTGGAAACTCCCCGGTGACGGCAACGCGAAGCTCCAGTTGGTCGCCGGCGCGATAGCTCTGGAAGACCGCGTCCTTGGTGGCGTACTCGAAGCCGTCGCCCAGGCCGTGCACCGGGTACCACCACTCGCGCCAAGCGACCTGGGCGTGCGGCGCCAGCGCGCCGTAGTCCGACTGGGTCGGCAGCGGGCCGCTTTGCACCTCGATGTACGGCCCGTCCTCGTCGGCCAGGTTCTGCTGGCTCACCGCTCCGTACTCCCACGTGCCCCAGGTCCACGCCTTCTTGCCCGGCAACTCGTCGTGGTTGGCCACCTGCACGACGCCCCGGTCTGGCTCGACGTGATACGCCCCGAAGAAATCGTACCGGCAGCCGACCGAAAAGATCGACGCCCACTGGTAGTAGTTCTTCAGCCAACTGAGGTCCTTGCCCTTGTCGACCGGCCAGTCGAAGAACTCGCGGCCGTAGTGGTCCGTGCCGAGCGTCATCGGGTAGATGAATCGCGTGCTGGCCAGACAGGGCTGGGCCGTGCAGTTCCAGAAGTAATACGGCCGCGTGGCGTCGTTGGGGTTATAGAGGCTGATCCGCTCGTCCAGATAGGACCTGCCCGGATGAAGCGTCAGCCGCACCGTCCATCGCGTCCGGAGGCTCTGTTCGAGGTTGCTGATTTCGAGGAACGCGGAGCCGTCGGGGTTGCGGCCCAGGGTCGTGTCGACCGGCGAGACGATCGTCACGGTGTGGACCTGCGGCCCGGCGTTCCACTCGACGCCGCCGCTGATGAAGGCCCCGCGCATCGCGATCATGCTCGGCTTGATCACGCGGTTGAGATGGAACACCTCTTGGCCGGTGGTCTTGTCCAGCACCGAGTGCAGCCGGCCGCCCAGTTCCGGGAGGCAGGTGATTTTCAGGTACTCGTTTTCCAGGAACAGCGCCTGGTACGTCCGGTCCACCTTCTCTCGCGAGAGGTGGTCTTGCATGGTGTAGGGATAGATGATCGCCCGCTTCACGGTGGTCGAGAGCTTGGACGCGCCCTCCATCGCCCAGAACTTGGGATTGAGATCGTCCTGCCAGGGATAGGTGGGGATAACGATGGTGCCCTTCCATGCCTTGACTTCGGCGGGGCACGTCATGGGCCAGCCGATGACGGCCGCCACGAGGGTCAGCGTCACCACAATGGCCGCACGTTCTGAAATGTGTTGCATGGCGATCACCTTGGTTGAACTGAAGCTGTAGGAGGCGACTCTGTCGCCGAATGTAATGTAATGCCAACTATTGTAGGGCGGACTTCAGTCCGCCCCTTCCTTTCCAGGCGGACTGAAGTCCGCCCTACGACGAGATGCACAAGTTATTCTTCCACGGCTCCCAGGCCGTGCCGGTCGTACCGGTCGATCGCCTCCAACAGAATGGCGGTCGTCTCGCGCAGGCACTCGCGGCTCATGTTGTCAGGGTGGTCGCGGCGGTTGTGATAGTAGTCGGCCGGGTGGGGATCCATCGCGCACAGCGCCGCGGCCGACATTCCGGCCAGCGTGAACGCCGCCGCGTCGGTCGAGCCCAGGTGGACGCTCGCATAGCCGATGTCTCGGCCGCGCCGCCGCCCGGCGTCGCGCAGCCACCGGCACGCGGCGGGGTCGTGCCGCACGGTGCCGTTGCGGTCGCGGTCGTAGACGTGAAGGTGCGCGAGATCGCGAATGGTGTCGAGCGTGACGACAACGGTCGGCACGTCGTCGAAATCGCCCGCGTGGCGGCGCGTGAACGCCTTGGCGCCCCGCAGACCGGCTTCCTCCGAGCCCGTGATGAGGTACACGAGTTCGGTGCTCTCCAGTCGCCGCCCGCCGGCGCGAAGGTGCTTGGCCAGGCCGACGACCACCAGGGCTCCGCTCAGATTGTCGTTGGCGCCGGGCGAGACGCGGCGGAACGAGGTGAAGGTGATGCCGATCAAAGCCCCGGGCGCGAACACCAGTTGCACCAGCCCCATCGCGACCCGGGATCTCGGACCAAGCGCGCCGGCGAAATCCAGGGCGACCGCCACCACGTCCACGAAGAACGGGATCGTGATGGTCGCGAACCCATAGTATATGATGAGGGGAAAGATCCGGGGAAGCAGGTAGTGCCATCGCCATTCGTAGGCCGCGTCCGGATGGGCGTTGAGCACCAGCCGCCGCGCGATCTTGCCCGACGGCCGCTGTCTGCCCAGCACGTTGTAGGAGGTCCCCTTGGGGAACACGGGGTCGATCAGTTGCCGGTAGCGGCCCACTTCGCCCACGAGGATCAGCATCGCCGCGGAACTCATCGCCAGGGCCAGCCACGGCGAAACCCACCAGCCGGCGATCGCGCCGGCCACGAGAAGTCCGGTCACCGGCGGGACCGCGAAGAATGCCTTTGCGGCCACGGAAAACGACTCGATCGCGACGGGACCGTCGGTCACGGGTTCGAGTTCGCCTCGCAGGAACTCCTGCGCTCGGCGTTCTCCCTCGCTGGCCGGCGGGCGAGGACCGAACGAATCGACAATCCACCACGCCGTCCGCAAGGCGTAATCCGCAACGGCATCGGCGATCTCACCTTGATCCATGGGGCCTCCCGCGTTCTGTCGGCGTGATCCCACGAGGGGAACAGCCCCATTGTCGCGACAACTACCCGAGTTGGCAACGCGACAGTCCCCCGCAAACGGCTATTCCCAACGGAAATCGGTCTCGGCGATGCCGAGGATGAACTCGGGGCCGAACGCTTGCGACGGAGTCGCGAACCCGGGCTTCACCCCGCCCGCGAGGACCCGTTCGATCGAGGCCAATGCCGTCCGCACCGTCAACAGATATCCACCCGGCGTGGTCAGGGTCGCCTCCACCGCGCCGCCGCGGTCGTTGGACATTCGGGCCCAGAAGGACCCGCGAGCTTCCTGCCGGGCGTCGGAGGCCGGGCCGAGCATGAAACGTCGCAGCATACCATGGACCAGCCCTTGCGGTAAAGGAAGGCGAAGGAGACCCATTAACGGGCGCAGACGGCGGAGCCAGCGGATCTGGCGCTCGGGCGTCGCCACGTAGACCTCGATGTTGGGCACGCCGGTCGAGAACCAGGCCGACGCCACGTCGCCCCAAGGAATCGTCACGGCCGTGCCCGGGCCTTCGCGGAACGGGATCGTCTTCGATTTCCACGCCAGCGGGACCTTCGTGATCCGCCCGTCGATCCGGACACGGCCGCCCCGCGGCAGATTTTCGAGCATCGTCCGCGCGGTGCCGGGACTGATCGCGCCGGTGCCGGTGAAGGCCAGCTCCAGCCGCGTGGCGTCGGGGAGCCGCCGGTGGAGCATGGCCGCCAGGCAGTCGCTCGGGACGACGTCGAAGCCGACCGCCGGAATCACGGCGCTGCCGGCGCGGACCGCCTCGTCGTGCCGCTCGGCGGCGGCGATGATAACGTCGATCTCACCGGTGATGTCCAGGTAGTGGACGCCCGCGACAAGGCACGCCTCGATCATCGGGCCCACGGTCGCCGAAAAAGGCCCCGCGCAGTTCAGCACCGCCCGAACGCCTTGCAGATTCTCGGCAAGGCGTCCCGGATCGTCGAGGTCGAACGCCCGGGCCGGGCAACCCAGCGGCCCGGCCACGGCGTCGAGCCGTTGCCGATCTCGCGCGGCGAGGATCGGCCGGTCTCCGCGACGCGCCGCCTCCTCGGCGATCCACCGTCCGGTGAAGCCGTTGGCGCCGTAGAGCAGCCAAGAGGAAGGTTCATTCATGGGTTTCTCCGCCTAGGGGTATTGTAGCAGTCTGGTCAACCCACCCATCCGGCGGGTTTGCGTTCGGTTCCTGACATGATACGCTCTCGATTCTCGCCGGCCGCGGCGGGTGGCACGTCCCTGAGCCCCCGGCGAAGGGCGTGGCGACAGCGGCGGCAATTCCACCACGCCTCAGGGCGTGCCACCCTTGCACCTGGTTCCTCCGCGTGTTTATCAAGAAACCGTAGACCAGACAACGTCCACCCCCAAGTGCGAGGCACCGATGATTCCCGTCGATCTTTCCGGCAAAACGGCGATGGTCACCGGCGCGGGGCAAGGCTTGGGCCGCGCCACGGCCCTGCGATTGCACGAGGCCGGCGCCAACGTCGTCGTCAACTATTTCGACGACCCGCAAGGCGCGAATCGGGCCCGGGCCGAGCAGGCCGCGGCCGAGATGGACCCCAACCGGGTGGCGGTGATCGAGGCCAACGTCCGCGAC
>JAPLNP010000316.1 GCA_026401055.1 Planctomycetia bacterium
GGCCAGCAGGTGGACCAAGCCGAACCAGACCTTGCGCACCCACCCCCACCGCAGGACGCCCCCGAGAAGAATCGCCACCAGCCCGAACATGACGAACCCGACGTAGGTCGCATGCACGACAACGATCAGATCGGCGAGAAAGCGGTACCCTGTCATCACACTGTTACAGAGCCCCGGCCACGCCGGTTTATTCCGGACAATCCGTGGCCGGCGGCTCGGATCGCCGCAGCGCCTCGGGCAGAAAGCGGATGAGGTCGCTGGCAATCATCGCCGCTTCGCCCAGCGCCTCGGCCGCCAGATCGCCGGCCAGACCGTGTAGGTGGACGCCCAACCGGGCGGCGTCCAGCGGCGCAAGCCCCTGGCACCACAGTGCCGTGATCAGGCCGGTGAGCACGTCGCCCGAGCCGCCGGTCGCCATGCCCGGGTTGCCCGTCGTGTTGACGTAGACCGCCCGGCCGTCGGTAATGCACGTCCGGTGTCCCTTGACCACGAGCGTCGCGCCCCATCGCGCGGCCGCTTCGACCGCCGCGGCCTGGCGCTGGTCGGCCGGCACGCTTCGGGCGCCGAGCAGTCGGGCGAACTCGCCGGGATGCGGGGTAAGAACGCGCGGTCCGCCGGGCTGGGCCAGAACGCCGGGGTCCGCCGCCAAGGCGTTCAGCCCATCGGCATCGACGACCATCGGCACGGCCAACTCGCGGTACAGCCCGGCGACCAACTCGGTCAACTCGTCGCTCCGCCCCAAGCCCGGTCCCAAGGCGACCACGGTGGCCGACTCGGTCAGGTCGTCGATCACCGGCCGCGCGGACGCCACGAGGCGGCCCTCGGCGTCGCACGGCAAGGGCGTGGTCATGTAGGAGGGCTCATAGCCGGCGACGACGTCGAGGCAGCAGTCGGGCACGGCCAGCCGCACGAGTCCCGCCCCGCCGCGCAGCGCCGCCATGCCCGCCATCGTCACCGCGCCGCTCATCCCCCGCGACCCGCCGACCACCAGCGCCAGCCCAAAAGACCCCTTGTGAGCATCGGGCCGGCGCCTGGGCAATCGCGGCAGGTCGTCTTGATTGAGGATGGCTTGCATGGCGGGATCGTTCAACCACTCAAAATCAGACCTTCTCTGCGGCGCCACCGACGTTCTTCGCGATCAACCCGGCGACGTATCCGCCTTTGAATCCGGCGTCGATGTTCACGACGGTCACGTTCGACGCGCAACTGTTGAGCATTCCCAACAACGCCGCCACGCCGCCGAAACTCGCCCCGTAGCCGATACTCGTCGGCACCGCGATCACCGGGCAGGCGACGTGGCCGCCCACCACGCTCGGCAATGCGCCTTCCATCCCGGCTACTACCACAACGGCATGCGCCCGGCGCAACAGCGGCAGATTGGCCGTCAGCCGGTGCGGACCGGCCACGCCCACATCCTGGATCAAGTCCACCTCGGCGCCAGTCCAGAGGGCGGTTTCCCGCGCTTCCTCGGCGATCGGCAGGTCGCTGGTGCCGGCGGTGACGATCACGACGCGACCGGCGCCGGCCCGGGGCGAATCACATCCCCCCGTTTTTGGTATTCGGAACGTCCGGCCGACGGGATTATACCGGCTTGCGGGAAACCGGGCCTCCAACTCGACGGCCTGCTGTGGGCTCATCCGCGTGGCCAACACGTCGAGGCCGTGTTCGAGCATCGCGCGGAAAATCTTCTCCATCGCCTCGATGGTCTTCCCCTCGGCGAAGACCACCTCCGGAAAGCCGCATCGCCGCGCGCGGTCCAGGTCCACTTGGGCATCGCCCACATCGGCAATCCCCGGCGTGGCCAGCCGCCGCGCGAAGTCCTCGACGGACACCTCGCCGGCAAGTAGTCCCCGGGCCAACTGTTCGATATCACTTCGGTTCATAACCCTCATGGTAACACATCCGATCCCCCAGGCAACACGCCCGCCGCCGGCGAGGGCCACCCCACGGGTGGCATCCCTCGGATTCAGGGGAGCCGCTCGGGCCACAGATCCGATATATTGGGAGGAATCGAAATCCGCTATCCGCGAACACCGAGCAAAGCCCATGGATCGCTACCGTGCCAGGCGGGACAAACTGCGAAGCAACGTGAAGAGAAAGGGCGTCGACACCCTGCTGGTCAGTAGCTTCACAAATGTCACCTATCTCACCGGCTTCACCGGAGACGATAGCTTTCTGTTGATTCGTTCCGACGGGGACACCATTCTGAGCGACCCTCGCTATACGACCCAGTTGGGGGAAGAGTGTCCCGGCGTCGATCTCTACATTCGTCCGCCCGGGGTGAGCATGTTCAAGGCGATCGAGAAGATCGTCAAAGCGATCAAGATTCGCCGGTTGGCGATCGAGGGCGACTCGATGACTGTCGGCCTCCGGGACCAAATGGCGGCGAAGATGCCGAAGATCGAACTGGTGAGCATCGCCGGCCTGGTCGAGCAGTTGCGCCAGGTCAAGGACAAGCACGAAATCGCCGAAATCCGGCAGGCCATCTGGTACGCCGAAAAGGGGTTCGGCGTGCTCCGGGCCACGCTGAAGCCGGAGAAGACCGAAAAACAGGTCGCCGACGAACTGGAGCACGAAATGCGCAAGTTCGGCGCCCGGGCGGCCGCCTTCCCGACGATCGCGGCCGCCGGTTCCCGGGCGGCGCTGCCGCACGCCAAGGCGACCGGGGCGCCCATCGGCGACAGCGACTTCCTGCTGGTCGACTGGGGCGCCAGGGGGGGGCTTTATCTGAGCGACTTGACGCGGGTGCTGGTGACGGGTAGACTATCGCCCAAATTCCAGCGGGTCTACGCCGTGGTGCTCGACGCGCAGCTCGCCGCAATTGCCGCGATCCGCCCAGGAATCCCCGCCCAGGACATCGATGCCGTCGCCAGGAATAAGATCAAGGATGCCGGCTTCGGCCGGTACTTTGGGCACGGTTTGGGGCACGGAATCGGGCTCGATGTTCACGAAGGTCCGCGTCTGAACTCGAGCAGCAAGACGGTACTGAAGGCGGGAATGGTCATCACCGTCGAGCCGGGTATCTACCTGCCCGGCTGGGGAGGTGTCCGTATCGAGGACGACGTGCTGGTCACCCGAGGGGGCCACGAAGTTCTCAGCGGGCTGGCCAAGGGGTACGAAGAAGCGGTCGTTGGCTAGGAACATTGGAGACGTGGCATGGCCGGATCATCACCCAATCACGATATTTTCGACGTGCGAAAGATTCGCCGCCTGGTCGAGCTGATGAAGGAGCACGACCTGAACGAGATCGACCTGCGGCAAGAGAACACGCGGATTCAATTGCGTCGCGGCGACTCGCCGATGCTTGTCCAGTCCGCCCCCCAGTCAGTGGCCCTCCCCGCCGCGCCCGCCGTTGCCCCGCTCGCGCTGAGCCCGCCGGTCGACGACCCGCACACCGTGTCGATCACCAGCCCGATCGTGGGCACGTTCTACTCCGCGCCCGACCCCGACGCCCCGCCGTTTGTGAAGGTAGGCGACCACGTCGGCCCGGAAACCACGGTCTGCATCGTTGAGGCCATGAAGGTCTTCAACGAGATTCCTTCGGAGGTTGCCGGGAAGATCGTGGCCGTGCTGGCCCGCAATGGCGAGCCGGTCGAGTTTGGCCAGCCGATGTTCAAAGTCGACACGCGGCAGTAGGGCGCCCATGTTCAAACGCATTCTTGTTGCCAACCGGGGCGAGATCGCCCTGCGGATTTTCCGCGCCTGCCGCGAGTTGGGGATCGAGACCGTCGCCATCTTCAGCGAGGCCGATCGCGGCGCCGCCTACCTCGCCCTGGCCGACGAGGCCTATTGCGTCGGACCGCCCAAGGCCGCCGACAGCTATCTGAAAATCGATCGCGTCATCAGCGCGGCGGAAATCGGCAACGTCCAGGCGATTCATCCGGGCTACGGTTTTCTGGCCGAAAACGCCCATTTCGCCGAGGTCTGCCGGAGCTGCAACATCGAGTTCATCGGTCCCTCGCACGAGGCGATGCAACTGCTGGGCGACAAAAACGCCGCCCGATGCCTGGCCAAGAAAGCCGGCGTCCCCACCGTGCCCGGCAGCGAGGGACTCGTCGAGGGCGAAGCCCAGGCCCAGCGGGTTGCCCACGAAATCGGCTTCCCCGTGCTCGTCAAGGCATCGGCCGGCGGCGGCGGTCGGGGAATGCGGCTGGCGCTGAACGACCTGGCGTTGAAGTCGGCCCTGCAACAAGCCCGGGCCGAGGCGGGCGCGGCCTTCGGAAACGCCGACCTCTACCTGGAAAAATACATCGCGCGACCGCGGCACGTCGAAGTCCAGATATTGGCCGACCACCACGGCCACACGGTCCACTTGTTCGAGCGCGACTGCACGATTCAGCGTCGCCACCAGAAACTGGTCGAGGAAAGCCCCGCTCCGCGATTGCCCGAGGAAACCCGCCGCGCCATGTGCGAGGCCGCCGTTCGGCTGGTCCGCCAGGCCGACTACACCAACGCCGGCACGGTCGAATTCATCGTCGACGGCCAGGGCGATTATTTCTTCATCGAACTCAACGCCCGAATCCAGGTCGAGCATCCGGTCACCGAAATGGTCACCGGGATCGACCTGATCAAGGCACAGATCCTCGTGGCGGCGGGCGAACCGCTGCCGTTTGGCCAGGAAGACGTCCAACATTGCGGGGCGGCGATGGAATGTCGCATCAACGCCGAGGACCCCGAGCACGGCTGCCGCCCCAGCCCCGGCGTCATCCAGCGGCTGATCGTGCCGGGCGGGTTCGGCGTCCGCTTCGACTCCCACGTCCACGCCGGCTACGAGGTCTCGCCCTATTACGATTCAATGATCGGGAAGCTGATCGTCCATCAGCCCACCCGGCGCGAGGCGATCGCCTGCATGCGCCGTTCACTGGCCGAGCTGCGGATCGACGGCCTGAAGACCACCACCAGTCTCCTGATGAAAATCCTCGACCATCCCGACTTCATCGACGGGAAGGTCGACACGACGTTCATCGAGCGAAACTGGCGGACGTGAGGGCAGGGGACAGGGGTCAGGGGACAGGGGTCAGGGCCAGCGCGCACTTTAGGTAAAATGGGGCGGTGAGGTAAAGGTGATTTAGCGCGAGCGAACCACGCTAAATTCGAGGTTTTGCTCAGTTGAAGCGACATTCCTGCGGATACAGCATCGTCATGGAACATCGTTTGGCCGGTCGAAGCGTCGAGTTATTGATGCAAGTCGTTATGAGCAAAGCAACTTAGTGTGCGCCGGCCCTGGCCCGGGCCGGGTCGCCTCATACGGTGCTCTATACCCCCTCTGTCATGGGGATGTTTCGTCTCATCGGCGTTGACGAAAGTCTGAATTCTCAGCGAGGCACCCTCGAGGCCGGAGGGTCTTACGAGCCTATTCGGGCTGTCTGATGGCCGATGTTTTGCCGTAAAACATTGTTGCGTAATGGTTTGCGTCGATTCTCTGCCCGTGGTCGTTTCCTACGCTACGACCGCGAAGACCGGCAAAATCGAAAAAAAGCTTCCTTTCGGCACAATCGCGAACCGAAACCTATATTCAGACAGCAACCAGCGGACACGGAAGTTGCGCGGGGGGGAATCCGCGACTTTCCGGTCCAGTCGTGGTTTTCGCGACAGGGCCATCCCTCCTTCGATCCTCCTGTTACGGTTGCTGAGTGCGTGTGAAGACAGGGTTCCGGGCGTTCGGCGGGCCGCGCGTCAAGTCGCGTGGTCGCCACGCGACGGAACGTTGGGGTTGACAAGCGACGCCGGGGGGCGTCGGTTTCCGATGGTGACCCACCACGGAAGAGATCCTTATAGGAGGGAAGGCATGCGACGTTTGTTCATGGGTTTGGTGGTCGCCGCAACCACCGTGGTGTTCCCCGTCTGGGCGTTGGCCGCGAACCAGGAGGTTGCCGAGCAGATCGCCGCCAACCTTCGCAAGGGAGGCCAACTGCACGACTACAAGATCGGGGTGAAGTTCCAGGACGGCACGGCGTGGCTTCAGGGGCGCGTTGCCGATCAAGACCAACTCAAGTCGGTCCTCGAGGTTGTTTCCCGGACCGAGGGTGTCCGTCGCGTGGTCAACAAGCTGACGGTCGGGGCCGCCGAAGCCGCGCCCGCCGCCGAGACGACGGCCGATTCGTCGTCAGTGATCCAGTTGCGAGCGCCGGGCGGGTCGGTGGCTCCGGAGCAGGTTGTGCGGCCGGGCCAGGAGTTGCGACAGCGTTGTTCCGGTCAGGTGACGCATCCGGCCCAGCGGCTGCAGCAAGTGGTCGACACGAAGGCATCGCCGGCGGCGACTCCGGTTCGCCAGGCGCATCCTTTGGCCACCTCGTACGTGCCCGCGCCGGCCCAGGCCACGCAGGCGATGAGCGAGGTTGTGCAGCCGGAGATGATGTCGGAGGAGATGGGGCAACCGATTCCGCAGCAAATGGTGACGCGATCGAACCGCCCGGTGCCGGTGGCGTACATGAACGCCCCGCAGGCGATGGCTCCGCAGGCGGCCAGTCGGGTTCCCGCCTACGCGGCGCCGATGGCTTCCGGCGTGGCGCCGGCCCAGTACGACCAGCCGCACATGCCCAACAACGCGTGGCCGAGCTACGCGGCGTATCCAAACTATGCGGCGGTCACGTATCCGAAGCAATACTCGCCGACGGCCTGGCCGTACATCGGCCCCTTCTATCCCTATCCGCAGGTCCCGTTGGGCTGGCGGAAGGTGACGTTGGAGTGGGATGACGGCTGGTGGATGCTCGACTTCAAGGACTAGCGGCTCGGCGATCCACCGGAACCGAACGTCTTGCCAAAGCCCCCACGCGGCCGTGCCGCGTGGGGGCTTTTTTTTCGTTACAATCCGAAAAACCCACAAGTCCGGAACAGCTTCACTCGATATATGGATATGCCCTGACATGGGCAAGAGCAGCGATTGACTCTATTGGGGGGCGAACATTGAAGGTTCGCCGTGATCGCGGACGCCGATCCCGTCTCACTTTCCGGACCGATCTGCCGAGGAACCACTCATGTCGCACAGGATGTTATCCGTCGCCTTTGTCGCTCTGGTGCTCGCCGCGTTGGGGATGACCACCGGCTGCAACACCGTGTATGGTCCTCATCTCGGGTTGTTTGCCACCCCGCCGATCCCGGTCTCTCCCTACTTCCAGGACAGACTGGAGGATCAAGCCGTCTGGCAGGAGCGGTACGCCCGGGTGCCCGTCTTGGGGCCGATCCCCGCCGGCGCTCCGCACGTGGCGATGGATCCGCCGTCGGAGGATGAGGTGATGCGGGTGTTGGAGAAGGCGCAACCGGTGGAAGGGGGAACTCCGTTCCTGCACACCACGCAACGCGATAACGTCCGGATCGTGGTCGAGCCGATCGCGGATTACGTTGACCCGCCGCGAGTGTATCCCTTGATCGGACCGGCTCAACTGCACCATGCCCACTACAAGTGCATCATCTACTACACGAAGACGACCCGGGTGGGCTGGCCGATTCCGTACACCGACACGGATCAGGAGGCCCAGGAGGTGCTCTACATCGACCACAACCACTTCCACATGGTTGGCAACGTGGATACCGGTCCGGGGGCCCAATTCTAGCGATGCGTGGCACGGCCGCCTCGGCTGTGCCGAATCGTCCGACATAGCCGAGCGCGGCTGTGCCACGTGAAATCCAAACCCCAGTGGTGACGGTCCTTTTGCCCGCGCCACTGGGGTGTTGTGCGTCAATGGGCCGTCAGATTGAGCTTCCCGGACAACGGCGCCCGGAAAAAGGGGACAGGTCCAATTTGCCGGAACGGCCCGAAGGGTGCTGCGCACGAATTGGACCTGTCCCCTTTTTCCTCCTCGTCTACAATGGGGCTATGAGTTTGTGCTGGCGACTACCGATGATGCCGACCGTGCTGGCCATGGCGGCGTTCCTTGGGCCCGCTCGGGCAGACGAGGCGGGCGACCAGTACGCCGTGGCCGCCGGTCTGTATGCCCGCGGCGACTGGAAACTCGCCGCCGACGAGTTCGAGACCTTCCTCAAACGCTACCCCGCCGACTCCCGCGCCGATCAAAGCGTCTTCTTCTTGGCCGGGGCGCTGCTGCAAGCGGGCCGCTTTGACGACGCCGAGGCTCGCTTCGCCGAGTACCTGCGACGCGCGCCGGCCGGACCACATGCCCGGGCGGCGACGTTCCGGCTGGGCGAGGCGGCCTACCTCGGCAAACGCAGTGAGCAGGCGAGGCGGGGGCTCGAAGCGTTTCGTCGAGCCTATCCCGGCGACAAACTCGACGCTTACGCCCTGCCGTATCTGGGCGAGGTGGCCTTGGCGGCCGGCGATTCGGCGGCGGCATCCGAATACTTCGGCGAGGCCCTGCGCCGCTTCCCCAACTCGTCTCTGGAGGACCACTGCCGGTTGGGGCTGGCCCGGGCGCTGGCCGATTCGGGTAAACGCGACGAGGCCGCAAGGTACTACGCCGCCCTGGCCGCCAAACGCGGCAGCCCGCTGGCCGACGACGCCCGATTCCGCCTGGGCGCCTTGCAGTACGATGAGGGCAAGTACGCCGAGGCGGTGGCCACACTGAGCGATTTCGAGGCCGCCGATCGGGCGCAAGAGCCTTTGCGTCCCCGGGCCCGACTCGCCCATGCCTTGGCCCTGAAAAAGCTCGAGCGGCTTGACGAAGCCGTCGCCCTGTTGGAGAAGATCACCAACGACGCCGAGTTGGGCGTCGACGCCCGGTACCACCTCGGGTTGATCCAGAAGGACCGCCGGCAATGGGACGCCGCGTTGCGGACGCTCCTGGCGGCGGTCGAGACGAACCCGGGCCACCGGCTGGCCGCCGCGCTGCGGTTTCATGCGGGCGACGCGCTGGTGCGCGCGGGCCGCGCCGCCGACGCCGTCGCCGAGTTCGATCGGGTCCTGGCCTCGCCGGGCGCGGACCGCCAGTGGGACGACGACGCCCTGCGGGGCAAAGTCCAGGCGGCGATCCAGTCCAAGGACTACTCGGCGGTGGATCGCCTGTCCGCCGAGTTCCTCTCACGTTTCCCGCAAAGCCCGCTGGCTAGCGACGTCCGGCGCCTTGCTGCCCGATCGCTCCTGGAGCAAAAGCAGTACGACGCCGCGGCGAAGACGCTCGAGCCGCTGCTGCGGGCCGAAGGCGGACAACCGCCGGCCGCCGGGGACCGGTATCTCATGGCGCTGGCCCTGGAGGGCCGTGGGAAGTACGACGACGCGCTGGCGCTGCTGCCGCCGGTGATCGAGGCCGCCGAGGGCAGTCTCAAGGCCGACGCCCGGCTGACCCAGGCGTCCGTGCTGATGGCGCAGAAGCGTTTCGCCGACGCCGTCGCGCCGCTGGAGGCGTTTCTCGCCGCGGAGCCAAACGGCGAAACGACCGTCAAGGCCAAAGCCCAACTGGCGATCTGCTCGGCGCGCGGCGGACACCTGGACCGCGCGAAGAAGCTGTATTACGCATTGCTCGAGAAGCACGCCACCGAGGACTTCTTCGCCGCGACGGTCGAGCAGTTGGCCGAAGCGGCCTACGCGGCCAACGATTGGGACTGGTCGGCCGAGTTGTTCGGGTGGCTGGTCGATCGGAGCAATCGGCCCGAGTACGCGACGAAGGGGCTTTCCGGCCTCGGATGGAGCCAGTTCAAGCGCGGCCAATTGCCCGAGGCAGCCGCCACGTTCGAGCGACTGCTGGCCAAGGACCCGGACGCGAAGCTCGCCGCCGAAACGGCGTGGGTTCGAGGTCGGATTCTCGAGCAGCTCGGCAAGCCCGACGCCGCGGTGGCCATGTACGACCTCGTGCTGGATGGGCCCGCGGACCCGAAGGCCGGGGATTTCCCCGAGGTGCTGTTGGCGGCGGCACGACTTCGCGACAAGCTTCACGAGGACGACCGGGCGGCGGCGCTCTACGAGCGACTGGTCAAGGAATATCCGAAGCATCCCGAGTTGGATGCCGCGTTGTACGAGTGGAGCTTCGTGCTGGCCGAGCTCAATCGCGACGACGAGGCGGCCGCCCGGCTCGAACGGCTCCACAAGGAGTTTCCCAAGAGCCAATACTGGGCGGACGCGACTTGCCGGCTGGCGCAACGGGCTTTCGAGGCGAAACAGTACGCCGCGGCGGACAAGCTGATCGAGGCGGTTCTCGCCGCCGGGCCGAAACAGACCGTCGCCGAGCACTCGTTGCGGCTGCGGTGGCAGACGGCGGCCATCGAGAAGCGATGGGACGACGTCCGCCGGGCGGCCGAGCGGCTGGCGAAGGATTATCCCGAGAGTCCCCAGCGTCTGGTGGCCGACTTCTGGATCGCCGAGGCCGCCTATCGCCTGGGCGACTACGACGAGGCCGGACGGCGGTTCGAGAGCCTGCTGGAGCGTATTGGCGAGCGTCGCGAGAACTGGATGGCGATGATCCCCTTGCGCCGCGCCCAGGTGTTCGCGCAGAAGGAGAACTGGCGCGACGCGCTGGCGCTGGCGTCGAAAATCCAAGCCGAGTACCCCGAATTCGAGCAACAGTACGAGGTCGACTACCTCCTCGGACGGTGCCTTGCCAGCCAGGCCGATTTCGAAGCCGCTCGCGAAGCCTACCGCCGCGTGATCCGATCCACCCGGGGCGCTAAAACCGAAACGGCCGCCATGGCCCAGTGGATGATCGGCGAGACGTACTTCCACCAGAAAGACTACGAGGCCGCGCTGAAGGAATACCTCCGCGTCGAAATCCTTTACGCCTATCCCCGCTGGCAGGCCGGCGCGCTGTTGCAGGCCGGCATGTGCCGCGAGCGTTTAGGCCAGCCGGCCGCCGCCGCCGAGCTTTACGCCCGGGCCGCGCGAGACTATCCGAACACGCCCTTTGCCGAGGAGGCCAACCGCCGCGCGCCGCTGCTGGCTCGTCCGGCAGTGCCCGCCCTCGACGCTGGCGGACGAGCCGGCAGTGGCACGCCGCGCGAGCAAGCGATCGTCCCGCAACCGGCGGCGAGGTTACCCCAATGAACCAAGATACCGCGCGAGATATTCGTCGCATGGAGTTGTCAGTATGAATGGAAACACCCACATCCTCGCTGCCGTCGCCGCGTGCTCCCTGGCGATGGCCGTCCTTCTTGGCCCGCTGGCCGTGCGATCGGCCTTCGCCCAAAGCGAACCGGACACGGCCACCACGGCGACCGTGGCCGAGGCCGTCTCGGCCACCACCAAGGCGGACCCCGTGGCCGATGAAGGCATGATTCCCACCCGAAATCTGTGGATCGTCTTCCGCAGCGGCGGCGTGCTGATGTTCCCGATCGCCGCCTGTTCGCTGTTGCTGCTGGCCCTTGTTTTTGAACGGGCCATCAGCCTGCGCCACGGCCGCATCATCCCCAAGCCGTTTGTTCGCCGATTCCTCGAACAGATGCGCGACGGCGAGTTGGATCGCGACCAGGCTCTGGCCCTCTGCGCCGAGAGCGGCAGCCCGGTCTCCGAGGTCTTCGCCGGGGCGATTCGCAAGTGGGGCCGCCCGGGCGTCGAAGTCGAACAAGCGATCATCGACGCCGGCGAGCGCGTGACCAACGGCCTGCGCCGCTACCTCCGCGTCCTCAACGGCATCCAGACGGTCAGCCCCTTGCTGGGACTCTTGGGCACGGTGTTCGGCATGATTCGGGCGTTCAACGCGATCGCCACGAGCGACGCGATGGGCCGGCCCGAACTCTTGGCCACCGGCCTCAGCGAAGCTCTCTTGACGACGGCCGCCGGCCTGAGCGTGGCGATTCCCGCGCTGTTCTTCTACTTGTTTTTCGTCAGCCGCGTCGACCGGCTGATCATAGATATCGACGCCTTGAGCCAGGAACTCGTCCCCTTGATCTCCGCCGAGGAGATGGGAACCAGGGCGAAGCGGAAGTAGTGGCCAGTTGTCGGTGGCCAGTTGTCAGTTGTCGGAGACGTGATGCATCCTGTTCAGCCCTAGCCTCGCGGCTATCGTCCTCGAATTCCCTAGTCCCCAGCCCCTAACCCCCAATCCCTGTCCCCTAGCCGCCATGCCACTCAAGACCCATTTGGACGAGCAGCCGACGCTCAACCTGACGTCGATGATGGACGTCGCGTTCCTGTTGATCTTCTTCTTCATGGTAAGCACGAAGTTCACCGAACTGGAGCGGAAGATCGGCCTGAAGGTGCCCGAGGTCGCGGATCGCGGGGCACTAACGGCCGCGCCGGAGAAGAAGGTCGTCAACGTGTATCGCGACGGAACCTTGAGCCTCGACCGAACCCCGGTCACGCTCGAAGAACTCACCTCGCGACTGGCCACCGCCCGAAGCCAATACGCCGACCTGGGCGTGTTGGTCCGCGGCGATGGGCAAGGCCAGTTCCAGCGCGTGGCCGAGGTGCTCAATGCCTGCAAGCAGGCGGGCATCGCCGAACTGGGCATCTCCGTCCGACAAATCCCGCCCAATAGGTAGACCATGGAGTCTTCTGCCTTCGATCGCCTCTGGGACTTCTTGACCAGCACCGAGCTGTTCCTGGGGGTTCTCTGGGCGGGGCTGGCCGCGCTGAGCGTGACCCTCTTGGTTTTGATGTGGACTCGCTGGGGACAGTCGCGACCGCTGCGAAAGTGCCTGTTCCTTTCGCTCGTGGCCCACGCCCTGCTGTTCGGCTATTCCACGACCGTTCAGGTTTTCACGCCCGCCGAGTCGCCGGGCGAACCGGCCATCCGCGTATCGCTGGCCGAAGAAGACCCCGAGAGGGAAGCCTCGTCGATCGAAGCGTCCCCCGACGCGGAGAAGCCCTGGGAAACGCTGCTTCACGACTCCGTGGCCCAGCCCGACCTGGACGAGCCGAGCAAGGTCGAAACGCCGGAACTGCCCGAACCCCCGCGGAAGCCGGCGCCCACGAAGCCGGAACCGCCCGAGCCGGTCGACTTGGACCACCTGCCGTTGGCTGATGCCGCGGAGCCGGAAGCCCGATTGCCGACGGTCGGAGCCCCGAGTTTGCCGACGGCTTCGGGCCAGTCGGCCGAACCGATCGAGGCCCCGGCGGCCCAGGCCCGCGACGCGGACCCGGTCCTCGCGCCGGCCCCGCCGCTGCCCGCCCAGGCCGCCGCGCCAAGCCAACCGAGCCTGCCGGAGCGAGAGGAAGCCCCCGGCCTGCCGTCCGCGCTCTTGGAGCGTCCCGACCCTCTGCCGAAAATGGAGCAGGCCGCGCGGACCGTGGACGCCGCCGACTCGATGGCGGACCTGGCCGACGTGCCCTTGTCGACCCCGCGCGGCACGCCGGCCGAACCGATCGACCCACAAGCCGGCGGTGCCGACGCCCCGGACGGCGCGCCGCCCGAGCGGCTCCGCCCGCCGTCGCTGGCGTCCCTGGGCGACAAGAATCACGCCGGTGGTGAAGCGGCCTCCGTGTCGCCGGGTCCGATGATTGACGTCGGGCCGCCGCAAGTCTCGCTCCGTCGGCCCGAGGCTTCCAGCCGCGATGTGCCCGAAATCTACCGGCTCCGAGTGGCCGCCGACCGCGACACTCGCGCCCGAAAGCACGGCGCCACCGCCCAGAGCGAGGAGGCGGTTCAAGCGGGCTTGAAGTGGCTGGCCGACCACCAGGAGCCCGACGGCCGCTGGTGCCCCGCCCATTACGAAGGCAACCAGGAGACCCTCGTCGCCGGCGAGGACCGCCGCGGCACGACCATGCAAGCCGACACCGGCATGACCGGCCTGGCTCTCTTGGCGTTCCTGGC
>JAPLNP010000161.1 GCA_026401055.1 Planctomycetia bacterium
GGCGACGCGGTCCTTGATGTGACGCTCGTACTGGCGGGTCTCGAAACCACCGACGGCGAGAAGCCGGACCGGGAGGTTTTGGGCCCTGAGCCGCGCAAGCGATTCGAGCAGGACCTCGGTTCCCTTGCGTGGGCGGAACAGGGCCGCGGTGCCGAGCGTCCATTCCTTACATCCCGCCGGCCGGTCGCCGCGCGGGGTCCGAGAGGCCACGCCGTTGGGAACCACGGTAACGCGGTCGGCGGGGAACCCCTGCCGCCGCGTGTGCCGGCCGAGGCTTTCGGAGACCGCGATCAGGGCCGAGGCCCAAGCCAGGCACGCCCGTTCCAGTAGGGCGTTGAGCCGGTTGCGCCAGACATGGGTCGAGTCTCGCGAGGCCGGGCTGTGGACGTGGTAAACAAGTGGAGTTGCGGTAAGGAGTGAGACGATACCGGCCACGAGGGCCGTCCGCGGGGTGTGGGCGTGCAGGATTCGATAGCCCTCGCGACGGACGATTTGAACGAGTCGGGCGACGGGCCGCAGATCGAACCGGCCGCGCATCGGCACCTCGTACAGCGGGGCATCGCAGGTCTCGCGCATCCCGGGGAATTGACCCGGCTTGACGCACGCAAACCCCACCTCGAAACCCAGGCCCGGCAGTCCGGCCCCAAGCAGGTCCTGCACCCGTTCCGCGCCGGAATAGTGCTCGCCGTTGATTACGTGCAGGACCCGCACGGTCCCGACCGGCCCTGGCGATTGCTGCTCGTGGGACGTCCGGTGTTCCATCCGAGCGCGTGGTATGGTGGTCTCCATGTGATCGTGATACGTCCGGGGTGTCCGGGGTGTTTCTCGGGGGCACGACGATCTCGAAGCGAGCAACCCGCGTGCCGAGGGAGACCCGATGGATCGGCCAGGTCGTCGACACGACGCAAACTGTTGTGTGAAAAGCTTTTACGTTGCCATCGAGTGTCGATGGACGATTTTCTTTCCCGCCGATCGGGTCGCCAAAACGCCCGTCGACGTTGCCGGAAGGCAACTCGCTTCCTCCGTGTAACCAAATCGGCCCTCCGCGCATCAATAACGGGTATGGACGGAAGTCTCCGTTTCGAACTGCGTTGGTAGTCCGCGTGGTTGTGGTCATGCGATGTGAAGAACTCTTAGCCGCCCTGGGTGACTACGTCGACGGCCAACTGGACCCGGCCCTCCGCGAGGCGTTCGAGCAGCATATCCGGGGCTGTGCGATTTGCGAGGTGGTCATCGACAACATTCGCAATACGATTACGCTTTACAGTGCGGGGGTGCCGGTGGAAATGCCGCCGGAGTTGCACGAGCACCTCAGCACTCTGCTGCGGGACCGATGGCGCATGAAGTTCGCGGGCGGATGACGTTGACGCCCGGCCTCGATCGAAAGGAGTCGGTGTCCGATGCATTATCCGTGGTGGTACGTGCCCTACCTGACCGCCCCGATGCTCATCGCGCTGGTGGCGGTGATCCACATGCTGGTGTCCCACTATGCGGTCGGCGGCGGGCTGTTCCTCGCGATGGAGACCGGCTACGCCTACAAGAAGAAGGACCGCGACTACCTGGCGTATCTTCGCCGGCACGCCCGGTTCTTCGTCCTCTTGACCGTCGTGTTCGGGGCGATCACCGGCGTGGGCATCTGGTGGACGATCGGCCTGGCCTCGCCGCTGGCGACCGAGGTCCTGATCCGCACGTTCGTCTTCGGCTGGGCCACGGAATGGGTCTTCTTCGTCGTCGAGATCATCTCGGCCTTCATCTTTCTCTACGCCTGGGGGCGACTGCCAGAGAAGACCCACGTCGTCATCGGCTGGATCTACGGCGCCGCGGCGTGGATCAGCCTGGTGTTGATCACCGGCATCACGGCGTTCATGCTCAACCCGGGCGACTGGCCGGAGAACCGGAGCTTCTGGATCGCTTTCTTCAATCCGCAGTTCGTTCCGCAAGTGGTGGCTCGCACCGGCGGGTCGCTCTTACTGGCGTCGCTGTACGTGTATCTGCACGCCTCGATCGTGCTCAAGGACTTGAAGCTCCGCGAGTTGATCAGCCGTCGGAGCATGAGACCCGCCCTGCTCGGCGCGATCCTGATTACGTTCGGCGGCGCGGGATGGTACGTGATGCTTCCACCGTCGGCCATGGCCGTCCTGCCCTCGGCCGCCGTGCTGAACATCTTCATGGGTTTGATCGTGGGGATGACGCTCGTCGTCTTTTTGGGGCTGTATTTCGGGCCGTACCGGCATCCGAACTGGCTTTCGCCGGGCTTTGCAGGCATGTTGCTGGTTTTCGGTTTCGGGGCCGTTTCCACCGGTGAGTTCATTCGCGAGGCGGTCCGCAAACCCTACGTCGTCTACAACGTCGTGCTGGCCAATCAGATCCTGCCCGAGGAGATTCCGTGGCTTCAGGGAGTGGGCTTCCTCAGGGGTGGAACGTGGACCCGGGCGCACGTCGCCGCCGCGTACCCCCAGGTTCTGGGCAAGGGCGACATCATGCCGGCGCGTTTGTTGGCGCTGCCGCGGGCGGACCGGCTCGCTCTGGGCCGCGTTCTTTTCCAGTACCACTGCAACGACTGCCACGCCGAGCAAAGCGGCTACTCGGCGGCGGCGCCGCTGGTGCGTGGGCGGTCGCCGGAGGCGCTCGCTGACATGATCTTGCACTTCCGCCGGACGCATTTTTACATGCCGCCGTGGTCGGGCACGCCGGAGGAGGCGCAATTGCTGGGCGAGTATCTTGCCGAGATCGCGCCGCCGAATCCGACGGGAATGCTCCTGAATGGTCCAAGGAAGGAGGCCAAGTGATGGATCCTCACTCGCTAGTCGACACGGCCGCGGCCGGCATTCCGGCCCCCTTCTGGTTCATTCAGTTTTTCAAGGTCCTCGGGTTCACGCTGCACATGGCGCCGATGAACCTATGGTTTGCCGGGATCATCGTCGCGATGCTGCTTCACTGGCTCGGCGGCGAGCCGGCGCGGCGTTGTTCGCGGCGGCTGATGCGCCAGATGCCCTTCATCGTCGCCTTGGGCGTCAACTTCGGCATCGTCCCGCTGCTGTTTATCCAACTGGCGTACTTCAAGTTCTTCTACCCGGCAACGATCCTGATGGCGTGGTTCTGGATGGCGATCGTCGGGCTGTTGATCCCGGCGTACTACGGGGTTTACTACTATGCCTGGGGTTGGAAGGATGACGAAGCACTGACGCCGGGGAAGCAGGCGGCCGGCTGGCTTTCGGCGGTGCTCTTTATCGCGATCAGTTTCACCTACGCCAATGCGATGAGCCTGATGACGAACGTCGAGGGCTGGCCGGAAGTGTGGCAAAGTCACGCCGTGGCCGGGGCGGCGCTGGGGACGGGGCTGAACCTGGGCGACCCGACGCTTTGGCCCCGGTGGCTGTTGATGTTCGGCTTGGCGTTGGGCACGACGGCCGCGTGGATGGTGGTCGACGCCGCGTGGTTCGCCGCGCGGGAGAGCGAGGCGTATCATGCCTGGGTGCGACGTTCCGCTCCCAAGCTGGCGGCGCTCAGCGTGATTTGGGCGGCGGCCGCCGGATCGTGGTACGTGTTCGGCACTTGGCCCGGCGAGTTGCGGGAAACGATGTTCGGCGGTCCACTGATTTTGCTAACGCTGGCGACCGGCGCCGCGGGCGGAGCGCCGCTGATGCTGATGCTGACGCTGGGCCAGACGAGTCCCGGCCGGACGACCGCCACGTGGATCGGTCTGGCGCAGTTCGGCGTGCTCGTGATCAATGCCATCAGTCGCCAGACGGTGCAGAACCTCGAAATCGGCGAGTTCTTCGACCTAGCCGCCCAACCGACCAGCGTCCAGTGGAGTCCGTTGGTGATGTTCCTGGTCGTGTTCGTCGTCGGCGTGGCCGTGGTCGCGTGGATGCTCGCCCAGGTGGTCAAAGCGTCCGCGAGTCCGACGAGGTGAAACGCGGTTGGAGAAACAGAATGAAGTGGAAAATGGCCTTGAATATCCGAAAGATGCTCGCTTCGCTGAGCGTGGCCGTCTTGGGGATTGGTCTCTTGGTGGTTGCGGTCGTCGTGGCCACGAAGGCGGTCACCATCGACGTTGCGTGGAACAAGAAGATCGCACCGGAGGAGACGGCCGTCGCGGCGCGAGAACTCGGCCCGAACGACCGGACCGACGCCGTCCACGAGGTGGAGAAGGAATACATGGAGGAGGCGGTCGGCACGCTCAAGGCGGCCAGCCGCACCGAGATTTCCGCCCGGGTGCTGGCGCCGATCGAGCGAATCACGGTGCGTGCCGGGCAGCGGGTCCGGCAGCGGGACGAGTTGATCGTGCTCGATCGCCGGGCCGTGGAGACGCAGAAAAGCCAGGTGCAGGCGTCGCTGGTCGCGGCTCAGGCGTCGGTGCAGCAAGCCGAGGCCAATTTCAAACGCGATTCGCAACTGTTGACGAGCCGGACGATCAGCCAGGAGCAATTCGATCAGTCGAAGGCGAACGTCGAGGTTGCCCGGGCCCAGTTGAACCATGCCCAGCAGGCCCTGGCCGAGTCCGAGGTGATGCTCTCGTACACGACGATTTTGGCGCCGAGGTCGGGGATCATCGTGGATCGGCTCGCCGAGGAGGGCGACATGGCGCAGCCGGGCGTGCCGCTGTTGGTGCTGTACGACCCGACGTCGTTGCGGCTCGAGGTGCCGGTCATGGAGAATCTGGCGCTGAAGCTTCGCGTGGGCGACGAGTTGTCGGTGCGGATCGACGCCTTGAACCGCACGGTGACGGCCAAGGTCGATGAGATCGTGCCGCAGGCCGAGGCGGCCAGCCGCTCGTTTCTCGTGAAGGTGGCGATGCCCAAGGAGGAAGGGCTGTTTGAGGGGATGTTTGGCCGGCTGCTGATTCCCGCCGGCAAGCGGCGACACCTCTGCCTGGCGACCGCGGCGATCGACAAGATCGGGCAATTGGAGTTGGTCGACGTGGTCGAACCCGACAAGACGCTCCAGCGGCGTTTCGTCAAGACGGGCCGCTTGGGCATGCCCGGCCGCGTCGAGGTGCTCAGCGGGCTGGCGGTCGGCGAGCGGGTGCGGCTGCGGGAAGTGGTCAGTGGCCAGTGAGAAGTGGCCAGTGGGCATTGATGACAACGGAGCGAGCATGACGACGACGGAAACCAAGCTTCCCTTAATGACGCGGATCGTCGCGGTCTTCCTGCGCGGCGACCTGGCCGTGATGCTGATTGTCCTTTCGTGCCTGTTGGGCGTCGCCGCTCTTTGGCTGACGCCCCGGGAAGAGGAGCCGCAGATCGTCGTTCCGTTGGCCGACGTGTTCGTCTCGGCGCCGGGGCTTTCGGCCGAGGAAGTGGAAGACACGGTGACCACGCGGCTCGAGAAGCTGCTCTACCAGATCGACGGCGTCGAATACGTCTACTCGATGTCGAAACCCGGTCAGTCGATCGTCACCGTCCGCTTCTACGTGGGCGAGGACCGCGAGGATTCGCTCGTCAAGCTCTATAACAAGGTGCAGTCGAACGTCGACCGCATCCCCTCCGCGGTAACCGGCTGGGTGGTCAAGCCCGTCGAAGTGGACGACGTCCCGATCGTCAACCTCACGCTCTGGTCCGAGTCGAAGCGATACGGCGACCACGAGCTGCGGCGGATGGCCGAGGAGTTGCAGAACGGGTTGCAGGCGATCTCGGACACGAATCGCGTCTTGGTGATCGGCGGACGGCCGCGGACGATCCGCGTCGAGTTGGACCCCGCGCGGCTGGCCTCGCGCCGTACCTCGGCCCTGGCGGTGGCCGACGCCCTGCGGGCGAGCAACCTGACGCTTCGCGCCGGGCAGTTCGAGCAGCAGGACCGGGAGTTTGTCGTCGACGCGGGAACGTTCGTCCGCGACGCCCAGGAGCTGCAAGACCTGGTGATCGAGCTTTCGGGCGACCGGCCGGTTTATCTCAGGGACGTGGCCAACGTGATCGACGGGCCGGCCGAGGTGGACAGTTATAGCTGGATCGGCTTCGGCCCGGCGGCCGAAAACCCGAGGGATCCGCGGGATCGGCCGGCCGCCGGCGCGGCGTCGGAGCCGGCGGGCGGGCTGTTTCCCGCGGTCAACATCGCGGTGGCCAAGCGGAAAGGGAGCAACGCGGTCCGGGTGGCCGAGGCGGTCCAGCAGCGGATGGACGAACTCGCCCCGACCCACTTGCCCGACGGCGTTTACTACCGCATTACCCGCGATTACGGCGAAACCGCCAACCACAAAGTCAACGAGTTGGTCGAGTCGCTCGTGATCGCCGTGCTGACGGTGATCGGCCTGATCGGCGTTATGATCGGTTGGCGGGCGGCGCTGGTCGTGACGCTGGCTATCCCTGTCTGCTACAGCATCACGCTGTTTGTGAACCTTCTGCTCGGGTACACGATCAATCGGGTGACGCTGTTTGCGTTGATCCTCTCGCTGGGCCTCTTGGTCGATGATCCGATCACGGACGTGGAGAACATCGCGCGCTTTTTTTCGATGCGGATTCTCCCGCGGCGGCAGGCGGTGCTCCGCGCGGTCCAGGAGGTCCGGCCGGCGTTGATCCTCTCGGCGTTGGCCATCGTGGCGAGTTTCCTGCCGCTGATGTTCATCACGGGCATGATGGGCCCGTACATGGCGCCGATGGCCCTCTGCGTTCCGCTGACCATCGCGGTGTCGGCCGTGGTCGCCTTTGTGATCACGCCCTGGCTGGCGATGGTGACCATGTACCGGAAGGACCAGCCCGGGGGCGAGGAGGAACCGGCCTATGACTTGACGAAGCGAGCGGCCTATCGCTTGAGCCGGGCGGTGTTGGGACCGATCCTGGCGCGGCGCTGGGCGGCGTGGGCGACGTTGGGCGCCGTGGCGCTCTTGTTTGTCGGCGCGATGGCCATACCCGCCTTCCGCGTCGTGCCGCTGAAAATGCTCCCCTACGACAACAAGAACGAATTCCAGATCCTCGTCGACATGCCCGAAGGCTCGACCCTCGAACTGACCGAAGCGGCCACCGAAGAACTGGGGCGATACGTGGCCGGCGTGGCGGAAGTCCGGGACTACCAGCTTTACGCGGGCTTGGCCTCGGCGATGGATTTCAACGGCATGGTCCGGCACTACTTTCTCCGCCAGGGTCCGAACGTCGGCGAGATTCGGGTGAACCTGGCTCCCAAAGCCCGCCGCGAACAACAGTCCCATGCCATCGTGCTGCGGATTCGCGACGATCTGGCGGCCCTGGCGTCGAAGTTCGGGGCGAAGATCAAGATGGTCGAGGTGCCGCCCGGGCCGCCGGTGATCGCGACCGTCACGGCGGAGGTCTACGGTCCGGACGACGCGGAGTACGCCGAGTTGATCGCCGCCTCGCGGACGGTGGCCGCCCGGATCGAGCGCGAGCCCGACCTGGTGGACGTCGACGTCAGCGCCGAGGACGACCAGACGCTTCTGGTGTTCGAACCGGACAGATGGTGCAGATCGGCGCGATCGGGCGGTTCGTGCCGCGGCTGGAGTACAAGACGATTTACCACAAGAACCTCCGCCCGGTGGCCTACGCGTTTGCCGAGGTGGCGGGCCGGCCGCCGGCCGACGCGATCATCGACATCGAGTTGGACCGCCAACCGGACGGCACGCCAACCACGCCCGCCGAGCCACGCCCGGTCGCCGAGCGGACCTGGCTCTCGCCCGGCGGCGGCGACCCGTGGTCGCTGCCGGCCGGCTACACGGTCGATTGGGCCGGCGAAGGGGAATGGAAGATCACGCTGGATGTGTTTCGCGACTTGGGCATTGCGTTCGTCGCCGCGCAGCTCGGCATCTTCGTCATCCTGATGTTCGAGACCGGCTCGCGGATGCTGCCGCTGGTGATCATGCTGGCCATACCGCTAACCATGATCGGCATCATGCCCGGCTTCTGGCTGCTGAACGTCCTGGTCGACCGGCCGGTGGGCGGGTATCCCACCCCGGTGTTCTTGACGGCGACCGCGATGATCGGCATGCTTGCCCTGTCGGGCATCGTGGTGCGCAACTCGCTCGTGCTGATCGACTTCATCCACCACGCCCAGGCCGAGGGCCTGTCGCCGGGCGAGGCCGTGATCCGCAGCGTGGCCGTCCGCACCCGGCCCATCCTGGCCACGGCCGGGACCGCACTGCTGGGCAACTGGGTGATCACGCTCGACCCGATCTTCTCGGGCCTGGCCTGGGCGATCATGTTCGGCGTCTTCACCTCGACGCTGTTTACGCTCTTGGTGATTCCGGTCGTTTACCTGCTGCTCTACGGCAAGCGGGCCGGAGCGATTGAGAGTTGAGGGTCGTAGGCCGGGTTGAAGATCCGGCGGGTGTCGCTGCGACAATGCCTCGCGCCGTGCCGGGTCGCAACCCCGGCCTACTTCTCCCAACAACAGCGGGGCGAAAGAATTCCCAAGGCAGCCATGGCCGCCCCGAGGGTCCTTTTCTGAATCGCCAACTCCACCCGGCAAGATCAGTTGCGCCCGTGGAGGCCGAATCTCCTGCTGGTTCCTATCCGCAAAACCATCAAGACGGCTCCGACGGCCAACAAAGCCAACGTCGACGGCTCCGGAACGGTCGCATAGGCCACGATCTTCCCGGTGGCCGTGCCGCTGATAGTGACATCGTCGAGCACGAACAAGAGCGGGATGTTGATGTTATAGGTCAGCTTCCGGTCCAACCCTCCCAGATCCTCGATCATACCGCCGGCAGTGTTGGTTTCCGAGATCCCCGACAAGGGCTCGTGCAACAGGTCGGGAATTGGTTGGCCGACGAGTACGATATTCAGCCCATCGACGTCCAGCAGTGCGGTCTCAATCCCGAAGGTGCTCTGACTTCCCGCGAACTGACCGAACCCGTCGATGGCGACGTAATCGCTGGCGATGTCGAGATCAACGCCGAGATCAACGGGATCAACGCCCCGAAACGCCAAGTAGGCAAGGTCGATGGTGATCGGAAAGCCACTTAACTTGTAAGCTGCTCGTACCTTGCCGCCCCAAGCGGCCAAGGCAGTGCCGGTACCGGAGTACTGACCGTATGGATTTGCGGTGCTCGTGTTATTCGGGTCAAATGCCGCCGGGTTGGGACGAAGGTTCGTCTCCTCCAGCGCGTAGAGGTCGTGCATGCCAGTGACAAACTTCACCTGGTCGAAATCGCTCACGTCCTCCGTGACGATCTCGCCGTCGAGCCGGGCCATCTTTCCGCCCGAATCCGACCAAGCGCTGTTGTTCGCGTTACGGATCAACACGGTTAGATTGTACGTCGTTTCTCCTGACACAAGAGTGTACGCAAAGTCTGGGATGTCCATCCGCAGTAAGCTCTGTGCCGGATCCACGTCCCAGGTGACGGTACGGGGAGCGACCACGGCGTTTGCCGTTCCTACCGCGAACAGTAGCGACGCAACAACACAGCATCTCAGTAGATAACGAAGGAAGCACCTCATGGAATCTCCTCCAAGTTGATGTGACTGAGCGGCTTGGCGCCCGATTCTGCGCCGGACGACCAGTCCAAACGTTAATCTAACCGAGGATCCGAGGATGTCAACTACTTTCTTCCCGTTCCCGCAGGAAAACCCTGGCTGTGATCCGCAAGCCGTTCGGGCTAATGAGACGGAACGACCACGCGGAGTGACGCTGGTGGGCCTCGGCGGCCTCGACCGCCCTACAGCTTGAACGGCGTGGGCGTGAAGCCGACGAAGATGAAGGCCAGGGTCAGCCAGCCGAGGACAATTCTGGCCGTGCCCAGCGGCACGTCGTCGTTCGCCGTGGGCGGATGGATCGGACCCATGACGAACAAAAGCAGGACCATCAGGATCCACATCGGATAGTGGTAGACCACCGCGCTGACGACGACCGCCACGGCGGCGGCCATGAGAAGAAACTGGGCCACGCGGTGGGCCTTCTTTCGCAGCAGGGCGTACAGCACGTGCCCGCCGTCAAGCTGCCCGATCGGGATCAAGTTCAGCGACGTGATAAGAAGCCCGACCCAGCCGACAAACGCCATCGGATGGAGCACGATGTCGCGTCCCTCGGGCAACGAGCCGAACACGAGCCAGACCAGGAACCGCAGAAGCAGCGGAGCGCCCAGCGCGCCCCCCGCGTGTCCCGAGGTCACCTCGGACCAGTGCAGGCCGACGACACAGAAAACGAGCGTGGGAACGAGCCCGGCCAACGGGCCGGTGATGCCGATGTCGAACAGGGCGCGGCGGTTGCCCATGTTCCGCGACATCGCGATCACGGCCCCCATCGTGCCGATCGGCGGCATTGGCATGGGAATGAAGAAGGGGAGCGTGGCCGGCACTCCGTAGCGCTTTGTCTGCAAGAAGTGTCCCATCTCGTGGCAAAGCAGGATCGTCATCAGGCAAGCCGAGTATTGAAGTCCCATGACGGCCAGTTCTCCGACGACGCTCCCGGAGACGCCCGCGGGAAGACTGCCCGTACTCAGAAAGATCAACGCTATCGCAATAAGATCGCCGGGATAGGCGACGAACGTGCTGAGGCAGGTCAGCACGAACAGCAGCAGCGGCACCCGCCATCGTCGCCGAATCTCAAGCGGGACTGCCCGGCTCCCTTGGGGGGGTTCAGGGACCACCTCGGCCACCACGGGCGCCGTGTCGTAGGAGCCCGTCGCGTCGGGCCAAGTCTCTCTGTCGGGGATGTTGCTATTCATCGAACTCGCTATTCTATCCAGTAACCCGGCCAGCGGCCATGGGTCACTGGTGCTCGGTCCTTGGCCATTCCCGGGCCGCGTCCCCCCGGGAAACCGCCCTGTAGCAGTATACACCGGAACCCCAACGCTCTCTGGAGGCCTCCGATGCTGGACCGCTTCTTTCAGCTTCGCCAGAACGGCACGAACGTCCGGACCGAGACGCTCGCCGGGCTGACCACGTTCCTTACGATGGCCTACATCATTTTTGTTCAGCCGGCGGTGCTGTCCGGCACGATGTCCGGCGAGCCGACCGGCCTGGATTTTGGGGCCGTGATGACCGCCACCTGCCTCTCCGCCGCGCTGGCCACCGCGATCATGGCCCTCTACGCCCGATATCCGATCGGCCAGGCCCCCGGCATGGGCGAGAATTTCTTCTTCGTCGTCTCCGCCCTTCCGGCCGCCGGCGCGATGATCGCCGAGGGCGTCAAAGACGGCTCGATCGCCGCCGGCACGACCACGCCCTGGCAAATCGCCCTGGGCGTGGTCTTCATCTCCGGGCTGCTGTTCATCCTGTTGACGCTCGTCGGCGTCCGCGAGATGCTCATCAACTCGATCAGCGCGAGCATGCGCAACGCCATTGCCATCGGGATCGGGCTGTTCATCGCCCTGATCGGCATGCGCAACGCGGGCCTCGTGCTCGTTCATCCCGACGCGGGTCTGACCATGAATCCGCAATTCGCCTCGCCCGACTTAATCATCTTCTTCGTCGGGCTGTTTCTCACCGCGGCGATGTTCGCGCGGGGCGTTCGCGGGGCGATCGTCTGGGGCATTCTGGGCGCGACCGTGCTGGCCGTCGCGGGCAAGCTCGCGGTCCCGTACATGCCTGAATGGATGGCCCAATCCACGGTGGTTTCCGAGTCGAAGCTGGTCACCACGTTCGCCGTCACGGCCGAAATCGTCTCCGCGCCGCCGTCGCTGGCGCCGACGTTCCTCAAAATGGACCTGGTCAACGCTCTGTCCTGGTCGATGATGCCGTTCATCCTGATCTTCCTGTTCATGGACGTGTTCGACACGCTGGGCACGTTGATCGGCGTGAGCGAGCGAGCGGGGTTCATCAAGGACGGGCGGCTGCCCCGGGCCAAGGAGGCCATGATGTCCGACGCCATCGGCACCGCGGTCGGCGCTGCGCTGGGGACCAGCACCGTGACCAGCTTCATCGAGAGCGCGGCCGGAGTGGAGCAAGGCGGCCGGACCGGGCTGACCGCCCTGGTCGTCGCCGTGCTGTTTCTGGCGGCGTTGTTTTTCAGCCCGTTGATCGCCATGGTGGGCAACTACCCGCCGATCACCGCCCCGGCCCTGGTCGTGGTCGGCTCGATGATGTTGCGCAACGTGACGAAGATCGACTGGGACAACTACGCGGAGGCGATGCCCAGCTTCCTCGTGATGATCGGAATCCCGTTCACCTACTCGATCGCCGACGGGCTAGCCCTGGGGTTCATCGCCTATCCGGTCGTGAAGCTCGCCGCCGGCCAGGGCCGCGACGTCAGGGGGCTGATGTACCTCTTGGCCGTCGTGATGGTGGCGTATTTCGTTTTCGTGCGTGCTCAGGCGGGGTGAACTAGGGATTGGGGGTTGGGGGCTGGGGATTGGGGCACAAACGCCCGCCGACTGCGTCGGCGGGGTTACCCACCGCGAGGGGGACAGTCCCATTTTCGCGGCGAAAACGCCAGTGGGCGGGCGAACGTTCTCCGCGCCGCGAAAATTGGGACAGTCCCCTGTCAACGGTCAGGGCCCACCAGAGTCACTGGACATAGCCCATACCACCTGTTAGAATGAGCGATCGCGCGTCCGATATCCCGCCTCGCGGCACGAATACACGAATACCATGGCCGACCGGGAAGAACCCCAACCGCTGATCCCGCAATACTCGATCCGCTGGCTCCTGGCGGTGACGGCCTGCTGCGCCGTGCTGTTTTCGATCATGGGACTGGCCGTTCGCGGCAGCCAGTGGGCGATGGCCGTCTCGATCGGCGCCGGGGCGCTCGTGCTGATGATGACGGTGTACGCCATGCTCTTCGGGCTGGTCTGGGCGTTTTCGCTGATCGGCCATCGCGAGCCGGCGGCGGGTTCGCCGTTTGCCGCCAGTCCCCCCGCGGACGACCGCGACCATCCGAGCGAACCGGTGATCCTCGAATGATGACGCACGCGATTGCGAGAACGTCGGCGCGGATCGTGGTTGCCACGGCGGCGATCCTTCTTGCGCCGGCGGGCGTTTGCCGAGCGCAACCGCAGCCACAGCCGGGGACGGTGGTGACGGGGTCGGCCTATTCGCTGGTCGGTACCGGGTTGAGGGTGACGGTCGACAACC
>JAPLNP010000466.1 GCA_026401055.1 Planctomycetia bacterium
CCAAAATCAACGACGTCAGCCAATCGGCCGCAACCCAGTCGATCCACCGCGTCGAGGAGCATTTTGGCTCGCAATTGGTCGATCGCTCGAAGCGGCCGTTCGTTCTGACGCCCGAAGGCCAAGCCTGTTACGAAGGATTCCGCGAGGTGCTGGAGCTCTACGACGCGGTCGAGGCGCGGGTCCGCTCGCTGCGTATGGAGATCACCGGCGTGGTCCGGCTGGCGGCGATCTACTCGGTCGGGCTGCACGAAATGAGCCGGCGGATGCAGGACTTCATGCGCCGGTATCCCAAGGCCAAAGTGCGGCTGGAGTACCTCGGACCGAACAAGGTCTACGCCGCGGTGGCCAACGGCGACGTCGACCTGGGGATCGTTTCCTATCCGGCGGCGTCGAGCGACCTTGCGGTGATTCCCTGGCGGAGCGAGAACATGGTGCTGGTGTGCCATCCGGACCACCGGCTGGCCGGCCGCGCGAAAGTGACCGTCAACCAGATTCGGAACCAGGATTTCGTCGCCTTCAACCGCGACCTGATCATCCGCAAGGAAATCGATCGGTACCTTCGCCGGCGCAAGGTCTCGATCAACGTGGTGATGGAGTTCGACAACATCGAGACGATCAAGCAGGCGGTGGAGATCGGCAGCGGCATCAGCATCCTGCCGGAGCCGACCGTCCGCAAGGAGGCCGATCGCGGGTCGCTGATCTCCATCCCGCTGATCGCCAGGCAGTTGCGCCGCCCGATTGGCATCATCCACCGGCAGCGAAAAATCTTCACGCCGACGGCGACCAAATTCATCGAATTGCTCACGCAAAATCCAGAGGACAACGGGTTCGAGTCCGCCTGATCGACCGCGAGAAAGGAACCATCATGCCCGAAAAAGAGGTCGCCGTCACTTTCCTCCCGATGGAGAAAACCGTCTATGTCCTCGAGGAAACCCGAATGCTGGAGGCGATTGCCGGGGCCGGCATGACCTTGGAGCAGCCGTGCGGCGGCGAGGGAACCTGCGGGAAGTGCCGCGTCCGGGTCCGCGAAGGCGCGTGCGAGCCGACGCTGGTCGACGACGACACCTTCTCGCCCAAGGAAATCCAGGAGGGCTGGCGATTGGCCTGCCAGGCGGTGGTGGTCGGGCCGTCGGTCGTCGAAATCCCCGAGAGTTCGCTTCTGGACTCGCGGCACAAAATCCTCATTCATGCCAAAGATGGCTCGGTGTCCGTGGCCGATCCGGCGATCGCGAAGCACTACGTCGAGTTGTCGCCTCCCGATCGCGGCCATGACGCCGCCGACCTCGTCCGGCTCGAACAGGCCGCCGGAACGTGCGACGCCGACTTGGAGATGCTCCGCACGCTGCCCGGCCGGTTGCGCGAAAACCGCTTCCAGGGCACCGCCGTGGTGGCCGAGGGAAAACTGATCGATTTCGAGCCCGGCAACACCGAGTCCGAGTCGTTCGCCGTGGCCGTCGACGTCGGCACGACCACGCTGGCGGCCATGCTGCTGGACCTGACCACCGGCACGGAACGGGCCGTCGCGGCCCGACTCAATCCGCAAACGTCCTTCGGCGACGACGTCCTCTCGCGGATCCATCACGCCCGCGAAAACCCCCGCGGCCTCGGCGAGTTGCACGAAGCCATTATCGGGGCAATCGACGAGATGGTCGGCGAGCTGGTCGAGGCGGCGGGCATCCGCCGCGAGCGGATCTACGAGATCGCCGTGGCTGGCAACACGACCATGCAGCAGTTGTTCTGCCGGATCGACACGCACAGCCTCGGCGAAGTGCCCTTCGTGGCCGCGACCGCGCGGCGGATCTCGGCCGCCGCGGGCGAACTCGGCCTGCACCTGCATCCTCGGGCGAAGGTCTACGTGATGCCGGTCGTCGGCGGCTTCGTCGGCGGGGACACGGTCGCCGGCATCCTCGCCACGCGGCTGGCGGAGAACCGCGGCCCGTCGATGCTGGTGGACATCGGCACGAACGGCGAGATCGTCCTGTTTGCCCACGGCAAGCTCACGGCCGCGTCGACCGCCGCCGGACCCGCCTTCGAGGGCGCCCGCATCTCGCAGGGCATGCGCGGAAGCACCGGCGCGATCGAGAAGGTGGTCGTGGACGACGCGCTGCGCACGAACGTGATTGGCAACGTGTCGCCGATCGGGCTGTGCGGCTCGGCGCTGATCGACCTGGCCGCCGAATTGCTCCGCCACGGCATTCTCGGCTCGGACGGCCGGCTGCGCGCCGGGGACGAACTGCCCGGCGATCTGTTGCCCGACCTACGCCGCCGGGTCGTCGTCCACAAGAACCAGCCGGCGTTCGTGCTGGCGTCGAAGGGTGAGTCGGGCTCGAACCGGCGGATCCTGGTCACCCAGCGGGATTTCCGCGAACTGCAACTGGCCACGGGGGCGATTCGCGCGGGCGAGTTGATCCTGTTGAAGCGCGCCGGGCTGCGGCCGACCGACCTCGAGCGCGTGCTGATCGCCGGCGGATTCGGCAACTTCATCCGCCGCAGCAACGCGCAGCGAATCGGCCTTCTGCCGCACGAGATCCCGCGGAGCCGCATCCGCTACCAGGGCAACACGGCCCTAGCCGGCGCCCGGCTGGCCGCGCTGTCGCAGACGGCCCGGCGCCATGCCGAAAAGCTGGCCGTGCAAACCGAACACGTCGACCTGTCGCACGACATCGAATTCCAGAACGCATTCGCCGACGCGATGATCTTTCCGGAGGACGGAGGGTAAAAGGTGTCGCCGGAACGGCTCTGACTAGTCTCGACAAGGGTGGCACGCATTGAACGAAGAACGAAGCGAAGAGATACGCGTTCGTTTCGAGCGCGGAGGTCTTCTTGCATCGAAAACGCGGGTACGGCGGACGGCCACCCGTCTCGCGCTCGATTTCGCCCTCCGCGGCCCCGGACGACTACCCACAAGGTCCAAAAAATCAGTGATGTCCCCTTCTTAATGCTGCCGGGAGGATCCGATGAGTGACCACGTTGAACTTAGCAAACCGCTCATTGCCCCCGTCTATTCGCAGACTGAAGCCAACCAACCGATTGCGCTGGGACGGGAGGCGGTTGAGTTCGAGCATGAAGGAACGACTTACCGGAAGACGGCGGATGTGAGGATGAGGTTCGTGCCGGACAGCCGACTCCAATTCATCGTTCCATCGGAGGACAAGAATCCGTTGTTGGGCATGAGACTCATCTCTTCACCCCGCGACGACCTGAAGCTTACGTTGACTGATAGGAGCATACCCTTTGATGGCTTTGTCGCGGCCGTTGGTGACAAGCATGGCGGGATCGTCTTTTCGCCCAAGCAATCGGCTATCACGGTGACGCCTCCCTCGAGTGCGATTTCCACTGCGAAGTTCCATTTGTTCAACTTCCCGGAGTTCCGTGCCCCCGAAGACTACTTCCTTCAAACGGGTGAACCACCTCTGCAAGGTTCGATGGTTTGCGGCTGCGTTGTGCTGAAAACAGACGACTGGCGCATCACTGTCGCGGCAACGGACCGAACAAGCGATCTGGTGGAAGGTCTAAGGGCGCAAGGCGGCTATGCCCTTACGCATGTGGGGCAGATAGTGCGAGAAGATAAAACGACGTTTGCTAGCGAGCAACTTGATGATGTGCTGAGTTGCCTGCACTACTTTCTCTCTTTCGTGTTGGGCCGTTGGGCCGGCCTTTCGCTACCAATCGGATTCGATAGGGACGGAAAGCGAGTCTTTGAATGGTGGGGCATGGGGAGGTGCGCTGCTGGCCGTTGGAATGCCTCCTGCTCATGGTGGGACACTCTCTATGGCCAGTGGCTCTCTGAGGTCTTCCGCGGCTTCGTGTCTCTTTGGAAAAAGCCTCTCTGGCGCCAACCATTAACGCACGTGCTGTACTGGTACGTCCAAGCGTGCGATCCTTCTGTCAGAATCGGCGTCGATACTGGTCTGGTCCTCGCTCAGGCAGCCTTAGAACTGCTTGCGTGGACCTATTGCGTCCAAGAACGCAAGATGGTTTCGGCGGCAGCGTTCAAACGTGGCAAACTCGCCGCTGCGGATAAGCTGCGTCTCCTAGCCTCGTCACTCAACATCCCACGAGAGATTCCATCGCATCTCTCGGCGCTGTACCATAGGCAGGGGAAGCCATGGGATGATACTATGCATGCCATAACAAGCATCCGCAATTCGCTGGTGCACCCGGATAGTCAATTGAGTGTCCCGGACAGTTCGTTCTATGAAGCCCGGAACCTGTCACTGTGGTATATCGACCTGGTTCTTCTGCATCTTTGTGGTTACAGCGGGAAGTATTCTAACAGACTCGCCAGAGGTGTACGCACGGTCGATTTCGTCCCTTGGGCACAGGATGCGGCGGACACGGCATGATTGGCGACGAGCAGTGACAGCGTCAGAGGAGTTGAAACGGGGACTTGAAACGGAGGGAGTTGAAACCGGGACGCAGTTGGTTCTGGCGCTGGAGTTGAAACGCGGGCGTGAAAACTCGCTGCGTTCCCGTTTCGACGTCCCCACGCCCTTCGTTCCTCAGGGCGTTCCACCCAGCCGCCGTTTTTCAGGAAGTGCAGATGAGGAGACAAGAACTCAGAACCAGCGGACGTCGATAGGCCAATCCACACCATGCCCCTACCGATAAAAACCCTGCCGATTCTCGAACAATGGGACTGCCACGGCTGCGGCATCTGTTGCCGGGCGTCGTCCATTCTTTTGAACGATGCGGATTTGCGGCGGCTTCGCGAGCAGCATTGGGAGAAGCATCCCGACTTTCGCGGCAAGAAGATCCTCGTTCGCGCGGGGCTTTTCGACCGCCACTTTCGGCTGGCGCTTCGCAAGGACGGAACATGCGTATTTCAGGATGCCGACCGGCGTTGCCGCATTCATCGCGAGTTCGGCTACGATGCCAAGCCGCACGTTTGCCGGATGGCGCCGCTGCAGATGATCGCCCTGGAGAAGTTCGCCTACGTGACGTTGCGCCGGTACTGCCCTTCGGCGGCCGCCGACAATGGCCGGCCCATGGAAGAGCACATCGAGGAATATCGCCGTTTGGCCGTGGCGAGCGGTGCCGTGCCCGAGCGGAGTCCGCCACCGAAGCTCACGCACGGCTACCGCCGGCCGTGGAAAGAAGTCATGGCGGTCGGCGAAGTGCTCAATGGTTTCATGCTCGACGAACGTTATCCTCTGGTTCGCCGCTTGGTGCACGGCCTGGAGTTTTGCCGCTTGCTCGAACGGTGCCGCCTGAAGAAGATCCAAGGTCCCCGGCTGCCGGAACTGCTCTCAGTGCTCAAGGTGTCCGCCGTTGAAGCGGCGGGGCCGTTGTTCGAGAACCGCGTGCCGGCCGACCGTTCGTCGCGCCGTTGGTTCCGCCAGATCGCGCTGGAGTATCTGCGATTGCACCCCGCTTTTCTGCCGGAATCTTCGTGGCGAGAGCGCGGCCGGGTGATTCATGCGGCATGGTCTTACGTCTGGGGCAAGGGACGCGTGCCGTGCTTCCGGATGGACTTTCCGCCCGCCACTTTCGCCGAGTTGGAACGCCCCTTGGGCGCGCTAGCGGAAGAAGTCATGCGGCCGCTGACTCGGTATTTTGAGCGGGCCGTGGTTTCGCTGCGCTATGCGACGCTCAATAAGAGCAACCGCTGGTCGATCACGGAAGGATTCGGGGCCCTGGCGCTGGGATTTCCCGTCGCCATGTGGATGCTGCGTTTCGCTTGCGGGCCGCGGTCGCCGGAGGTCCAAGACGTTGTCCATGCGGTGATGATGCTCGATCGCGGTGAAACGACCGCGTCCTTCGTCGGCCTCCTGCATCGATCGCGCACTCATTCACTGATGGACAACCACCAACTCTCCCGCTTGACGGCCTGGTATGCGAGATGATGGCGCGGCTGACAACGGATAGGGAACCTAGCCCGGCGGCGAGCCCAGAAAAGGGGGACATCACTGACTTCCGGCCTTGTTGCGCAAGGGTTACGCATGCAATACTACACTACGCGATGCGCTGATATCAGTGACGTCGCCTTTTCGTGCTTCTTTTTCACGACAACAAAGCCGAGAGACGTGAAGGCTCAGTTGAAGACTCTTGAAAAGACTCTTGCCGATCATCTGAAAAAGCGGGGTGGCATCGACATGCCAGAGACATGGCGGATTCGGTGTCAAATCGACTTCTTGAAGAAGCTCTTGGGACTATAGGGGCAGTGGTATGTCAAAGGCCGTCTTAGAGAAGATTCTGACCGCCGCACGGGACTGCTTGGACTCAGCCAAGCTCCTTTCCGCAATTCGACCTGCTGTGCGTGAGCAAGTGCCGGATTATGAAGGCTGTCTCGACGTGTCGTTGTCGCAGCAGTTGGAGTTGCTCGGCGCGCTGATGTCCGAGTACATGAGCTTCTGTAGCAAGGAAGAATACGAGGCAGAAGAAGTTGGAGAAGAGCCGTTCTCGTATGCGGACGCAATTCACTTGCTAGATCGCTTTGTTGCCCAGGCACGCGAAGCAGTGAGCACGGCGCTGAAGAACTCGGAGTATCTCTTTCGTGCAATGGAGATCGGCGTGCGCGCACAGACGTTTGCATCAGTTGTGCGGTCGAAAGAACTGCGGGAAGAACACTAAAACCGTGACAGGGTGCGTTTTCCTGCCATGCTACTGTCCCCGCTTCACCACCCAGGACAAGAAAAGGGGACATCACCGACGTCTGCCTTCTTACGCAAGGGTTACGCATGCAGTACTACACTACCGAATCCCCTCGTATCAGTAATGTCCCCACCGTCCGCCTAGCACGATCGACATGCCGGGCGGTCGTTCTGGCGGCGGGCGTCCTCGTGCTCGCTCTGCTGGGCCAAACCGTTGTCCACGCCGCCGACGCGGCCGGCTTCGACAAGTACTTCGGCTCCCTGAAACACACGACCAAGGCCACGGGCTTCTTCCGCGCGGAAGAGATCGACGGCCGCTGGTGGCTCATCACGCCCGAGGGACACCCATTCTTCTCGACCGGTCTGAACGTGCTGAGTTTCGCGGGCACGGCCACGGCCGGGGGCGTCCAGCATTACGAACAGGCGGCGCGGAGGATTTACGGCACGCCGGAAGCCTGGGCCGAGAAGCAGGCCGAGCGGTGCCGGGCGTGGGGTTGGAATACCGTCGGGGCGTGGAGCGACTGGGACCGCTTTCGCCGGCGGATGCCCTACACGGTGCTCTTGTCCGTCGGATGTCACGATTGGCGATCCGGCCCGGCATCGGACCTCTTCTCCGATGAGTATCGCCTCTGGGTCCGCCAGCGCGTCCTCGACACCGCGGCGCCGTTGAAGGATGATCCGTTTCTGCTCGGCTACTTCCTCGACAACGAGATGAAATGGGGACCCGACCATCGCGGCGGGCACCTCTTCGACGTTTTCTTCGCCAAGCCGGCCAAGACCAACGCCAGCAAGCGGGCGCTCGTGGCGTTTCTCAAGACTCGCTACGGCACGCTCGACGCCCTGCGGGCCGATTTCCGCACCCAGGCTGGCTCGTGGGAGAAACTGGCCGAGGCCGACGAACTGCCGGCGCGCGGCACGCCCTCGTCGATGGAAACTCGGCTCGCCTGGGCGGTCGAGGTCGCCGAACGGTTCTTCTCGGTCACGAACGAGGAACTCCGCAAGGTCGATCCGAACCATCTCAATCTCGGCGCGAGGTTCATCAGCCAGACGGTTCCCGGGCCGGTCATCGCCGTGGCGAGCAAGTACGTCGACGTGATGAGCATCAACTTCTACGACCTCGGCGGCCTGGTCGAGATCGCCGTCCGCAACTTCTCGCCCGACTATTTGCCGGTCGACGACATGCTGGCCGAACACTACAAGCTCGGCCGGCGGCCGATCCTGGTTTCCGAATGGGGCTACCGCGCGGCGGACGCCGGCTTGCCGAACAGCTTCCCGCCGATCTACCCCACGCTGCCGACGCAGGCCGCCCGGGCGGACGCCTACCAGCGGCAGTTCCGCCGGATGCTGGCCAAGCCGTGGTTCGTCGGCCAGCACTGGTTCCTCTACGCCGACCAGCCCGCCGAAGGACGTTTTGACGGCGAGGACAACAATTTCGGCCTCGTCAGCGAGCAGGACCAGCCCTACAAGCTGCTCGTCGAGCGTTCGGCCGCGATGATCGACGAGATCTACCGGCGGCTCGATCCGGTGGACGGAAATCGGTAAGGATTGGCGAGTCAGTAATTGTCGCCTTTCGCTCCGCGAAAGTGGCGCGGAAGGAACGCTACTTTCGCGGAGCGAAAGGCGACAATACGACAGGGTCGTGGTGGGGCTCGGCCGCCGGTCGAACGTGACTGGCAAGGGCTCGCCAAACGCCGGCAGCCTCGACCCACCCTACATCACTGATTCTCGCTGATGGTTGTCTGCATCAGTGTCGATCAGTGGCGATTAGTGTTCCTCAACTCTCGATTCCAGAGCGTAGCGCACGGCGGCGAAGAGGACGAGCAACCAGTTGACGGCGACGCAGATGCCGACGGGAATCTGGCCGCCGGCGCCGGTGCCGTAGGAGTGCAGGCCGCCTTTCAGCACGAAGTTGACGCCGTACCATGCGATCAAGATGGCCGTCGCGCCGAGGACCGAGCCGACGGCCAGGCCGAAATTGCCCGCCCAGCCGGCCCAGCGACCGTGAAGCACCGCCAGGTATACGAGCAGGGAAACCAGCGCCCAAACCTCTTTCGGGTCCCAACCCCAGTAGCGACCCCACGCGAAGTCGGCCCAAATCGCGCCGGTGATCGTGCCCGCGGCCAAAAGCAGCACCGCCACCTGGGTCGCCTTGTAGATGTACGCGGCGAGTTTCGCGCAGGGCTCGGGCGGGCGACGGTGGGGCGGGGGCGGCCGGTAGCCTTCCGGCGGGCGATGGCCGGCCGCAAGGAGTTCCTCCGACGGCGCAACCGGATCGCGATACCGGCCGAAGGCGTAGTAGGCCAGTGAGAGGTTGCCCAAGCCCCAGGCCAGTGCCCCGGCGCCGTAGCTCGCCGTGATGATCAGGACGTGGATCGCCAGCCAGAAATTATTTCGCAGCACGGCGGCCATCTGAAGTCCGACGTCGCGCTGGAACACCGGCCCCGGCGCGAAGTACGCCACCAGGTACGCCAACAGCGCCACCGCCGCGCCGGCCAACACGAACGGCTTTCGGGCGACCGCCCGTTGGGCCGGCCCGGAAATGCCCTCTCTCGCCAATGCGACGGGCACGAGAACGATGCTCAGCAGCACGGCGGGCACCGCCCGGGGGACGAACCACATCGCCCAGGCCAACAGCGCCAGGCCGACGAGCCAAAGAACGATCGAGTTGAGCCAGGCCATGACGCCCGTCGAGGCGGACCGCGGGATCAGGTTCAACACGGCGCCGTCGCCCGCGGGACTGTACGAGCCGATCGTCAGGCAGTAGAACACGACGCCGACCAAGACCGCGCGAACCGCCAGCAACAGGACCCGAGCGACCGACCAGCCGGCCGCGTCTTCCTCGCGCGGGCTCTCCCACGTCGTCGGCACCGCGGTCAGCCGCCACGCGGATCCCAAGCCCGGCCACAAGAGTGGGAGCAGGCCGAACCAGAGCCCCAGCAGGGCGACCGTCGCGCCGACGAACAACACGGTCTCGAACATGTTGGTCACCGGGACCATGCCGGTGATCGCCGCGCGGAGCCCCAGGCCGTAGAGCGTGAAGCCCTGGGCCGCCGCCAGCACGATCGCGCCGAGCCAGAACATCGGCTTCCGCAAGACGCCGAACCCCAGCGCGAAACAAACGATCGACGCCAGCGTCACCACCCAGGACCAGCGGAACGGATCCAGCCGGTTGTAGCGAAGCTCGTTGGCGGTCGAGCCGTCGGGCGGATACGCCGTGATGGCCAGCAGGGCTTCGTCCTTGTGCTCGATCGGCAGCCGCCGCCGCGCGGACTCGATCCCCTCGCCCAGCGAGCGAACCGAGGCGACGAACCGGTCCATCGCCGCCGTGAATCGCGCCGGGCGATCGGCCGCGCCGCGATCGAGGTACGCCGTCTTCGCCGCCGCGAACGCCTCGCGGGTCTCGGCCACCTTGTCGGCCGGGTAGCCCTTGAGGACCTCGGGCGAACCGAGAAGCAGCGTCTGAAGATTGAGCCACGGCTGGAGGTCTTCGCCCGGGTCGCGGCCGCGCTCCAACGCCCAGGGATTCAACGCCGGCACGACCCGGAGTGACCGGCCGTTGTCGTACAGAGCCGTCCGGAGCGATCGGGCCTGAAGCGCCAGCCGTTTCACGCGGCTGCCCAGGGCGTTGATCGTCGCCCGGGCGTCGGCCAGCGGCTGGTCGTCCGGGCCGGCCGTCGTGTCGAACGCGCGGTCCCGCGCGGCGGCGACCTCTCGGGCAAGGGACGCCGTGGCATCGCACAACCGCGAGGCGGGCGGTTCGGCATCGGAGAGCGTGAAGCTCTCTTTGCGGAGCACTTCGACCAGTTCGTCGATCGCGCGGGCCGACTGATCGACTGCCTTGCCCAACGGGTCGTCCTTGTCCAGCCCGCGCCACGGACGCACGCTCGGCTCGATCTCCTGCCGCCACGTCGTGACCACCTCGTAGAGCCGGTCGAGGAATCGCGTGCGGCGCACCGCGGGCGCTGCGGGGTTGAACGTCAGGATCCGATACGTGCCGTACGCCTCGTTGAGCCTCGCCAGCGCTTCGTCCGCGCCGGCAACTTCAAACTTCGTTCCCTCCGCTTCCGCCTTGCGTTGCGATTCGGCCAGCTCGCCGAGCCGGGCGTCCGCCCGCCGCGAGTCCTCGAACTGCCGGGGCGAGACGTACTTCAGCCGGTTGCGCTCGCGGTCACGGATGGGCACTTCGAGAATGTCCGCCCGCAATTGCTCGTTTCCGGCCGCCAGAAAAGGCGTGTTTTCCCACCGCTCGGGCTCGACCAGCCAACTGAAGAGCAACTCGGCCGCCGTGAACCGCCGCGACGCGCCGTCGGCCGTCCCGTCGGCCGGCGATAGCCGCGGGTTGGCTCGCCCGCAGATTTCCTCGACCACCGAGCGGGCGAACGTATCCAGCGGCATGACCCTCCCGCCGTCGAGCACCGGCATCGCCTGCCAGGCACTCCAGTCGAGCGGTTCCTCGGCAGGAGCCGCCGCCGGCGCGAACGCCAAGAGCACGAGCGGCGCGAGCAACAGTATCGTTCGGCGAAACAGATAGGCTTTCATGTAATACATCACGGCGATGCCGGCGACGATCATCAGGCAGCCGGCGTATTTCAGTTGGCGGCCGGGATCGTACGCCACGGTGAAAACCGACTCGAACAACTCGTCCCGCTTCTCGCGGCCGCCGAGTTGCTGCTCGAAACGCCCGTCGCCCGGCCGGTACGGACCGCCAAAACTCGACTGGAACAGCCGCAGCGCGCGGCCGGTCGCCGGATCGGTCACCAGCACCGGGTGGTTCAACTCGACGAGCACGTCCTCGCGAAGCGGCTCGCCGTCGGAAGTAAGCAGGTCGACGCGGCTGGCGTAGTGCGACGGCCGCGACGTGCCC
>JAPLNP010000132.1 GCA_026401055.1 Planctomycetia bacterium
GTGCCCTCGGTCATCGCTTCGGACATCGTGGTCACCAGCGCCTCGGGTGTGCTGGCCGACCAGGTGGCCGAGCACACGCTGGGGCTCATCATCGCCTGGTGCCGCAGCTTGCCCGTGTTCCTCCGGGCGCAACAGAACAAGGAGTTCATCCGCCGGCCGACGCGGGACCTCACCCGGGCGACCGTCGGCATCGTCGGCTTTGGCGGTGTGGGACGGCGGCTGGCCGAGGTGCTCCGGCCGTTTCGCACGCGGATCCTGGCGACGGACATGTTCCCGGTCGACCGGCCCGAGACGGTCGACGCCCTCTGGCCGGCCGAGCGACTCGCCGACCTGTTGGCCGAGTCGGACGTCGTGGTGCTCTGCGCCCCGCTGAACGAGATGACTCGGGCCATGATCGACCGCGCGGCCCTGGCCCGGATGAAGCCCGAGGCACTCTTGGTCAACGCCGCCCGAGGGCAACTCGTGGTGACCGACGACCTGATCGCGGCGCTGGAGTCGGGCCGTCTGGCCGGGGCGGTGATGGACGTGACGGAGCCCGAGCCCTTGCCGCCGGAGCACCCGCTGTGGGACGCCCCGAACGTGATCATCACCCCGCACGTGGCCGGCCAGTGCGCGCTCAGAATCGACAACATGACCCGGCTCTTGCGCGAAAACCTCCGGCGCTGGCGCTCCGGCGAGCCGCTGGTGAACTATCTGGCCGACAAGTCGCTGGGCTTCCCCATTCGCAACGGCGAGTATCCGCTCTGGGTGGACATCGACCGGCAGGTCACATGACAACGGCCGCTATTTGAACTCCGTCATGCCCGGCATCGCCGTGGCGTAGTTGCCGTTGGCGTCGGGTTTGACGGGCGGCTCGGCGTCGAAGCTGTACTGGGCCTGGGTGAAGTCGAGCGTCGACTGCATCGCCTTTTCCCACGTGATCTGCTGCCCGGTGTAGCAGACCATCTGGGCGAGGATGGCCAACATGCTGCTGGTGCACATGTAATCGCCGCTGTTGATCGGCTTGCCCGAGCGTACCGAGTCGAACAGTTCCTGGTGCTCGACGTCGTACATATTTTCCTTGTCGCCGCTGTACTTCCAGTTGGTTTCGCCTTCGATGCGGCATCGGTCGGGCATGAGCGCGCGGCCCTTGGTGCCCAGGATGATGTCGGTCGTGCTGCTGTAACAGCCCGGCTGATCGCGGCAGAAGCCGAACACGCGGGCTCCGTTGTCGTATTCGAACACGACGCCGAAGTGGTCGAACTGGTCGCCGTACTTGGGGTCGAGGCACGTCTGGCGTCCGCCGATGCCCCAGGCCACTTTCGGCGGCTTGTCGCCCATGGCCCAGGACGCCTTGTCCAGGCTGTGGATCAACTGCTGCGCGGTCTGGTCGCCCGAAATCCAGTTGAAATGGTACCAGTTCTGGTACTGGTAGAACATTTCGCTCCAGCCTTCCTGTCGCGGACGGAAGATGTACGGCGAGCTGAGGTAGTTTTCCTGGATGGCGACGATGTCGCCGATCGCCCCATCCTTGACACGCTTCATCGTTTCGCGGACCGCGGGCGAGTACCGCCAGCAGAGGCCCGAGACGAGCGACAGGTTCTTCTCCTTCGCCTTGGCCGCAGCGGCCATGCTCTTCTTCAGCCCGGGCACGTCCAGTCCGTGCGGCTTCTCGCAGAAGACGTGCTTGCCGGCGTCGATCGCGGCGGTGAGCATCACGGGATGAAAATGCGACGCGGCGGCGATCAACACGACGTCAATTCCGCTGTCGAGGACCTTCTTGTAGGCGTCGAAACCGACGAAGCAGTGATCGTCAGCGACGGCCACCTGGTCGGGCTTGATCGCTTTGAGCCGCTCGCGGGCGCCGCGGACTCGGTCGTCAAAGATGTCGGCCATCGCCACCAGGCGAACGTCCTTGCCGGCGTTCATCGCATTGTCGGCAGCGCCCGACCCGCGTCCGCCGCAGCCCACGAGCCCGATCTTGATCGTGTCGCTGCCGGCGGCATGCGCCCCTCGGGCAAGGGACAGCCCGGCGACCGCCGCCGAGCCGGCCAGGATCGCCGAAGACTTCAGGAACTCGCGGCGCGAAGTTGACGCCGTGTTGGATCGCGATTGTGGCTGAGACATGAGATTCCTCCAGGCAAAAAGGTGGGGCGACGAGACCGACCTCGCCGCGGAAGGTGTGACGGGGATGCCGTTTATCCTATCAGCCCGCCCGAGCCGCCGCAACGGTCGGGTGGCATGCCCTGAAAGGGTGTGGTTGATCTGACACCGATGTCCAACACGCCCTTCGCCCGAGGCTCAGGGACGTGCCACCCCGCCGTCATGCTTTCACACGTCGATGAACCGCCCTTCGGCCGCCGATGCATACGCCTTTTCGGCCAGGCTGGTGACGTGAATCGCCCCCGCGCCGTCGTTGATCGTCGGGGCCTTGCCGGCGAGGATGCAGCCGGCGAAATACTCGCACTCGGCCGTGTAGGGATCGACGGCGTCAAACGCGATCGTCTCGAACCGTCGGGCGACGTCCTTGTTCTGAGTGGCGTCGTAGCCGGCGTCGCCGAGCCCAAAGATGCCTTCGAGCGTGCCTTGGCTGCTTTGCCCGATCGTGCCCTCGGAGAGGACCGCTCCTTGCGAGCCGTAGATCTCCAGCCGAGTCCGGCTGGCCTCGTCGGGGATGCAGTAGAAGCAGTCGACGGTGGCCTGGGCGCCGGAGGCAAACTGCAGGAGCGTGGTCGAGGCGTCGTCCGAGCGGTAGTCCTGCACCAACGTGCCGGCCAGACACGCCACTCGCCGCGCCGGCCCGGCGAAATACTCCAAGAGATCGAACAGGTGCGTGGCCATGTCCATCAAGGCGCCCCCGCCGCCGGTCTTGGGGTCCTGCCGCCACGCGCCTTCGATCCGCGGATACCAGCAGGACAATTGCGCCCGCATGTAAACGATCTTGCCGAGACGGCCCGCGTCGACGAGGTCTTTGATCTTGCGATGAGCCCCGTGGAACTTCATCATGTATCCCTCTTGGAGGAACACGCCCGCGTCGCGGCAGGCGGCCACGGCTTCCTGGGCCTCCTTCGACGTGAGCGTCAGCGGCTTCTCGCACAGGACGTGCTTGCCCGCCGCGGCGGCCATCTTGATTTGCCGGGCGTGCAGATAGACCGGCGAGGCGATGTACACGGCTTCGACCGCCGGATCAGCGAGCAACTCAGCCTCGCTGGTGTACGCGGCCGGCACGTCGAACTCGGCGGCGATCTGGTCGATGCCTACCGGGTCCATCACCGCCACGAGCCGGCACCGCTCGGACTTGAGCATGCCCGGAATCGTCTTCCGCCGCGCAATCCCGCCCGCGCCGATGACGCCGAAATGGACGTGTGTTGCCATGATGGTTTCTCCTCAGCTATACGCCTTAATCACCTTGACCAGCGCCGCGGCGATCTGTCGCATGTTCTCTTCGGTGAACGTCGGAAACGCGAAACAGGTGAACGTGTGCGACTCGTGCCAGCGGGCGTTGGGCACCTCGACCTTCGAGTAGTCGACGCTCGCCGGGTCGGTGTACTCCTTCGAGGTGAACGGGAACCCGGTGTCGCCAAAACCGTTTCGCTCCGTGAACGCCCGCTCCGTGTGGCACTGCGGCCAAAACACCTTCCAGCACGGCGCTCCCTCGGCCCCGGCGGCGGCCACGAATTGGGCGATGTCGCAGCTCATCTTCTCGATGTCCAGCGAAAACGCGCAGACAAACCAGCCGTTTCGCCGCTCGTCCGTGTCGATCGGCATGTACTTGATCTGGGGAAGCTCGCCCAGGGCGTCCATCACGATATGGGCGTTGCGGCGCCGCGTGGGCATGTTCCAGTTGTCGATCCGTTCGAGTTCCGCCAGGCCGATCGCCGATTGCATCTCGGTCATCCGGTAGTTCCAGCCCACGCGGTTGTGAATGGACGGCAGCTTCTGCTCCAAGGCCAACAGGTTCAGCCGCTGGCGGACGTCGTAGCCGTGGTCGCGGAAGCTTCGGGCTTGCCAGGCGAGTTCCTCGTCGTCGGTCGTGAACATGCCGCCTTCGCCGCCGGTGGTGAAGGTCTTGTTCTGACAGAAGCTGCACCCGGCCACATCGCCCAGCGTGCCCGTCTTCTTGCCCTTGTAGCTCCCGCCGAACGCCTCGGCGTTGTCCTCGATCACCCTGAGGTTGTGCTTCTTGGCGAAGGCGTTGACTTTGCCCATGTCGCAGACGTTGCCGTAGAGGTGTACGGGCATGATCGCCTTGGTCCGCGGCGTGACGAGCTTTTCGGCCGACTCGATGCTGATGCAGTGGTCGTCGAGATTGACGTCGGCGAACCGCGGGATCGCGCCGGCCTGGACGACGGAGAAACTCGACGCGATGAAGGTGTAGCTGGGCACGATCACCTCGTCGCCGGGCCCGATCCCCCGCGCAGAGAGGCAGACGTGCAGCGCCGCCGTGCCGGTGGCCGTGCTCACGGCATACTTGCTCCCCTGCCAGGCGGCGTACTTCTTCTCGAATTCCATCCCCTTGGGCCCGGTCCAGTAGTTCACCTTGCCCGAGCGCAACACGTCGGTGACCGCCTGGATCGCCTGGTCGCTGAACTGCGGCCAGCGGATCA